>JBBPIU010000123.1:0-8379 GCA_038040245.1 Pseudomonadota bacterium | reverse complement strand
GCGACCAGGACATCGCCGCCGAGATCATCGGCATCAACATCTTCCGCTACAAGCTGCTCGCCTTCGCCATCAGCTCTTTCTACGCCGGGGTCACCGGGGTGCTCTACACCTATTACCTCGGCATCGCCAACTACGAGCAGTTCACCCTCGTCACCTCGATCGACTATCTGGCGATGATCATCATCGGCGGCTTGGGCTCGATCCTCGGCTCCATTCTCGGGGCGATTTTCGTCACGCTGCTGCCGATCGTGATCCGCCTGGGCATGGAGAACTGGGGCACCTTGCTGTTCGGCGACGCCGATATCAACAACCTGATCCCGAATTTGCGCCTAATCCTGTTCGGCGGGCTTATCATCGTGTTTCTGGTGCTGGAGCCGGAAGGCCTCAACCGGCTTTGGCGCAACATCCGGAGTTATTTCCGGGTCTGGCCGTTCTCGTACTGACCTGAGGCCAAAAACGAGGAGCATCGACATGTTGAGGAACCTGAAGTTACTGCGCAGCGCGCTAGCAGGCGCGGCGGCACTTGTGCTCGCGAACCCGGCGTTCGCGCAGAAGGAGATCGTGATCGGCCTGCAATGCGACCGTACCGGACCCACGCAGACGGTGGGGGTGTTTCTCTGCCCGGGCTACCACGACTACATCGCGCTGGTGAATTCCAAGGGCGGAGTCGGCGGCGCGAGGCTCAAGGCGCTCGAAATCGATCACGAATACAAGGTGCCCTCCGCGGTCGAATCCTACGAGCGCCACAAGAAGGAAGGCGCGGTGCTGATCGGCATCTACGGCACGCCGCAGACCCTGGCGCTGACGCAACGGCTGACCGAGGACAAGATTGCCGGGACCTCGCCCGGCTTCGGTGCGGCGGCGGCGGCCAACGGCGACAAGTACCCGTACATCTTTCCCATCGCGGCGACCTACTGGTCGCAGGCCGCGGGCGCGGTGCAGTTCGCCAAGGACAAGCTCGGCGGCAGCCTCAAGGGCAAGAAGATCGCGTACCTCTTCTACGACAACCCCGCCGGCAAGGAGCCGATGCCGGTCCTCGAGGCGCTGGCGAAGGAGGAGGGATTCGAGATGCGCACGTTCGCGGTGCCGCCGCCCGGCGTGGAGATGGGGGCGCAGGCGCTCGACATTGCGCAGCGCTTCCGTCCGGATTTCGTCATCGCGCACCTCTTCGGACGCTCGCCCTCCGTCTCCATCAAGGAACTCAAGCGCGTCGGCTACCCCTTGTCGAAGGTGGTCAGTTTCGTCTGGGGCGCGTCGGAAGCCGACATCGAGGCGGCCGGAGGCTGGGGCGTTGCCGAGGGTTACTACGGCATCCAGTTCGCGGGCGTCGGCTCCGACTATCCGGTGCTGAAGGAAATCGCCGAGATGTACAAGAAGCAGGGCAAGCCCACGCCGAAGGAGATGGCCTCCACGGTGTTCTACAACCGCGGCGTGCTGATCGCCGCCGTGCACGTCGAGGCGATACGCAACGCCGTGAAGGCGAAGGGCGGCACCAACATCACGCCCCACGACGTGAAGCTCGGCTTCGAGCAGATCAAGGGCTTTACGCTGGGCGGGCTGGTGCCGCCGCTGGAAATCAACAACGTCGACCACGAGGGCGGCGGTTGGGTGCAGATCTTCCAGGCCAAGGGCGGCAAGTGGGTCAAGGCGACGGAATGGTTCCGTGCCTATCCGACGCTGCTGAAGAAGATGCTGGCCACTGGCGGCTGAACGCCCTGCAACGGGGCGGTCAGGCCCGCCCCGTCCTTGCCGCATGCTCTCGCTCAACAACGTCGAAGTCGTCTATGACGGCGTGATCCTGGTGCTGAAGGGGGTCTCGCTCGAGGTCCCCGACGGCAAGATCACGACGCTGCTCGGCGGCAACGGCGCGGGCAAGACGACGACCCTCAAGGCGATCTCGGGCATCCTGCGCGCCGAGCGCGGCGAGGTCTGCAAGGGATCCATCGAATTCGGCGGCGAGCGCATCGACGGCCTGCCGCCGCACGACATCGTCACGCGCGGCATCGTGCAGGTGTTCGAGGGCCGGCGCGTGTTCGAGCAACTCACGGTCGAGGAAAACCTGATCGCCGGCGGCCACACGGCGGTCGACCTGCGCGGCGTGCGGCGGGGGATTGACCTCGTCTATTCCTATTTCCCCCCCCTGAAGGAACGCCGCTCGCAGCAGGCCGGCTACCTCTCGGGCGGCGAGCAGCAGATGCTCGCGATCGGCCGCGGCCTGATGTCGAAGCCAAAGCTGATGATGCTGGATGAGCCCTCGCTCGGGCTCGCGCCGATGCTCACCGAGGAGATCTTTCGTATCGTCCGCCAGCTGGTCGAGAAGGAGCGCATCGCCGTGCTGCTGGTGGAGCAGAACGCCGCGCTCGCGCTCGACCTCGCCGACCACGGCTACGTCATCGAGACCGGCCGCATCGTGCTGGAGGGCAGCGCCGAGGCGCTGGCGCAGAACTCCGACGTGAAGGAATTCTACCTGGGGCTGAACGAGGTCGGCAGCCGCAAGTCCTACCGCGAGGTGAAGCGCTACCGGCGCCGCAAGCGCTGGCTGTCCTGAAAAAAATGGGGCCTGTCCCCATTTTTTCCTGACGGTGCCGGCCCCGCCGTTCCGCGCCGAGCACGTCGGCAGCCTGCTGCGGCCGGCGGCGCTCAAGCGGTCATACCAGCAGCATCGCGAAGGCCGCCTCGGCGCGGCGGACTACGAGTCGGCGCTGACCGAGGCGATTCGCGGCGCCGTGCGCACGCAGGAAGACGCCGGGCTGGAATCGATCACCGACGGCGAGTTCGGACGCAACTCATGGTTCGGCTTCTTCTTCGAGCGCATGGACGGTTTCCGGCTCGAGCCCGCGGCGTTCCAGTTCCGCGACGAGAAGGGCGGCACCTATGAATGGCCGACCTGCTACGCCTGCGCCCGCATGCAGCGCCGCGGCGCCATCGCGGTCGACGAGCAGCGTCGCCTCGCCGCCCTCACGCGCCGCACGCCGAAGATGACGCTGCCGACGCCGAGCGCGTTCCATTTCTTCCGCTTTCACGACCCGGCGGACCGCGCAGTCTATCCCGACGAGGACAGCTACTGGGACGATCTGGTCGCCGTCTACCGCGCCGAGATCGCAGCGCTGGGCGAGGCGGGCTGCCGCTACCTGCAATTGGACGAAGTGCCGCTCGCCATGCTCTGCGATCCGCTGATTCGCGACCAAGTGAAGGGTCTCGGCGGCGATCCGGATGCGCTGGTGGCGAAGTACATCGAGGCGCTGCAACGCATCCTCGCCGAGCGGCCCGCAGGCATGACGGTCGGCATGCACCTTTGCCGCGGCAACTTCCGCAGCCGCTGGTTGGCCTCGGGCGGCTACGAACCGGTCGCCGAGCGGCTCTTCAACGACACGCCGGTGGATGCGTTCTTCCTCGAGTACGACAGCGAACGCGCCGGCGACTTCTCGCCCCTGCGCTGGCTGCCCGCGGAAAAGCACGCGGTGCTCGGCCTCGTCAGCACGAAGCACCCCGGCCTCGAGTCGTCGGACGAACTGCGCCGTCGCATCGACGAAGCCGCGCGCCATGTGCCGCTCGATCGTCTCGCCCTCAGCCCGCAGTGCGGCTTCGCCTCGGTCGCGGGCGGAAATCTTCTTTCGGAGCAACAACAGGCCGCGAAGCTGCGTCTCGTCGTGAACGTGGCGCAGGCGACGTGGGGTTCACCGTAGGGCGGCCCGCAGCCTCTCGTGGAAGTGGATCAGCGCCGGTTCGTTGCGGCCGTAGACGACCTCCGCCTGCAGCCCGCTCATGAAGCCGCGCTGCATACGCTCGCCGAGCGCGAAGTCCTCATCCAGTACGGTCTTGATGGCCAGATCGTAGTTCTTCTTCCAGTAAGCGCGCGCTTTGTCCGTCTCGGCCGGTTCGGGCGAGTACAGCGCAAACTCGATCACGCTGCGGTCCGGAGTTTCGCCGGGGAGCATGCGCCAGGTTTCCAGGTGATCGGACTGGAACACCACGATGGTGTTCGGGAACAACCGGTACACCACCACGATGTGCGGGAGCACCTCCCATTCCGAATCCGGCTTGTCGTCCCACGTGGCCGACGAATGGCGCGCGAACGTCAGTCGGCCGTGATCGCCGAATGCTTCGAAAGACCCGAGGTTGCCTCGGATGAGCGGCGCAACCGTGGTGCGATGCAGGGCGGGAAGGTGGTAGGCCTCGAGGAAGGTATCGATGCCGAACTTCCAGTTGATCGCCGGCGTCATCGTCTCCGAGGCGAAATAGCTGTAGCGCTCGAAGCCATAGGCGCCGAATTCGTCGCCCAGCCCGGAAAGATGCGCGTCCACGTCGATCTCGAGCGGCCCCCCGGGAGAAAGACGCACGAAGATCATCCCGTGCCGTTCTCCCGCCGGCAGCGGCATGAGGCCGTGCGTGCTCTTGTCGACGCCCGGAAACGAGGCTTCCTGCGGAATGCCGGCGAGCTTGCCGTCGAGCGCGTAGGTCCAGCCGTGGTAGGGGCAGGCGAACGTGCGCGCCTTGCCGCAGCCGGAGGCGACCGGCGCGCCGCGGTGCCGGCAGATGTTGGCGAACGCCCTGAGCGCCCGATCGCGCCCGCGCACCAGCAGCACCGGCACGCCGGCGACCTCCTCGGCGAGATAGTCGCCGGGTTCGGGCAGACGGCAGGACATTGCCATGAACAGCGGCAGGCCGCGAAACAGCCGCTCGCGTTCCAGCGCTGCACGGGCCGGGTCGCTGTAGGCCGCGACCGGGTTGCGGAAGATCGCGGGGGCGAGCGCAGTCGAGCCGCTGCGCACGTGCGCCTGCAGCACGCGCGCCAATTCGAGTTGTGTTTCGCGTTTCATGATTCCGCCGTCGCCACGTGATTATGTAGGATATTCTCCGACCGGGAGGAGCGTAGCGATGCGGTTCGGGATCTTCTACGAAATGCAGTTGCCCCGGCCGTGGGGGCCGGACGACGAGCGGCGGCTGTTCCACGAGGCGCTCGACCAGGTGGTGCTGGCCGACCGGCTGGGGTACGACTACGCCTGGGAGGTGGAGCACCATTTCCTCGACGAGTATTCGCACTCCTCCGCCCCGGAAGTGTTCCTTGCCGCCGCGGCCGCGCGCACCAAGCGCATCCGCCTCGGGCACGGCATCCGGCAGGTGATCCCGAACTACAACCACCCGGCGCGCACCGCGGAGGGCCTCGCGACGCTGGACATCATCTCGAACGGGCGCGTTGATTTCGGCATCGGCGAGGGCGCGACCCGGCTCGAACTGGGCGGCTTCGGCATCAAGGCCAAGGAGAAGCGTGCCATGGCCCTCGAAGCGGCCGAGCAGATCGCCAACATGCTGGCGCTCGAACCCTATCCGGGGTTCGAAGGCACGTACTTCTCCATGCCGTGCCGCAACGTGCTGCCCAAGCCGGTGCAGAAGCCGCATCCACCGATATGGATGGCCTGCACCAACCGCGACACCATCAAGGTGGCGGCGTCGATCGGCGTGGGCGCGCTCGCCTTTTCATTCCTCAATCCCGAAGAGGCGAGGCATTGGGCGGAGATCTACCACGGCATCATCCGTTCCGAGCAGTGCGTGCCGATCGGGCGCACCGTGAACGCCAACATCGCCATGGTGTCGTCGTTCTCGATCCACCGCGACCGCGCCGAAGCGATCCGGCGCGGGCATGAAGGATTCGAGTTCTTCAGCTACGCGATGAATGCGCTGGTCGCCCGCGATACGGTGCCGGGGCGCACCGACCTGTGGGGCGACTACCTGAAGAAGCGCGGCAACCGCACCGAGGAGATCATCGCCAACACCGCGCTCGGGCCGCAGAGTTCCGGCATCGGCACGCCCGAGGACATGCGCGCCCACCTGGCAGGCTTTCAGGAAGCGGGCGTCGACCAGGTGATTTTCCTGCAGCAGGCGGGCCGCAACCGGCACGAGCACATCTGCGAATCGCTGGAACTCTTCGCCGCCGAGGTGATGCCGGGCTTCAAGGCGGACGTCGAGGCGCGCGAAGCGAAGAAGCGCGCAGACCTCGCGCCATGGATCGAAGCGGCGCTCGCCCGCAAGAAATGGATGCAGCCGATGGCGCCGGGCGAAGTGCCGGTGGTGCGCGCCTCGGTGCCGCAGGCGCAGTTCAACCTGTCGCGCGAGGCCGGGAAAGCGTGACGGGCGAGCCCCCGGTCTGCCTCGTCACCGGCGGGGCAAGCGGCATCGGTGCCGCATGCGTACAGCGCTTCGCCGCGACCGGCTATCGCGTTCTGTTCGGCGACATCCAGGATGAGAAGGGCCGGGCGCTCGCGGCCGGGCTGGGCGAGGACGCCGTTTTTACGCGACTGGACGTGTGCGACGAGCGGGATTTTACGCGCGCCGTACAGGCGGCGCTCGGACGCTGGGGGCGGCTCGACTGCGTGGTCAACAACGCCGCCATCGCGGGCGTGCTCGGCCCGATCGCGGAGATACCGCTCGACGAGTACGACCATACCTGCAGCGTGGTCCAGCGCAGCGTATTCCTCGGCATGCGCGAGGCGGCGCGCGCCATGCAGTCGCGCCGGAGCGGTTCGATCGTCAACATTGCCAGCGTCGCCGGCCTTTGCGGCGGTTACGGCCCGCACATCTACAGCGCCTGCAAGGCGGCGGTGATCGCGCTGACCAAATCGGTGGCGCTGGAGCTCGCCGAATCCGGCATCCGGGTGAACGCGGTCTGTCCGGGCAATGTGGAAACGCCGATCCACACCGGCGTCACCGACCAGCGCTGGATCGAGCGCATGGCGAGGATCCGACCGGGCCATCGCGACGACCAGGCCATCGACCGCATGGGGCAGCCCGAGGAGATCGCCGCGGCGGTGCTATGGCTGGCGAGCGACGCGGCGAGCTACGTCACCGGGCACGCGCTGACGGTCGACGGCGGGCTTACGGCAGGACTGCCGTGGAGAAAGCAGCCGGCGTTCCTGCGCGAGCTGCATGCTGCGAAAAAACTATAGCCAGCGCTTGCGGCGGCGGTAGGACTTGACGTCGCGAAAGCTCCTGCGGCCGCCCGAAGAGAAGCCGAGGTAGAACTCCTTCACGTCCTCGTTCTGCGCCAGCGACTGACCTTCGCCATCCATCACGACGCGGCCGTTTTCCAGGATATAACCGTAGCCGGCGTACCTGAGGGCCATATTGGTGTTCTGCTCGGCGAGCAGGAAGCTCACCTTTTCCTTGATGTTCAGGCCCTTCACGATCTCGAAGATCTCCTCCACCAGCTGCGGCGCGAGGCCCATCGAGGGTTCATCGAGCAGAATCATCTTCGGGCGCGCCATCAGCGCACGGCCGATCGCGGTCATTTGCTGTTCGCCGCCGGAGGTGTAGCCCGAGAGCGAACTGCGCCGCTGCTTGAGGCGCGGAAAGTACGTGTACACGCGTTCAAGGCCGTCACGCGTCTCCGCACCGCTGCGGGTATAGGCCCCGGTCAGCAGATTCTCCTCCACCGAAAGGTGGGCGAAGCAGCGCCTTCCCTCCATCACCTGAACCACGCCGCGCATTACCAGGTCCGACGGGGTCAGTCGCTCGATGCGTTCTCCCATGTACTCGATGTAGCCCTTGGTGACCTCGCCACGCTCGCCCTTGAGCAGGTTCGAGATCGCGCGCAGCGTCGTGGTCTTGCCGGCGCCGTTGGCGCCGAGCAGCGCGACGATGCCGCCCTCGCGCACGGTCAGCGACACGCCCTTCAGGACCAGAATGACGTGGTTGTAGATCACCTCGATGCCGTTTACGGAAAGCATCGCCGGCGCGCTTGACATGGAAATCCTCGAAAAAACGGCGCCGGGTTTCTCCCGACGCCGCTCTAGCCTTGAAAAATCAGCCCGCTTCCTTGGCGCAGTCGCGCTTGGTGAGCTTCTTCTCCGCCGCGTACTTCTCGGCCGAAGCGCGGATCATCGGCTTGAGGATCGCCATGTCGGGCTCATAGGTGCCAGGCTGGACGTTCCACTTCTTGCCGTCCCAAATGTGGATCGTCGCCGAGCTGCCTCCCTCGTGGTCGACGCAGGAGGTGCTCACCGGCTTCATGAAGCCGTCGAAGCCGAGCTTCTTGATCAGCGCGTTGTCGATCGCGAGGTTCTCCAATCCCCAGCGCACTTCCTCACCCTTGAGCGGCTTTTTTCCGTACTTGATCTGCGCCCGCTTCACCGCCTCGACCGACATCATCGCGGAGACCATACCGCGGTTATAGAGCACCTCGCCGATATCTTCCTTCTTGCCGGTGCCCTGGCCCTTGTCGTGGAGGTGCTTGATGATGTCCTTGTGCACCGCGCCCTGGCCCGCCGGGGCGAGGAACACGAGGGCGTTGTAGCCCTTCGCGCCGTCGCCTGCGGGCGTCACGTCGGGCTCGGCCCCGGACCACCACACACCGTACATCTTCTCGCGCGGATAGCCAGTGGC
>JBBPIU010000122.1:2788-8461 GCA_038040245.1 Pseudomonadota bacterium | reverse complement strand
ATTTCCGAGATCTCGCGCTCGCTCAAGGCGCTCGCCAAGGAACTGAGCGCGCCGGTGGTGGCCCTGTCGCAGCTCAACCGGGCGGTGGAGACGCGCAACGACAAGCGGCCGATGATGTCGGACCTGCGCGAATCGGGCGCCATCGAGCAGGATGCGGACCTGATCCTCTTCATCTACCGCGACGAGGTCTACTATCCCGAAAAGCCCGAATCCAAGGGCACCGCCGAAGTGATCATCGGCAAGCAGCGCAACGGGCCGATCGGCAAGATCGACCTGACGTTCCTAGGGGAGCACACCAGGTTCGAGGACCGGGCGCGGGACAGCTACCGGTAGCAAGCACGACAATCGAAGGGAATCGAAGGAAGATACGCGCATGACCGAACCGACGATCGCGCAGAAATCGCCCTACGCAGTGGAACTGGCGCCGGGCGACTACTGGTGGTGCGTCTGCGGGCAGTCCAAGCGCCAGCCGTTCTGCGACGGCTCGCACAAGGCGACCGAGTTCACGCCGATGAAGTTCACCACGGCCGAGGCCAAGAAAGTCTGGCTCTGCGGCTGCAAGCGCACTGCGAGCCCGCCGTTCTGCGACGGCTCGCATAAAAAGCTGGCTTAGGTTACTTCTTCGTCGCGCTCCAGCGCCCTTCGTTGCCGTTTTCGCCGCGGAAGGAGCCTTCCATCTTGCCACCGGTGACGCGGCCGGTGTAGTCGCGCCGCACGCCGTTGCCGTCGACGTAGGCGAAGCTGATGTTGAAGCCGCGCAGGCGCGCGTCGCGCAGGCCGCCCTGGGTGTGGCCCAGGCCTACCGAGCCTTCGATTTTCTGGAACTTCTGCTCGAAGGAGAGTTCGGATTTCTCGCCGCCGGTCTCGAAGGTCCAGCCGCCGTTCACGTTCGCCGGCACCAGCCAGAAATAGGCGCGGCGCCCGTCCATGCTCGAGGTCTCGTCGGCTTCCCAGTCTTCCATGGTGAAGGAGTGGGACACCACGCGCGTGCCCGGGCGCATCGACAGGATCGTCGGCCGCAGTTTGAGGTTGAGCGCGGGCAGCAGGTACATCGTGATCACCGTCGCCTGGCTGAAGTCGGTGGCGAAGATGTCGCCGCGGACGACGCGCGCGCGGCCCGCCACGCCGGCCTTCTCGACGTTGCCCTGGGCGTGCTTCGCCATGTCCGGGTCGTACTCGATGCCCACCGAGCGGGCGCCGAACTTCTTGGCCGCCGCGATCGCGATCTTGCCGTCGCCGGCGCCCAGGTCGTACACCAGGTCATTGGAGGTTACCTGCGCCATGCGCAGCATCCGGTCGACGACCTCGTCGGGGGTCGGCACCCAGATCACGTCCTTGCCGGCTTGGCCGACCTGCGGCTCGTAGGGCTTCTGCGCGGCGGCGGGCAGCGCGAAGAGGATGCCTGCGGCAAGCAGCGTAGCTATTTTGATTGAGAATTTCATTCTTCTAATCCCTTGAAAAAATACTCTGAAATAAAAGCAACCCCTAAAAACAGCCGCGCAGGGTAGCAGAAATCAGAGCGTTTCGGCGGCGAAATCCGCCAGGCGAGACCGCTCGCCGCGCGCCAGCGTGACATGCCCCGCGTGCGCCCAGCCCTTCATCCGGTCCACCACGAAGGACAGGCCGGAACTGCCCTCGGTCAGGTAGGGCGTGTCGATCTGCGCGATGTTGCCCAGGCATATCACCTTGGTCCCCGGGCCGGCGCGCGTGATCAGCGTTTTCATCTGCTTGGGCGTCAGGTTCTGCGCTTCGTCGATGATCAGCCATTTGTTCAGGAAGGTGCGGCCGCGCATGAAGTTGAGCGACTTCACCTTGATGCGCGAGCGCACCAGGTCCCGCGTCGCCGCCCGGCCCCAGTCGCCGCCCGATTCGTCCGAGACGTTCAGCACGTCCAGGTTGTCCTCGAGCGCGCCCATCCAGGGCTGCATTTTTTCTTCCTCGGTGCCCGGCAGGAAGCCGATGTCCTCGCCGATCGGCACCGTCACCCGGGTCATGATGATCTCCGAGTAGCGCTTCTCGTCCAGCACCTGCGCGAGGCCCGCGGCGAGCGTGAGCAGCGTCTTGCCGGTGCCCGCCTGGCCGAGCAGGGTGACGAAATCGATGTCCGGATTCATCAGCAGGTTGAGCGCGAAATTCTGCTCGCGGTTGCGCGCGGTGATGCCCCAGACCGAATTCTTGGCATGGGAATAGTCGCGCAGCGTCTCGATCACCGCGGTGCGCCCCGCCTTTTCCCTCACCAGCGCGTGCAACGGCCGTTCGCCGGATTCGTCGTAGACGAAGCCGTTCAGGTGCAGCTGCGGCACCAGCGGCCCGCGCACGCGGTAGTAGGTGTGGCCGTCCTTCTTCCAGGACTCCATGTCGCGGCCGTGCGTCTCCCAGAAATTGGACGCGAGCTTGTGCACGCCGGTGTAGAGGAGGTCCGTGTCCTCCAGCACCTTGTCGTTGTAGTAGTCCTCCGTGGCGAGGCCGAGCGCCCTCGCCTTGATGCGCATGTTGATGTCCTTGGACACCAGGATCACGCCGCGCGCGGGGTCCTTCTTCTGCAGGTGGCGCACCACCGACAGGATCTGGTTGTCGGTCTTGCCGGCCGGCAGCGTGGCGGGCAGATCGCCGTTGATCGCCTCGGTCTGCAGGAACAGGCGCCCGCCGGCCGACGGACCGCCCTCCCGTGTCCGGATCGGCAGCCCGGCGGCGATGTCGCCGCCCTTGACCGAGACGATCTCGTCCAGGAAGCGGCTCGCCTGGCGGGCGTTGCGCGCCACGTCCGAAAGCCCCTTCTTGTTGCCGTCGAGTTCCTCCAGCGTGCCCATCGGCAGGTAGAGGTCGTGCTCCTCGAAGCGGAACAGGCTGGCCGGATCGTGCATCAGCACGTTGGTGTCGAGCACGAACAGCTTCTTGACCTTGGCTTTGCGGAGACTGCGGGATTTCTTCGACATTGCGTCGCGGGGGGAGGATTCTGCTACGTCGGCCTGCTCGACATCATAGGGTTTTAACAAAGTTCAATACCTCCTCAACGTGGCCGGGGACCTTGACCCCGCGCCATTCGCGCGCGATCGCGCCCTCGCCGTTCAGGACGAAGGTGCTGCGCTCGATGCCGCGGACCTTTTTGCCGTACATGTTCTTCATTTTCATCACGCCGAACAGCGTGCAGACCTTCTCGTCGGCGTCCGACAGCAGCTCGAAGGGAAATTTCATCTTCGCCTTGAAGCCCTCGTGCGACTTCACCGAATCGCGCGAGACGCCGACCACCGCCGCGCCCGCCTTGGCGAACTCGTTGTAGCGCTCGCGGAAATCCGACCCCTCGACCGTGCAGCCGGGGGTGTTGTCCTTGGGGTAGAAGTAGACGACCAGCGCCTTGCCTCGCCGGTCCGAGAGCTTGAAAGTGCCGCCGCCGGTCGAAGGCAGGGAGAAGTCCTTGACCGCTTTACCGGGCATGCATGGTGTTGGTTGACAGGCTTGTTAGCAAACCGTCTCAGCTATGCAATGCAACGCATTCATTGGACACGTTTTTTGTTGCCTCTGCAAGCGGCGCCCCTGGGATTTCTAGTGGATTGATTTTCTGGGCTTTTTTTCGTTTTCACCTGACTGTAGTCGCAGGCTTCGAAAGCTGGTCTTCGGCCCAGACGAGTAAGGCGCCGACCATGAGCGTCGTTGCATCGCGATCGATCCGGCCGGGGTCTGTCAGTCCATAGCGCGCTTCCACCGCGAATGGGTTGAGTTCATCCAGCTTGTCTTCGTGCGGCGGGGAATCGACTCCGGCGTCAGTCAACAGATCGAGCAGTTCCGCAATGTCGTGGGTACGCCGGAATATGACAGCCTTATGCGCGAGGACTCCTTTCAGCGCCTTTTCAACACACTGGTAGGCATGAAAGCCAATCACCGCGTCATTCATGTCAGGTAGCGCTACAAGCGCGCGATAGGCCTGTTCGTCCCGGCGGGCCGCCGCGAGCATCAGGCGGGCGACACTCGCCTCAGGCATGGACGTCCTTGCCTTCGCGCAAGGCCCAGTACAGTGCAGTTCCGGGTTGATCACCCCAGCGCGCCACTTCCTCCGAGGAATAAACAAGAACGTCGGCGGGAATGCGCAGCGGACGCAGCAACCGTCGCAGCCGCACCATCTCCCGCGCGCGATCTTCGACCCGAGGCTCGATCACCAGAAAGTCGAGATCTGAATCCGCGCCCGCGTCGCCGCGCGCGTACGATCCGAACAGAACGATGCGCGCCGGGCGAGCGGCTTCGAACAGGATGCGAACCGCTGCTTCGATTTTTTCGCGAGTTACCATTTGAGTGTGTACGGCCTCATCGTAACGTTATTGCCGATGCGACGCCATTTGGCCGGTGTCAACCATGGCCAATAGGGGTCAAGGATGCCGCGAAATCCGCAAAAATGGGTCAGGGCTTTTTTCTATTTCGCCTGGCTTTGCGTGCCTTCGGCTGACTGGGCAACAGGCTCGTGTACTTCTGATACAGCTCGAAAAGAAATGCGACACGCCCGGCGTCGGAGGCGAAGCTTTTCTTGCCGTATGAAGCATCTACCGCGCAGTCGAATCCGGAAACTGCAATCGCGCGTCAATCACCGCAAAAACTCGTTACAGAAAGTCTGCATTTCGGCGCTGCGTCAACGATAGCACGCGTCCATGCGTTCAACTTTGGTGAGGAGGAATTGACTTGATGTCGTTTATAACGGACAATGCACGCGTCTGAGACGTGGCAATTGCGTTTCTACCAGACCCCGGAATCGCGTGTGCCGTTCCGGCAATGGCAGGCCTCGCTGACGGACCCCAGGGTCGCCGCCGCGGTCGAGGTGAGGCTGGACAGGCTGAGGCAGGGGCTGTTCGGTGACTGCAAGCCGGTGGGCGAAGGTGTTCTGGAAATCCGGAAATACCGGAGAGACTATGAGCAGAGGATCCGTGCCGCCGTCCGTTCCAGCTGAACCTTATCTGCTGAAGCGCTTGTGTGATCCGGCGCTTGCGGCTGCGTACCTCACTGCGGCCGCCGAAGAGGCAGACCCCGCGGCATTCATGGTTGCACTGCGCCGGGTTGCCGATGCGCACGGCGGAATCGCGAGCATTGCGCGGCGCACGCGGCTCAACCGGCAGCAGCTTTACAAGACGCTGTCCTGGGAGGGCAACCCGGAATTTCGCACATTCAGGGCGATCCTCGACGCTGCCGGATTCTCATTGACTGTGACCCCGAAGGAAGAGCGCAACGGTCGGCTCAGTTCGCGCACGACGCGAGGAAGCGGCGCAACTCGCGCAGCACCTCCTCGGGTTTCTCCTCGGGCAAGAAGTGGCCGCAGTCGAGCGAGCGGCCGCGCACGTCCCTCGCCACTTCGCGCCAGTCGGAGAGCGGCTTGAACATGCGTTCGATCACGCCCTGTTTGCCCCACAGAACCATGACTGGCATTTTGAGCTTGGTTCTCAAATCCTTCCTGTCGTGGAGCAGATCAATGCCCGCGGCGGCGCGGTAGTCCTCGCAGGTGGCGTGAATCGTCTTCGGATTGCGGAACGCGCGCACATATTCGGCCAGGGCTTTTTTCTCAAAAACCTTTATTCCGCCGGGGCCGCGCCCGATGCGGCCGATGATGTAATGCGGCACCTGCCGCGCAAGGAGCATTTCGGGCAGCGGGAATTTCTGGATCAGGAAAAACCAGTGGTAGTAGGCGGTGGCGAA
>JBBPIU010000122.1:0-2688 GCA_038040245.1 Pseudomonadota bacterium | reverse complement strand
CGGGCAGCGGGAATTTCTGGATCAGGAAAAACCAGTGGTAGTAGGCGGTGGCGAAGGCCTTGTCGGTGCTCTGGTACATCTTCAGCGTCGGCGAGATGTCGAGCACCGTGAGCGAGCGCACGCGACTGCCGTGGTCGCGCGCGAGGCGGTGCGCGACGCGCGCGCCGCGGTCGTGGCCGGCGACGTGAAATCGGCGGTGGCCCAGCGCGGTCATCACTTGGGCCATGTCCTTCGCCATCGCGCGTTTGGAATAGTTCGAGTGGTCGGGCAGGCCCTTCGGCTTCGAGGAGTCGCCGTAGCCGCGCAGGTCCGCGCACACCACCGTATAGTCGCGCGCCAATGCGGGCGCGACCTTGTGCCACATGGCGTGCGTTTCGGGGTAGCCGTGCAGCAGCAGCACCGGCGGGCCGTCTCCGCGTGTGACGAGTTTTATTCTTGCTTTTGAAGTATTTATTCTTCTGCTTATAAAACCAGGAAAAAGATTCATCTACGACCTCGCAACGAGAAGAACGCCGACAATAATGACGCCGATGCCTGCCATGCGCATTGGCGTCACCGCCTCGCCGAGCAGCCACCAGGCGAGCAGGGCGTTCAACGCGAAGCCGAGCGACACCATCGGGTAGGCGACGCTGACCGGCGTTTTCGACAGCGCCAGGATCCAGACGACGAGGCTCACCGCGTAGCAGCCGATGCCGGCCAGGATGCGCGGTTCCAGCGCCAGCCTGAAGTCAACGGGCGCCGCGTTCGTACCTGCCTTGAGGAATAGCTGTGCGGCCGTTCCCAGAAGGACGGCAACAAAAATATAAAAGAAACTCGGCAGGCTCATGAGAACAGCAGGGCCGCCGCGACGCGGCGCTCCTCGGCCATCAGGATGTTGTAGGTGCGGCAGGCGGCCTGCAGGTCCATCGCCTCCACGCCGATGCGCTTGCGCGTCAGCGCCTGCGTAAGGCGGGGATGCGGAAAGCGCAGTTTCGGCCCGGTGCCGAGGATCACGACTTCCAGGTCCAAGCCGGCGAGCACATCGAAATCCGATTCCGCCAGGGCGTCGAAGGACGCGGCACTCCACGGCACCAACTGCTCCGGCATCACGATGATGCTGCGCTCGTGGCGCTGGCCGTTGACCAGCACGAAGCCCTCGCCGTAGCCGGAGAAAGTGTTCAGCGCGCTCGCGGCGGAGGCGTGGAGCTTCATGGGCCCGGTCAGCCGACCAGCCGGAACCCGGCAGCCGCGAAATGGTGGTCGAAAGCGAACGCGAGTCCGATGCGGGCGCGCTTCATGATCGTGAAACTGGTGGCGTCCACGGCGGAGAGCTTGTGCAGGCCGCCGCGGCGGAAGTACTCCCAGGACTGGTCAAGGTCGCGCAGTTCGCAAGGGAGAATGCGCACGATTGCGGGCTTGGTGATCGAGTTTTTCCACGCGAGCGCGACGTCCCGGTTGGCGTTGCGCTCGAGGAAGGTGAAGGTCTCGATGACCACCGGCACCGAGGTGTGCAGTTTTGCGGCCGCGCCCTGCAGCATGTCCCACTGTTCGCGCGCCTGCGCGTGCAGTGGATCGCGCGAAAGCGCGAGCGCGATCCAGGCGCCGCTGTCGACGAACGCCGGCTCGCGCTGGCGCATCAGCGCTCGTCGTGCACCGTGTCGTGCTCAATGGACGTGCGCCTCGGCTCGCCGTCCCAGATCGCCACGGGGCCGGGCGCCTGCGGCATCAGCACCGCCTTGCGCACCGCTTCGCGCACCAGTTCAGCGACGCTGCGTCCCGAGCGGGCCGCCGCCGCGCGCAGCGCCGCGAGTTCTTCCTTGCGCAGATACACCTGAGTCTTTTCCATGTGTGTCAACTTATGCCACTGACTGACATATGTCAAGCCGAGCGCGCATCCGGAAGGGCGCCGTGCGTTCGCTGCTAGAATGCCGGAATGCACGAGTTTTCAAGGATTAAGCGGCTTCCGCCCTACGTCTTCAACATCACCAACGAGTTGAAGATGACGGCCCGCCGCCGGGGCGACGACATCATTGACCTGTCCATGGGCAACCCGGACGGGCCGACCCCGAAGCACATCGTCGACAAGCTGGTCGAGGCGGCGCAGCGGCAGGACACGCACGGCTATTCGGTCTCCAAGGGCATCCCGCGCCTGCGGCGCGCGATCTGCGACTGGTACCAGCGGCGCTACGCGGTCGAGCTCGACATGGATTCCGAGGCGATCGTCACCATCGGTTCGAAGGAAGGCCTCGCGCACCTGATGCTGGCGACGCTGGAGCGCGGCGATACGGTGCTGGTGCCCAATCCGTCCTACCCGATCCACATTTACGGCGCGATCATCGCCGGCGCCGACATCCGTTCGGTGCGCATGACGCCGGGCGTGGATTTCTTCGCCGAGCTCGAGCGCGCCATCGGCGAGCTGTTCCCGAAGCCGAAGATGCTGATCATCGGTTTCCCCTCGAACCCGACGGCGATGTGCGTCGAGCTGGATTTCTTCGAGCGCGTGGTGGCGCTCGCGCGCCAGCACAACATCCTGGTGGTGCACGACCTGGCCTATGCCGACATCTGCTTCGATGGCGCCTGGGTCGACAATCGTGCGCCCTCGATCATGCAGGTACCCGGCGCGCGCGACGTGGCGGTCGAGTTCTTCACCATGTCGAAGAGCTACAACATGGCCGGCTGGCGCATCGGCTTCATGGTCGGCAACAAGGA
>JBBPIU010000121.1:0-8510 GCA_038040245.1 Pseudomonadota bacterium | reverse complement strand
GGTCGAGGGCGTGCAGTTCCATCCCGAGGCCATGCTTACCGAACATGGGCATGCCATGCTGAAAAACTTTCTGGAAGGGAGAACGCAATGAAAATCGGCATCGCCGAAGCAATCCAGCGCACCGTCGAACACCGCGAGATTTTTCACGACGAGATGCTGCACGTGATGCGCCAGATCATGCGCGGGGAACTCACGCCGGCGCAGATCGCGGGCTTCATCATCGGCCTGCGGGTGAAAAAGGAAACCGTCGGCGAGATCGCCGCCGCCGCCCAGGTGATGCGCGAATTCGCCACCCTGGTGCCCCTGAAGGACCAGCACCACGTGGTGGATGTGGTCGGCACGGGCGGCGACGGCGCGCATACCTTCAATATCTCGACCGCCGCGACCTTCGTCGCCGCCGCCGCGGGCGCCAAAGTCGCGAAGCACGGCAACCGCTCGGTTTCCTCGCGCAGCGGCAGCGCCGACGTGCTCGAGGCCCTGGGGGCGAAGCTGGAGCTCACGCCGGAGAGAATCGCGCAGTCGGTGGAGAGCGTCGGCGTCGGCTTCATGTTCGCGCCCAGCCACCATCCGGCGATGAAGCATGCCGCGGTGGTGCGCAAGGAACTGGGCGTGCGCACGATCTTCAACATCCTGGGTCCGCTCACCAATCCTGCCGGCGCGCAGAATCAGCTGATGGGGGTTTTCCACACCGACCTGGTCGGCATCCAGACGCGCGTGCTGCAGCGCCTGGGCGCCAGGCACGTGATGGTGGTCTACGGCCGCGACGGCCTGGACGAGATCTCCATTTCGGGCGAGACCCTGGTCGGCGAACTGCTCAACGGCGAGATCCGCGAATACGAGCTGCATCCTTCCCAGTTCGGCCTCGAGGTGTACGACCGGCGCGCGATCCAGGTGAATTCGGTCGAGGAATCGAAGCAGATGGTGCTCGCGGTGCTCGAGAACCAGCCCGGGCCCGCGCTCAACATCGTGCTGCTCAACGCCGGCGCGGCGCTCTACGTCGCGGGCGTCGCCAAGTCCCTGGCGGACGGCATCGAACGCGCGCGCAAGGCGATCGCCAAGGGCGAGGCGAAGCAGAAGCTGGACGATTTCGTCGCCTTCACGAAAAAGCACGCTAAAGCAGGCTGAGGGCCGATGGAGGACATTCTGCAGCGCATCCTCGCGCGCAAGCGCGAGGAACTGGAGGCGGCCCGGTCGGCGGTGCCGTTCGCGGAGATGAAGAAGCGTGCCGCATCGGCGCTGCCGCCACGCGATTTCGTCGCCGCCATCCAGGCGAAGATCGCGGCAGGCCAGCCTGCGGTCATTGCCGAGATCAAGCGTGCGAGCCCCTCCAAGGGGGTGTTGCGCGCGGATTTCGATCCGGCCGCGATCGCGCGCAGCTACGCAGCGGGCGGCGCGGCCTGCCTGTCGGTGCTGACCGACCGTGATTTCTTCCAGGGCGCGCATGCGCATCTCGCCGAGGCGCGCTCGGCCTGCACGCTGCCGGTGCTGCGCAAGGATTTCATCACCGAGCCTTACCAGGTCCACGAATCGCGCGCGCTCGGCGCCGATTGCATCCTGCTGATCGCCGCCGCGCTGGCGCGGCAGGACATGCAGGGCCTCGAGGCAAGCGCGCGCGCACTCGGCATGGCGGTGCTGGTCGAGGTGCATGACGCCGCGGAACTCGACGCCGCGCTGGCGCTCGAGACGCCGCTGCTTGGCATCAACAACCGCAACCTGCGCAGTTTCGAGACGCGGCTCGAAACCACGCTGGACCTGCTCGCCAAAGTGCCGCCCGGCAAGACGGTGGTCACCGAGAGCGGCATTCTCGCGCCGGCGGACGTGGCGCGCATGCGCGGTCACGGCGTCGAGGCTTTCCTGGTGGGGGAGGCCTTCATGCGGGCGCCGGATCCGGGTCGGGCCTTGCGGAACTTGTTTAACTAGTTGATATAAAGGGTCTTTCTTAGAATGTTGCATCGATACAACGGAATCCCGCAAAACCCGGGAAAAATGCTCAGTTCCGTTGCTCCGCCGATACGTCATGGGGGAGAATTCGTGCAACTTCTCAACTTAGAGAGGTTGAGGCGGGCGGTCCTAGGCTGCCCGGACCATCAACGCAATCGGGAGATTTTGAATGAATAAGAAACTCATAGCGGTCGCAGTGGCGGGCCTCTTCGCGGCCCCTTCGGTGGCGCTCGCGCAATCGAGCGTGACGATCAGCGGCTTCTTCAAGGGCGGCTACGAGGCTACGAAATATAGCGGTCGCGCCGGGAACAACAGTCAGTGGGCCGTGGTGGATGACTCCTCGCGGATCATCTTCAACGTGGTCGAGGACTTGGGCCGCGGACTGCACGCCATCGGCCAGTACGACCAGCGCATGTCGCTCGACATGGGCAATCTGGTGGGCACCGGCAACAACCACGTCGGCCTGCGCAGCAATGCCTGGGGCAGGATCTTCTTCGGTCGCCAGGACCTGCACTACTTCGGCCGTGAGAGCGAAATGACCACCAGGGGCTCCCTGCGTTCGGACAGCATCTCGCTGCTGGCGTTTGCGGGCGGTGGCGCTACGGCCATCGCGGGCGCGACGCGTACCGCCAACGTCATTCACTACACGACCCCGAACTGGGGCGGTTTCACGGTGATCGGCGCGTACTCGAGCAACGCCAAAGGCGCGGACGCCGATATCGGCAGCGGTACTCGCAAGGGCCGGGCTTTGAACTTCGCGCCGACCTTCCAACGCGGCCCCTTCGTGGGCGGCTACAGCTATTGGCGCGGCAAGGACGACGCCGGCGGCAACACGCTTGCCACGGGCGACCAGCGCGGCGACCGTCTGTTCGGTTCCTACAAGTTTGGCGGCTTCAAGATCGGCCTCGCCTTCGACAAGTCGAAGATCAAGGGCGCGACCAACGGCGCGAGCCTCTCCAGCCGCCGCGTGTGGTCGTTCCCGGCGTCCTACTCGTGGGGCAACCACTCGATCCACGGGCACTTCGACAAGGCGAGCAACGACAGGGCGACAGCGGGCGATGACTCGGCCAAGATGATCGCGCTTTCGTATGCCTACGACCTGTCGAAGCGCACTTCGGCGGCCCTGACCTACGCGATCATTAACAACAGACCGGCCGGCGTGTACAACCTGTTTACCGCTAATGGGCTGGGCGGGGGAGTGGCCACGCTCCCGGGCGAAGACCCGCGGGTGTGGGCTCTCACGCTGCGTCACCAGTTCTAAGAAGCCGCAATACAGCTACCAGCATCACCAAACGGGCGTCGCGAGACGCCCGTTTTTTTTCGCCTATACTTTGCGCATGGACCCGATCGACCGGCTGATCACGGGCTTCGACTCGGCGCTGCGCGCGATCGCGGAGGTTCATTCTGCGCGCCGGGAATCCCCTGCCGAGGCGATTGCCGAGGCCGAGCTTCCAGCCGGGGCGCGCGCGCAGGCCGCGGCGCTGATGCGCGTCAACCACGCCGGCGAAGTTTGCGCCCAGGCGCTCTACCAAGGCCAGGCGCTGACCGCGCGAGAACCGGAGAACCGCCGCGCACTGGCCCAGGCGGCGCTCGAGGAACAGGACCACTTGGCCTGGAGCGCGCAGCGGATCCGCGAGCTGGGCGGCAGGACCAGCCTGCTCAATGCGTTCTGGTATGCGGGCGCCTTCGCGGCCGGGGCGGCCGCCGGCGCGCTGGGCGACCGCTGGAGCCTGGCCTTTGTCGCGGAAACCGAGCGCCAGGTCGAGGAACACCTCACCGGGCATCTCGACCTGCTCTCGCCGGCGGACAGCAAGACACGGATCGTGATCGAGGCGATGCGCGAAGATGAGGCAAAGCATCGTGCAAGCGCTGTCGCGCTTGGCGCCGCGGAACTTCCCGAGCCGGTCAAGCTGGGCATGCGTGCGATGGCGAAGCTGATGACGACCGTCGCCTATCGGGTCTGAGAGGCGCTTTTCCGGAGTGAGCAATGCTCCATATCTACATCGGCTACGATCCGAACGAGCCCGTCGCTTACCACACCCTGGCGCACTCCATCCTGCGGCGCTCGTCGATTCCGGTCACCATCGCGCCGCTGATGCTCTCGCAGTTGCAGGGGCTCTACACGCGCCCGCGCGGTGCGACCGAATCCACCGAGTTCAGCCTGACGCGCTTCCTCGTGCCGTCGCTTTCGCAGTATCGCGGCTGGTCGCTGTTCATGGACTGCGACATGCTCTGCCGCGCGGATATCGCGCAACTCGCCGCATTCTCGGAGCGCTCTCCCGACAAGGCGGTACTGGTATGCAAGCACGACTACACGCCAGGGCCTGCACGCAAATTCCTGAACCAGGTACAGAGCGTTTATCCCCGCAAGAACTGGTCCAGCGTCACGCTGTTCAACAACGCTCGTTGCACAGCACTTACGGCTGACTATGTGAACACTGCAACGGGCCTCGATTTGCAGCGCTTTGCCTGGTTGGACGACGCACTGATCGGTGATCTGCCGCTGGAGTGGAATTGGCTGGTCGGCGAATATACGCACAATCCGGATGCCAGGATCGTGCACTACACCATCGGCGGGCCGTACTTCGACGAATATCGCGGCTGCGACTACGCCGAAGAGTGGTTCGAGGAAAACCGGCGCATGAACTTCGCCGCGAACCGGCTTCCGGCGTAGTCAATTCTCGACGATTTCGAAGTCCTTGGTGATCTCGGCGCTCTTGCCGAGCATGATCGAGGCCGAGCAGTATTTCTCGTGCGACAGGCGGATCGCGTGTTCGACCAGATTGCGCTTGAGATTCGTGCCGCGCACGATGAAGTGCATGTGGATCTTGGTGAATACCTTCGGATCGGATGGCGCGCGCTCCGAGGCGAGCTTTACTTCACAGCCGGTGATTTCCTGGCCGCTTTTTTTCAGGATCACGACCACATCGTAGGCGGTGCAGCCGCCGGTTCCGGCGAGCACGAGCTCCATCGGACGCGGCGCGAGATTGCGGCCGCCGCCTTCGGGCGCGCCATCCATGGTCACCAGATGGTTGCTCCCGGTCTCGGCGAGAAAGGTCATTCCTCCGCTCCAGCGTACTGTACATTCCATTCAATACCCCTTATAATTCATAGCATTACGGATTGTGCGCTTTATTTGGTAACATTCGCGCCCTTTCTCCAGCAAGCGCATGATGAAAACATACACCGCCAAAGCCGAGGACGTGGTTCACGGTTGGTACGTTGTGGACGCCCAGAACAAGGTGCTCGGTCGCCTGGCGTCCCAGATTGCGGTGCGCCTGCGCGGCAAGC
Organism: Pseudomonadota bacterium; assembly: GCA_038040245.1. GTDB lineage: Bacteria > Pseudomonadota > Gammaproteobacteria > Burkholderiales > SG8-39 > RBG-16-66-20. Next base: position 3,278 of record JBBPIU010000121.1, on the reverse strand, counting down.
ACAAGCCGGAGTACACGCCCCATGTCGATACCGGCGATTTCATCGTCGTCTTGAATGCGGCCAAGATCCGCGTCACCGGCAAGAAGACGCTCGGCAAGAAATACTACCGGCACACCAATTTCCCGGGCGGCATCAAGGAAACCGATTTCGCCAAGCTGCACGCGCGCTTTCCGGACCGCGCCCTGCAACGCGCGGTGAAGGGCATGCTGCCCAAGGGCCCGCTCGGCTACGCGATGCTGAGAAAGCTCAAGATTTACGCCGACGGCACGCACCCGCACACGGCGCAGCAGCCCAAAGCACTGGAGATCTGACATGGTTGGCGACTATTACTACGGCACGGGCCGGCGCAAGAGTTCGGTGGCGCGCGTGTTCCTGAAGCCCGGCAAGGGCCAGTTCGTCGTCAACGGCAAGCCGGTGGACGTTTTCTTCGCCCGCGAGACCGGGCGCATGATCGTGCGCCAGCCGCTCGAGCTCACCAAGAACCTGGCGGCCTTCGACATCAAGGTGAACGTGCACGGCGGCGGCGAGAACGGCCAGGCCGGCGCGGTGCGCCATGGCCTGGCGCGCGCCCTCATAGAGTTCGATGCCGCCCTCAAACCCGTGTTCCGCGCCGCGCGCCTCGTGACCCGCGACGCGCGGGAAGTGGAGCGAAAGAAGGTCGGCTTGCACAAGGCGCGGCGGCGCAAGCAATACTCGAAACGCTGACCTCAAGCCGCCTTCGGGCGGCTTTTTGTTGCAGGAAGGCGAACCACATGATCAAGGCAGGAATTGTCGGCGGCACGGGTTATACGGGAATCGAACTGCTGCGGCTGTTGTCGCAGCATCCGCAGGTCGAACTCGCGGCGATTACCTCGCGGCAGGAAGCCGGGACGGCGGTAAGTGCCGTGTTCCCGAGCCTGCGCGGCCGTGTGTCGCTCGCGTTCTCCCATCCCGACAAGGCGCCGCTTGGCAAATGCGACGTCGTGTTCTTCGCCACGCCCAACGCAGTGGCGATGGGCGAGGTACGCGCGCTCGTCGATGCCGGCGCGCGCATCGTCGACCTATCCGCCGACTTCCGCTTGAAGGACGTCGCCGAATGGGAGCGCTGGTACAAGGTAAAGCATGCCGCGCCGGAACTGGTCGCGGAGGCGGTATACGGCCTTTGCGAAGTGAACCGCGACAAGATCCGCGGCGCACGGCTGGTGGCGAATCCGGGTTGCTATCCCACCGCCGTGCAGCTCGGGTTTGTGCCGCTGATCGAAGCCGGCGCGGTGGATTTCGACCACCTGATCGCCGACGCGAAATCGGGCCTGTCGGGCGCCGGCCGCAAGACGGAGTTGAATCTCATGTATGCCGAAGCGTCGGACAACTTCGCGGCCTACGGCGTCGGCGGCCACAGGCACTGGCCGGAGATCCGCCAGGGGCTCGCGCAGGCGGCCGGACGCGAAGTAGGCCTCGTCTTCGTGCCGCACCTGACGCCGATGATCCGGGGCATCCACGCCACGCTGTACGGGCGCATCACAAAGGAAATGGACTTTCAGGCGCTGTACGAAAAGCGCTACGCGAAAGAGCCTTTCGTCGACGTCATGCCGGCCGGAAGCCATCCGGATACCCGCTCGACGCGCGCGGCGAACGTCTGCCGCATCGCGGTGCACCGGCCGCCCGAGCACAGCGGGCGTGGCGGGGACGGTGGGCGCGGGGAGTACGGGCAGCGTGGCGACACGCTGGTGGTGCTCGCCGTGATCGATAACCTCATGAAAGGCGCCTCTGGCCAGGCGGTGCAGAACATGAACCTGATGTTCGGCCTGCCGGAGACCATGGGCCTCGAGCAGGGTTCGGTGGTTCCGTAGCGGATCGACGGATGGCCAAGCGCTTCTGGAAGCTGCGCCAGCGCTTCGGTATTGCGGCGCCGAAGGTGTCGGTGCGCACGCATGTTCCCTGGTACCTGCGCTGGCTCGGCATCGCGGTGCTGTTCGCGTTCTCGGCGACGCTGGCGGCCTGGATGTACGACGCCGGCCGGCGCTTCGCCGGCTTCGACCGCAGCGAGATCGAGCAGGAACTCTTGGCCGCACGCAGCGAGCTCGGCAAAATGCGCGACGAGCTCGAGCGCCTGCGCGCGATCGCCAACGCGGCCGACAGCAAGGTTTCGATCGAACGCACGGCGCAGCAGAAGCAGGCGCAGCAGGCGCGCTCTCTGGAGCAGGACAATGCCCGGCTGCGCGAGGAACTCGCCATCTTCGAAAGCATGCTTTCCTCGGAAACCGCGAGCGCGGCGCCGCTCTCGATCCTGCGCTTCAAGGCCGAGCCCGACGTGATTGCGGGCGAGTACCGCTACCGGGTGCTGCTGCTCGCGTCGGGACCGCGCCGCGGGCGCGAGTTCCAGGGACGGCTCGAACTGGTGGTCAACCTGACGGAGGGCGGCCACAATGCTATGATCATGGTACCGGGGCAAGGGGAACCGGATTCCTCCACCTTCCGCTTGGCATTCAAGCACTTCCAGCGGGTTGACGGCACTTTCCGGGTGAATCCCAAGGCCAAGGTCGTAAGCGTGCAGGTGCGCGTCTACGAGGCCGGGTCGGCGGAACCCAAAGTGACCCAAAACGTGACGCTGGGATGAAGGAGAGGCAAGCATGTTTCGCAGAGAAAGCAAGCCGCAGAACCGCATCGACAGCCTGATCGGCGCCACCACGCGCATCGAGGGCAATGTCTTTTTCAGCGGCGGCCTGCGGGTCGACGGCGCGGTGCGCGGCAACGTCGCGGCGCTGCCGGACCAGCCGGGTACGCTGGTGGTTTCGGAGCAGGCGCGCATCGACGGCGAGGTCCAGGCCGCCCATGTGGTGGTGAACGGCACGATCAACGGGGCGGTTGACTCGCGCGAGACGCTCGAACTTCAGGCCAATTCGCGTGTCAAAGGGGACATCCACTACAAGAGCATCGAGATCCAGCAGGGCGCAGTGATCGAGGGGCGGCTGGTGCACCACACCGCCGAGGCCAAGTCGGTAGAATTGAAGATCGCCAAGTAGCGAATTAGAGCGCGTATCGGACAAAGGTACGCAACAGGAGCAAGTCATGAACGCAGTCGCTGAAAACGCAGCCACCGAAATGCCGGCACCGCTGATCTTTTCGGACAGCGCCGCCGGCAAGGTGAAGCAGCTGATCGAAGAGGAAGGCAACCCGGAGCTCAAGCTCCGCGTGTTCGTCACCGGCGGCGGCTGCTCCGGATTCCAGTACGGGTTCACCTTCGACGAAGTGCAGAACGAAGACGACTCCGTGATGGAGAAAAACGGCGTGAAGCTGCT
>JBBPIU010000120.1:3389-8516 GCA_038040245.1 Pseudomonadota bacterium | reverse complement strand
GCGGCGCAGGTGCCGCTCGCGGGCAACCCGAATCCGGGCATGTGGATGTACGGCGATACGCTGGCGAGGCTCGCGCGCCTCGCGCCCGGCGTGCTGCACACCGATCTGGTTGCCTGCAACGCGTATGCGGATGGCATGGCGAGCGCCGCGAAAGTGAAATGCCCGGCGCTTTTCATCCTCGGCGCGCGCGACATCATGACGCCACCGCGAAGCGCGGAAGCTTTAATCAATAAGATTGAAAAATCGCAAAGCGTGCGGATAGCTTCTTCCGGCCACTCGCTGATGGCCGAGGCGCCGGACGCGACCCTGGACGCGCTGATCGGCTTTCTTTCCTGAGGGTTCAGGCGCGCGCCCAGCGCGCCTTGAACACCACGTAGCTGGTCAACCCGCCGAAGACGGTGAGGCCGAGCGCGATCGCGGCGAACAGCGCCGCCAGCGGCCCGCCGAACTGCATCACCAGCGCGCCGCCCGCGACCACCAGGACCAGCCGCGCCGTGCCGGCGAGAACCGGCTTGAGCATCTGCCCCGCGCCCTGCGACGCGAAGTAGAGCGCCATGCCGGCCCCGAACAGCGGATAGAGCGGCGCCACGATGCGCAGGTACAGGCTGCCGATCTCCAGCACCGCCGGATCGCTGCTGAAGATCTGGATCCAGAGCGCCGGGTAAATCGCCACCGAGGCGCCGATCGCGAGGCAGACGAGCGCCGCCGCGCCGGTGCCGATCCAGGCGATTTTCTTCGCGCGCTCGCCCTGCCCCGCGCCGATGTTGGTTCCCACCATCACCACCAGCGCCTGGCCGATGGCGAACACGATCGGAACCTGCAGCAGCTCCAAGCGCACTCCGACCCCATAGCCGGCCAGCGCCGCGGTGCCGAAGCGCGCCACGAAGCCGGTCAGGATCACCGCGGTCAGCACGGTCTGCAGCGCGGCGATCGAGGAGATGGCGCCGACCCGCAGGATCTCGCGGAACAGGCGCCCTTCGAGCCGCCAGTGCGCGCGCTGCGGCCTGAGCGCGCTCCTCCACACCCAGACCGCCATCGCCAGGCTCGCCAGCCCGAATGCGACCACGTAGGAGGTTGCCGCGCCCGCGATGCCCCAGCGCGGGAACGGTCCCCAGCCGAGCGTGAGCGCGCCCGAGAGCGGGATCTGCACCAGCACTGCACCGGCAAGCGCGAGCGCGGGCGCCAGCGTATTGCCGCTGCCGCGCAACAGGCTTGCCAGCGTGTTCGCGATCCAGACCAGGACCGCGCCGCCGAACAGGACGTGCGAGTAGGCGAGCGCCTGCTCCAGCGACTCGCCGCGGCCGCCGAGCAGGCTGTAGAGTCCGCGTCCGGCGCCAAGCAGCAGCAGGGTGAAGGCGAGCCCGCCGCCAAGCGCGATGACGAAGGCATGGACCACCAACTTGCGAGCCGCATCCGGATTTCCGGCGCCGAACGCGCGCGCCACCGCAGAGGAGACCCCGCCGCCCATCGCGCCGGCCGAGGTCATCTGCAGCAGCATCACCATGGGAAACACGAGCGCCAGTCCGGCGAGCGAATCCGTCCCCAGGCGGCCGATGAAATACATGTCGGCGACCGAAACCGCGGTCTGGAACAGCGCCAGCGCAATTCCCGGTGCGGCGAGGCGCGCGAGCGTAGGGACGATCGGCGCCTGCAGCAGCGGACTCATGCGTCGAGGCTAACTCAGAAAAGCCTCATTTGCCCCGCAGAAGAAGGCGGCCTGAACAGCGAGCAGTCGAGGCCGATGCGCGAGGCCATGTGGTTGTCCTCGCTGTTCAAGCCGAGCCGTCGGCAGGCAAGGTCGAAGCGCTTGCCGATGAGATCCACGAAGTTGCCGGACCCGGTCATGCGCGAACCGAAATTCGGGTCGTTCTCGCGTCCGCCGCGCGACTGCTTGACGATGCTGATCACGTGATCTGCGCGCTGCGGATAGTGGGCGGCCAGCCATTCCTTGAACAGCGGCCGCACCTCGTTGGGCAGCCGCAGCAGGATCCAGCCGGCCATGGTGGCGCCGGCCTTCGCCGCCGCTTCCATCACCTCTTCGAGCGATTTATCGGTGAGCGCCGGAATCAGCGGAGCGACCATCACGCCGCACGGAATGCCCGCGCCGGCGAGCGCCCGCAGCGCGTCCACGCGCCGCTGCGGGCTTGCGGCGCGCGGCTCGAGGGTCCGGGCAAGCCGGTGGTCCAGCGTGGTGATCGAGACGAAGGTCTTCACCAGGTTCTTTTTCGCCATCGGCGCGAGCAGATCGATGTCGCGCTCGATCAGCGCCGACTTGGTGACGATGGTCAGCGGGTGGTCGCAGGCGGCCAGCACCTCCAGCAGCCCGCGCATCAGCTTGTAGCGCCGCTCGATGGGCTGGTAGACGTCGGTGTTGGTGCCGAAGGCCATCGGCTTGGCGCGGTAGCCGCGCCTGGATAGTTCTTCCTTCAGCAGCTCGACCGCGTTCGTCTTGGCGAAGAGCTTGGTCTCGAAGTCCAGCCCGGGCGAGAGTTCCAGGTAGGCGTGGCTTGGTCGGGCATAGCAATAAATGCACCCATGCTCGCATCCTCTGTAGGGGTTGATCGACTGCTCGAACGGAATGTCGGGCGAGTCGTTGCGCGCGATGATCGAGCGGGCCCGCTCTTCAGTGACCGTTGTCTGCGGCGAGCTTGCCGCGTCCTCCTCCTGTGTCCAGCCGTCATCGAAAGGCGAGCGCTCCGCGGTCTCGAAGCGACCCTGAATCTGTGAAAGCGCCCCTCGCAGCTTGGTCATTTCAATCTAGAATTGCATTCCCCTTCCGATACTGTATACATGCCCAGCTTATATACTTGACAAACTCAGTGCAGCTAGGCATGATGCGGCTATAGGAGACACGATTATGGCCTTTACTGAACTTAGATTTACCGACGAAACCGCAGCCCGAAAGCACCTTGAGGCGCAACGCTGGCCCAATGGCCCAGTATGCCCGCATTGCGGCGGCCTTGAGCGAAACAGCCGCCTTGAGGGTAAGGCGCATCGCCCGGGCCTTTGGAACTGCGGGGATTGCCGTACTCAGTTCAGCGTGACCGTTGGCACTGTCTTTGAGCGTTCCAAGATTCCGCTTCACAAGTGGGTTCTGGCTACGCACCTGCTTTGCGCCAGCAAGAAAGGCATGTCTAGCCACCAGCTCCATAGAATGCTCGACGTGACCTACAAAACGGCTTGGTTCATGACCCATCGAATCAGGGAGGCTTTCAAGACCGAGATTGGCAGCGGCCCTATCGGGGGCGGGGGCAAGATCGTTGAGGCCGACGAAACCTATTACGGCAACGCCCGCCCGATCAAGCGCGTTCCTGGCCGTCGCGTTGGGGGCGCAGCCCATAAGCACAAAATCTTCTCGCTGGTTGAGCGTGACGGTGCGGTGCGTTCCTTCCTCGTTGCGAACGTCACAGCCAAAACGCTCAAGCCGATCCTTGACGCCAACGTTGCGCCAGATACGCACCTTATGACGGACAACGCTGGGCAGTATCGCGGCGACATTCGCGGCCAGTTTCTTAGCCACGAGACCGTGAACCATCGCGTGGGCCAATACGCGAAGAAAAGCCGTACCGTAAAAGGCGCGGTCGCGCACAGCAACACGGTTGAATCCTTCTTCGGCTTGCTCAAGCGCGGCCTTGTCGGAACCTACCACCACGTCAGCGAACAGCACCTTCAAAAATACTGCACTGAGTTTGACTTCCGCTTTACGCACCGCAAGGCTACCGACGATCAACGCGCCGCTTCTGCCCTTGCTCAGATTGGCGGCAAACGCCTGACATATCGGCGGATTGGCACAGGGGCACAAGCTTAAGCGCAAAGCACTACAGCGCGATCTCATTGCGTTGTTGCGCGTCCTGTTAGAGCAAAAGAGAGATTTACCCATAAAGTCCGTCAAGCGAGGACCGGCGCGGATTCCTCGCTATTGGCGTGACCGCTTGCGCCGCTACCGCAAACAATAGGGGGAAACATGCATTCAGCAATTGTGGTTGTTGGACTTCCTGACGATGACAGGACGTGGAAAGCATTTATCGCCCGAGCAGAACTTGGCGAAGGAAGATCAGCGCATGTTTCACAGATATCTGAAAATGTTTGGCAGGTGAATACCCTAGAAAATCTTTCTGCCCTTTCAAGGATTCTTGGGGAGGCAGAGAGGCTGGATTTCTTCTACAAAATTCTCGTGTTCGACGCCGAACCTCAATGGCTTGCGGGGAATCCCATTCGTAAAACATAAACCCGTTTTTAGAATTCTTGGGGGTAGTCATGGTAATGCAAACTTATCCAATTCTTACTAAATTGTCTCGAACATATAGAGAGGGAATCGGCTCAGTAGTATTTGAGTGGGCCTTGTTGGAAAATTCCGTAGCAAAAATAACTTATTACCTGCTGAATGTCGGGCTTAAGCATGGCCGTGTATCTGTACGGTCTCCTCGCGCAGTAGACCAGATAGCAATGATCCGACAGTTAATGACCATTGACGGAATTTCCATCAAAGATGATGGTCTGGATAAAATCCAGAAAGGCATCGGTCATTTGGAAAGATCACGCGACCTGGTTGCTCACGGCATATGGCTAAAAAGCGATGTGGGAGGAACCATAGTGCAAGACTTGTCCGGCACCTGGAAACCGTCGCACAGAAAGAAAAAGGTTGCGCGTCGCATTGACCCGCAAGGGCTGTTAATCAAGGAATCAGATCTTAAGACCGTAGCGCAGCTAATCCGCATTTGCAGAGGGAAGGTTGAGATGTTTGGCGAAAAGCTGAAGGTTGTTGTTCAGCCATTGAGGAATAAATCTCAGCAACAATCTCCTGCGGCGAATCCTCAGAATGAATCCAACTAAGATATGAATTTACCCCAGCCTCAATCATCTCCGGCGTGACCTCGATTGCATCGCGCGCGGCCACGGCCTACAATCCCGCCATGACAAAAGAAAAACGCGCACTCCCAACCCCCGACGATGTGCTGCGACGGATGCTCAATACACCGCCCGATCCTCGGGTAAAGAAGGCAAAGCCTTCCCCGCTCGTTTGGCCGAAGAAAGCCGCTAAGTAAGCGGCCTCTCCAGGTTCCGGCCTGTCACGCAGGCTGATTATTGCATTTGTCATGTATACAAGGTGGATACATGCACAGTACC
>JBBPIU010000120.1:0-3379 GCA_038040245.1 Pseudomonadota bacterium | reverse complement strand
AATTGCATTCCCTCCCTACACTGTATATATGTCCAGTACCACAAGCAATGCCAGGTTCAATGTGGGGCTGCTCGCCGCCTGCCAGGCGATGCTGTTCACCAACAATGCGACCCTGATAGCCATCAACGGCCTGGCGGGGTTGGCGCTGGCGCCGGATGTGTCGCTCGCGACGCTGCCGGTGACCTGCTGGGTGATCGGGGGGGCCATCACCACGATGCCCGCCTCGCTCTACATGAAAAAGGTGGGCCGGCGCAGCGGCCTGATCCGCGGTGCTTCGGTCGGGATTGTCGGCGCGGCCCTTTGTGCGGCCGCCATCTGGCAGGCGAGTTTCTGGCTGCTGTGTTTCGGCGCGCTGGTCTGGGGCACCTACAACGCGTTCGGCCAGTACTATCGCTTCGTGGCGGCGGAGGTGGCGGCGCCGGATTTCCGCGCCACCGCGGTGTCGCTGGTTCTGGCCGGCGGGTTGGTCGGCGGCATCGTCGGGCCGACCCTGAGCAGATTTACGGTCGACCTGATCGGGCCGAAGTTCGCCGGGGCCTACCTGGTGCTGATCCTGTTCGCACTTGCCACCATGGCGATCCTGAGCCGGATCCGAATTCCCGATCCGACCGCGGCGGAGCAGGCGGCCAGCGGCCGTTCGCTGTCGGAAATCGCGGCGCAGCCGAAATACATCGTCGCGGTCCTGTCAGCGGCGCTCAGCTACGGCGTGATGAACTTCCTCATGACCTCGACGCCGATCGCGATGCGGGTCTGCGGGCATCCCTACGGCGATGCGGCCTTCGTGATCTCGTCGCACGTGGTGGCCATGTTCGCGCCTTCCTTCGTGACCGGCGGCCTGATCAAGCGTCTTGGCACGATCCCGGTGATGCTCGCCGGCGCGGCGCTGAACGTGGTGTGCATCGGCGTGGCGCTGGCGGGCGTGGCGGTGGCGAACTTCTGGTGGGCGCTGGTGCTGCTGGGGGTGGGCTGGAACTTCCTCTACATCGGCGCCACCACTCTGCTCACCGAAACCTACCGGCCCGAGGAGCGGGCCAAGGCGCAGGGCGCCAATGAATTCGCGATTTTTGCAATGATGGCGATCTCGTCGTTCAGCTCCGGGATGATCGTCACCAACGCCGGCTGGGAAAAGGTTAACTTTGCCGCCACGCCACTGATCGCGATTGTGACAATGGCGCTCGTATTTCTTTACTTTAAGAAAAAAGAGGCTAAAGCGTGACCGTGCGAGCCCCGGCGGTGGTGGGAATGCGCCTGGAAGACGTGGACACGCCGGCGCTGATCCTCGAATTGGATGCTTTCGAGACCAACGTGAAGCGGCTGGCGGACGCGGTGCCGCGCCGCGTACGCGTGCGCGCGCACGCCAAGACCCACAAGTGCCCGGAGATCGGCAAGCGCCAGATCGCCGCCGGCGCGGTGGGCGTGTGCTGCCAGAAAGTCTCCGAGGCCGAGGCGATGGTGGAGGGCGGCATCAACGATGTGCTCGTGTCCAACGAGGTGGTCGGCGCGAGCAAGCTGGAGCGGCTCGCGGCGCTCGCCAAGCGCGCCAAACTGGGCGTCTGCGTGGACAACGCGGACAATGTGCGCGACCTGGAAGCGGCGATGAAGCGGGCGGGCGCGCGCATCGACGTCTATATCGAACTCGAGATCGGCATGCGCCGCTGCGGCGTCGCGCCGGGCGAGCCGGCACTGGCGCTGGCGCGCGCGATCACGGCTTGCCCCAGCCTGCGGTTTGCGGGGATGCACGCCTACCATGGCCGCGCGCAGCACATCCGGTCGGTGGAGGAACGCCGCGCCGTGATCACGAATGCCTCTTTGCATGTCAAGAACACGAAAACCATGCTTCAGGAAGCCGGCATTGCCTGCCCCATCGTCACCGGCGCGGGCAGCGGCACCTTCATGTTCGAAGTGGAGCTGGGCGCCTGGGACGAGATCCAGCCCGGCTCCTACGTCTTCATGGACTGGGACTACGCGCGCAATGAATGGGCGCCGCCGATGCCGCGCTTCGAGCATTCACTGTTCGTGCTGGCCACGATCATGAGCCGGCCGGGGCCGGCGGTCGCGATCGTGGACGCGGGCCTCAAGGCATCGAGCGTCGATTCGGGCATGCCGGGCGTGTGGGAGCGGCCTGGGCTCGCCTATACGCATGCATCGGACGAGCACGGTTGGGTGGAGATGGCCGGAGGGGAAAATGCGGGCGCGAAAGCCGCTGCCGTGATGCCGGCGCTGGGCGAGAAAGTGCTGCTCGTGCCGGGGCATTGCGATCCCACGGTCAATCTTTACGACTGGTATGTTTGCGTGCGCGGGGGCGTGGTCGAGGCGCTGTGGCCGATCACGGCACGTGGCGCTCTTTACTAGCAGCAAACAGAGGGGGAAACATGCGCAAGCAATATCTGAATCCGAAGGAACTATTTCACTCGCCGTTCTTTACCCACACCACCACGGTGTCCGGGCCAGTGAAAATCGTCTATGTATCGGGCCAGGTGAGCTACGACCGCGACGGTTTCGTCGTCGGCAAGGACGATATGCGCGCCCAGGCCGAGCAGGTGTTCAAGTGCCTCGCGCACAACCTCAAGGCGGCGGGCGCGACCTGGAGCGACGTCGTGAAGCTCAACGGCTACATGGTGCGCATGAACGCCGATTCGGTGAACCTGTACCGCGAGGTGCGCTCGCGCTATCTCGATCGCAAGCGCCTGCCGGCGAGCACGCTCATCGGCGTGAAACGCCTGGTGCATGACGACCTGCTGCTGGAGGTGGAGGTGATCGCCGCGGTCGAGGAAAAAGCAGTGCCCGAAAAGGCGAAAAAGAAGAAGCGTTGAAGAGTTCCGCATTTAAGCCCTCTTCATACGGCTGGGTGGTGGTGCTGTGCGCCTTCACCCTGATGTTCGTCGGATTCGGCGCGGCGTACTCGTTTGCCGCGTTCTTCCGCGACTTCCAGTCCGAATTCGGCGCTTCGCGCGCGCAAGTCTCGCTGGTGTTCTCCCTGTGCGCCTTCCTCTACTTCCTGCTTGGCGCGCCGGGCGGCATGCTGGCCGACCGCCATGGCACGCGCCTGGTGGCGCTCACCGGCGTCGGTTTCCTCGTCGCGGGTCTGGTGGCGGCGAGCTACGCGCGCTCGGTGGAAATGCTTTACCTGACTTATTCGATCGGCCTGGGCATCGGCATCGGTCTGACCTACGTGCCGTCGGTAGGCGCGGTGCAGCCGTGGTTCGAGAATCACCGGGTGCTCGCATCGGGCATCGCGGTCTCCGGGATCGGTGCGGGCAACCTGCTGGCGCCGCCGCTTGCAGCGTGGTGGATCGAGGCCTTTGGCTGGCGCGGCGCCTACCTCATGCTCGCGGCCTGCGTGCTGGTGCTCGGCGGCGCGGCTGCGGCGGCGATCCGC
>JBBPIU010000119.1:0-8522 GCA_038040245.1 Pseudomonadota bacterium | reverse complement strand
CAAGTGCAGGGCCTTCGCACGCCGGCTGCGCGAGCTGACGGGCGCCGGCTGGATCGATGCTCCGGTCTCGGGCGGCCCGCCCGCCTCGGGCAACGGCACGCTTACCGTGATGGCGGGCGGCGAGGCGGCCGATATCGAGCGCACGCGGCCGCTGTTCGCCGATCTCGCCGGGCACTTTACCCATATGGGGCCCTCGGGCGCGGGACTTGCGGCCAAGATGCTCAACCAGCTGATCGTCGGTTGCGGCCACGCGGTGATGGCCGAAGCGGTCGTGCTTGCGGAGGCGGCGGGGATCGATCCAGCGCGCCTGCCCGAGTGCCTGGCGGGTGGCCTCGCCGACAGCGCGCTGCTGCAGCGCCTGTACCCGCGCATGGTGGCGCGCGACTTCGCGCCGCAGGGCTACGTGCGGCAGCTGCTCAAGGATCTCGAGATGGTGAACGAGTTTGCCGGCGCGCTCAAAGCACCGACGCCGATGATGGGCGGGGCGCTGTCGCTGTACCGGATGCTCGCGCACCTCGGCCACACCGAGCTGGACAGCGCGGCCGTGCTCAAGCTCTACGAGCGCGAGCCGCGAGCTAACGAGTAATTGCGCTCAAGACCAGGGCCGGTCGTCGTATACAAAGCGGAACGCGTTGCCAGCACGCACTACCCGCCCGGCCGAGGGCAGCGGAAAGTGCGCCGTGCACACGAGCGTAGGCGTGTCGCAATAGCGCTCGAGAAACGCGCGCCGCGTGCGGCTGGCGAGTTCCGCGTCCCAGTCGGGCCAGGGTGCCCATTCCGGATGGAGGCACTGCACCGGCGAATGCATCAGGTCGCCGCACATCACGGCGCTCTCGCCGGCGGATTCGATCGCGATCGCCACATGATCCGGCGTATGGCCGGGCGTCGACTCCAGCCGGATCTGATCGTCAAGCGCGAAATCGTTCGCGACGAGATCTGCGCGACCGGCTGCAATGATCGGCAACACGCTGTCCTCGAGCGGCGTGCGGGCGAAATTCTTGTGTCCCACATCACGCCAGGATTCGAGTTCCTTTTTGGAGAATATGTACCGTGCGTTCGGAAAAGTCGGCACCCAGCGTCCGCTCTCGAGCCGGGTGTTCCAGCCGACGTGATCGGCATGCAGGTGGGTACAGAAAACGTAGTCGATGTCGGCCGGGCCGATGCCGAGCGATTCGAGCCCGCGCAGATAGGTATCGTCGGTCTTGCGATGCCAGGGTGCCCGGTTTGGCCGGTGCTTGTCGTTGCCGACGCATGAATCGATCAGCACCGTGTGATGCGCGGTGCGCACAACGTAGCTCTGCATCGGAAAAAGAAGCGCATCCGACTTCGGGTCGAGCGCGTCCGGTTCGAGCCAAGACCGGTGCGGCGCCCAGGCTTCGTCGCTGGTGTTGGGAAAGAACGCGCGCCGGTCGAAGGGCATGACCATCTCGAGCACGCGATGGATCTCGATCTCCCCGATGCGCCTGCCGCCCGCCTTGGGCATGGTCCGGCCGGAAATTGCATTCTGCACGCTCAAGCCCTCCCGCGATCATGATGAGGGATGATGCGCGCATGAGGGAAGAATTTCCAGTCATCGACGCGCACCACCACCTCTGGCAGCTTGCGGGCGGAGCACTCTATTACCCCTGGCTGCAGGACCCGCAGCCGCATGATTTCTTCCTCGGCGAATACGGATCGCTGAAGCGGGACTACCTGCCGGCAGACTACCGGCGCGATGCGGGCGGCCACCACGTCGTGAAGACGGTGCACGTGGAGGCGGAGTGCCGCCGCGACCAGCAGATCGCGGAGACGCGATGGCTCACGGAAGTGAATGCCCGGTACGGCATGCCGAACGCCGTCGTCGCGCACGCCTGGTTCCACACCGCCGACGCGGAGGAGATCCTCGCGCAGCAAAAAGCGTTTCCGCTGGTGCGCGGCATCCGCTCCAAGCCCGTGACCAGCCGCCGCCCCGGGGAGTCCGTGGCCGGGGCCGCCGGCTCGATGCAGGATCCGCAGTGGCTTGCGGGCTTGCGGCTGCTCAGAAAGTTCGATCTGACCTGGGATTTGCGCGTACCGACCTGGCATCTCGAGGAAGCCGCGCAGGTGGTGCGCACAAATCCCGACATCGCCGTGGTCTTGAACCACACCGGGTTTCCCTGGGACCGGAGCGAAGCCGGGCTCGCCCTGTGGCGGCAGGGGATGAAGGCGCTGGCCGCCTGCGAGCAGGTCTGTTGCAAGCTTTCGTGCCTGTGCCTGCAGGATGGCCCCTGGGATTACGAGGACAACCGCAGGATCGTGCTGGAGGCGATCGAGATCTTCGGCATCGATCGGTGCATGTTTGCGTCGAACTTCCCGGTGGACGGCCTGCGCGTGTCCTTCGACCGGATGTTCCAGGATTTCAAGCGCATGACTGCGGAGCTTTCGGCCCTGGAGCGCCGCAAGCTGTTTCACGACAACGCGGCGAAGTTCTACCGCCTCTGAATCAGACGACGAGCACCACCTGCGCAAGGTTATCGCTCGCGCGCTCGCGACCGCTTGACCACATCGTTTATGATCGGGGCTGCAAAGGAGTGACATGAACCAACTGGATTTCAAGGGCCGCACCGCCGTCGTCACCGGCGGCATGCAGGGCATCGGCGCCGCGATCGTCAAGCGGCTCGAATCCTCAGGCGCCAAAGTGGCGATCTGGGATCTGGATGGACCGGGAAAAGTGGATGTTTCCAGCAATGATTCCGTTCAGAGTGCACTGAAAAACACCCTGAATCAGCTCGGAAAGATCGACGTCCTCGTCAACAACGCCGGCATTGCCGGCCCCACCATGCCCGTGGTCGACTACCCGATCGAGCAATGGGAGCGGGTTATCCGGGTCGACCTGACGGGCCCGTTCCTTTGCTGCCGCGCCGTCGTGCCGCACATGGTCAAGGCGAAGTACGGGCGCATCGTCAATATCGCCTCGATCGCCGGCAAAGAGGGCAACCCGAACGCCGCTGCCTACGGCGCCGCCAAGGGCGGGTTGATCGCGTTCACCAAGTCGCTCGGCAAGGAGCTCGCGCAGAGCGGGGTCCTGGTCAACTGCGTGACGCCCGCCGCGGCGCAAACCGCGATCCTCGAACAGGTGACTGCGGAGTTCGCGAAGTTCATGTTGTCCAAGATCCCGATGGGACGGTTCGTCAAGGTGGAGGAGATTGCCGCGCTCGCCTGCTGGCTCGCCTCCGAAGACTGCTCGTTCAGCACGGGCGGGGTGTTCGACATTTCCGGCGGAAGGGCCACCTACTGACATGAAGAAGAAAACCATTCCGTTGCGCAGCGTCCAGTGGTTCGGGCGCGAGGACATCTACGGTTTCATTTACCGCAGCTGGACCAAGAACCGCGGCGTGCCGCAGGACCAGTTCGACGGCCGCCCGGTGATCGGGATCTGCAACACGTATTCCGAGCTGGTGCCCTGCAACTCGCATTTCCGAACCCTCGCCGAGCACGTCAAGGCGGGGGTGCTGGAAGCAGGCGGCTTTCCGATGGAGTTTCCGGTGATGTCGCTCGGCGAGACGCTGCTGCGGCCCACCGCGATGCTCTATCGCAACCTCGCCTCGATGGACGTGGAGGAATCGCTGCGCGCCAACCCGATCGACGGCACCGTGCTGCTGGTGGGTTGCGACAAGACCACGCCGTCGCTGCTGATGGGCGCATCCTCGGTGGACCTGCCCACGATCGCGGTGTCGGGCGGTCCGATGCTGTCGGGCAAGTATCGCGGCACCGATATCGGTTCCGGGACGAACGTCTGGTCCATGTCCGAGGACCTGCGCGCGGGCAAACTCACGTTAGAGGAATTTCACGAGGCCGAGTCCTGCATGCACCGCTCGCACGGGCACTGCATGACCATGGGTACCGCCTCGACCATGGCCTCGATGGTGGAGGCGCTGGGCATCGGCATGCCCGGCAATGCGGCTTACCCGGCGGTAGACGCGCGCCGCAACGTGCTCGCGCGCATGGCGGGCCGGCGCATCGTTCAATTGGTTAGGGAGGGGGTTACTGTTTCTCGCATTTTGACAAAAAAAGCATTTGAAAATGCAATCCGGGCAAACGCGGCCATCGGCGGATCCACGAACGCCGTGATCCACCTGATCGCGATCGCGCGGCGCCTGGGCGTGGACCTGACGCTGGGCGACTGGGACCGGTTGGGGCGCGGCGTGCACACGCTCGTCAACCTGATGCCCAACGGCAAGTACCTGATGGAGGATTTCTGCTACGCGGGCGGGCTCCCCACGGTACTCCGGGAATTGGGTAACGAAGGTTTTCTGAATAAAGATTCAATGACCGTAAACGGCAAAACCATCTGGGAAAACAACAAAGACGCGCCCTGCCACAACCGCGACGTCATCTTCCCGTTCAAGAAGCCCTTCAAGAAGAACACCGGCATCGCGGTGCTGCGCGGCAACCTCTGTCCCAACGGCGCGATCATCAAGCCCTCGGCGGCGACGCCCAAGCTCATGAAGCACCGCGGCCGCGCGGTGGTGTTCGAGAACATCGAAGATTTCCACAAGCGCATCGACGACCCGAAGCTGGACATCGACGAAAAGTGCGTGATGGTGCTGAAGAACTGCGGCCCGAAGGGCTACCCGGGCATGGCCGAGGTCGGCAACATGCCGCTGCCGCCCAAACTGCTGAAGAAAGGCATCACCGACATGGTGCGGATTTCGGACGCGCGCATGAGCGGCACCGCCTATGGCACTGTGGTGCTGCACGTGGTTCCGGAAGCCGCGGCGGGCGGCGTTCTGGCGCTGGTGGAGAACGGCGACATGATCGAACTGGATGTCGCGCGGCGGAAGTTGAATCTTCTTGTTTCTTCCCGTGAACTTCAAAAACGAAAACAAAAATGGCGGAAACCCAAAGCTCCGCTCGCCAGGGGCTACTGGAAGCTCTACTTCGACCACGTGCTGCAGGCCGACCAGGGCGCGGACCTGGATTTCCTCGCCGGCAAATCGGGTCCCTTCGTGCCGCGCGACAACCACTGAGGTGAGCGACCAGAGCGAACACGTGATGGGGATCTGCACCTATATGCCGGCCGTCGTGCTCTGGTTGCCCAGGCAGTTTTTCTAAACGCTGGCCCGCGTCCTGATCCTCGCTGACGACCTGACCGGCGCCGCCGACTGCGCCGCGGCCTTCCTTGGCCGCGCCCGGGACGTGGCGGTCTCGCTCGACGCGCGCGTGCGGGCGCGCGGCGCGGTCGTGGCGCTTGATCTCGACACGCGTTCCCGGGCTGAAAGGGCCGCGCGCGCCATCGTGCGAAGGGCATTTTCGGCTCGTGCCGCAAGAGGCGCCCGGATCCTGTTCAAGAAGATCGATTCCACGCTGCGCGGACATGTCGCCGCCGAGCTTTCCAGCGCCAGCCGCGCGCTCGCCGGCAAGCGGCCCGTGCTGTTCGCGCCCGCCTTTCCCGCCCAGGGGCGGATCGTGCGCGACGCGAGGCTGCACGTGGGGAACGAGCAACGTTCCGGCGATCTTCGAGCCCTGCTCGCGCATGCCGGACTGCCCGCAACGCACGTCGACCTGGCGACCGTGCGCAGCCGCCGCCCGCGTGCGGCATTAAATGCGGCGCTCAGAGCCGCGCTTGCCACTGGGGCGCGCGCGCTGGTGTGCGACGCCGAGAACGACGCCGATCTGGATGCGCTCGCCCGTGCAGGCCTCGCCCTCCGGCCCCGGCCGTTGTTCGTCGGCTCGGCCGGCCTCGCCCGCGCGATCGCGCGAACGTTCCGCCGGACGCGCACCGCGCAGCGTCAGGAGATCCTTGCGCGGCCCGTGATTATCGTCGTCGGCAGCGCTTCGCGCGTGTCGGTAGGCCAGGCCGCGCGGCTCTCCCGGAGCCGCGTCCTTGGCAAGGATGACCTGCTGGTGCAGCTAGAATGGGCGCGCGAACCGGCCAACAAGGACATACAGGCAAATGCGCCGCGCGCCCACTATGTCCTCACCGGCGGCGAAACTGCCCGCGCGGTGCTCGGCGCCCGCGGAATCCGGCAACTGCGGCTGCTGGGCGAAGTCGAGCCCGGCGTGCCGTTCGGCGTGGCACGCGACGGGACGCTGGTTTGCACCAAGGCGGGCGCGTTCGGCACGCCGGACACACTTGCCCGATGCGTCGCACGTCTTAAGCGCGAGATGAAAGGCTCATGAAACTGCCCGTGATCGGCATCACGATGGGCGACGCCGCCGGCGTCGGGCCCGAGGTCGTCATGAAGGCCCTCGCCCGCGCCGACGCCTACGCGGTATGCCGGCCGCTGGTGATCGGCGATGCGAGGCAGTTGGAGCGCGCCGGCAGGATTACCGGGGTTGGCCTTGCTGTTTTCAAGGTAAGCAAGCCCGGAGAAGCAAAGTTCACGCGAGGGACCGTTGATTGCATCGACCTCGCGCTCCTTCCTGCGGACATCCCTTTCGGCAAGGTCTCGGCGGCTGCGGGGGAAGCAGCCTACCGCTACATCGAGCGCAGCGTGAAGCTGGCGCTGGATGGTTCGATCGATGCGATTTGCACCGCCCCGATCAACAAGGAGGCGCTCAATGCGGCGGGTCACCGCTATCCCGGGCATACCGAGTTGCTCGCGAAGCTCACCGGTACCCGCGAGGTGTCGCTTACGTTACTGGCGCCGCGGCTCCGCGTCATCCACGTGACCGCGCACATCGGCCTGCTGGATGCCATCGAGAAGATCGACGCGTCGCTGGTGGAGCGCACCATCGCGCGCGGCCGCGAGCTCCTGGTCCGGTCGGGCACCCCCGAGCCTCGCATCGGCGTCTGCGGCATCAATCCGCACGCGGGCGAAGGCGGCCTGTTCGGCCGCGGCGAGGAACAGCAAAAAATCGTTCCGGCGGTCGCCGCGGCACGGGCGCGCGGCTGGAAGGTCGATGGGCCGCTGCCGGCCGACAGCCTGTTCTACCTGGCGGCCCGGGGCGACTACGACCTGGTGGTCGCGATGTACCACGACCAGGGGCACGGGCCGGTGAAGGCGATGGGCCTGGAGCACGGCGTGAATGTCACCGCCGGCCTGCCGATCGTGCGCACCTCGGTGGATCACGGGACGGCCTTCGACATTGCGGGCACCGGAAAAGCGGATGAACGCAGCATGATCGAAGCGCTCAGGCAAGCCGCGGCGCTGGCGCCGCGTTAACATTGCATCAGGACGAAGCATGCTCCAGGCCGCCGACCTCACCATCCGCCTCAATGCCGCCGACGACGTCGTCATCGCGCGCGTCGAACTGCCTGCGGGAACCACCCTGGTAAAGGAAGCGAACGTCGCCGTCGCGCCGTGGGTACTCGGCGCGACGATGTAAGCATGCGCAGCAGCCTGCTGATCGCCGCCCTGCTGCTGGCCGTCCCGGCCGAAGCCGCAAAGCAGTCGGCGGTACCGAACCGCTTCGGCGCGATCGCCTATCACCGCGCCAGCCAGTCCTGGGGCGTCAGCTACGACACGGCACGCGCGCGGGACGCCAGCGTTGAGGCGTTGAAGCAGTGCGGCCACCGCGAATGCGAAGTCATCCACAAATTCAAGAACGGCTGCGCGGCGCTCGCCGACGGACCGAAAATCCAGGCCGCGGCGTCGGGCGCGACGCGCGACGAAGCCGAGACCAAGACGCTCCGGCGTTGCCGCGAGGTGAATCGGGCAGCGAGCTGCAATCTGGTTGCCTGGGCCTGCACGCGCTGAGCGCGCAGCCCGGCGTGCGAACAATTCCCGCATGAAGGATCGCCAGGGCCGTGTGCCGCGCCTGTTCGTGGACGCCGAACTAAGCCCGCAGGCCAGGCTCATACTGCCTGAAGATACGGCGCATCACGCGGCTCGTGTGCTGCGGCTGCGCGAGGGCGAACTCGCGTTGCTGTTCGACGGCCGAGGCGGCGAATACGAGGCGCACCTGTTCATGCCGGGCCGCGACCAGGTGGTGGCCGAGATCGGCGCCCGGCGCGATGTCGAGCGCGAATCGCCGCTCGCCGTGACCCTGGTGCAGGCGGTCTCCTCCGGCGAGAAAATGGACTTCACCATCCAAAAAGCGGTCGAACTCGGCGTCGCCGCGATTCAGCCGGTCCTGACTATCAAGTCGGTGGTGCGCCTGAGCGCCGAGCGCGAGGCAAAAAAGCTCGCCCACTGGAAGCGCGTCGCGATCGCCGCCTGCGAGCAATGCGGCCGGAACCGGATTCCGGATATTGGCGATCCCTTGCCGCTGGAGCGCTACCGGGCGCCGGCGGATTCGTCGAAGATCCTGCTTTCTCCGTCGGGCACCGCGAAGCTCGATACCCTGGCCAGGAGCCCGGTGACGCTGGCGGTCGGCCCCGAGGCGGGATTCAGCGCCGAGGAAGAGCAGCTGCTGCAGTACGCCGGCTTCGTGCCGGTGCGCCTGGGCCCGAGAATCCTGCGTACTGAAACGGCGGCCCTGGCCGCGCTTGCCGCGCTCAATGCGATCGCCGGGGATTTCCAGCTGCCTTAGAATCCCCTGCCGATCCGACACCGAGAGATTGCATGAGCACGCTGCCGCATCCGGAAGCTTTCGTGCGCTGGTTCCGCCAGGTGGCG
>JBBPIU010000118.1:0-8995 GCA_038040245.1 Pseudomonadota bacterium | reverse complement strand
GGTGCCGTTGCAGGAACAGAGCTTAAGCGTCTTGCTTTCCAACGGCATCCTTTGAACCCTCTTGCGGCGTCTCGGCCTGCGGCGTCTCGGTTTGTGACCCGTCGGATGGCGCCACGGCAGCGACGGCAGCCTCCACCTTCTTCTCCGGTTCGCCGAACAGCAGTTTTTGCGCGTGGTTGAGCGTCTTCAGCATTTCCATCGGGATCGTCTCGCTCACCGTGTAATCCTCCGAGTAGGCCTCGAAAGGGTCGGGAACGTTGAAATGCGCATCGGTGAACAGCTTTTTCAGGGCGGCGCGGCGCGTTTCGCCGTCCACCTTCGGATTCATGAACGGCACGAAGTCCGAATCCGGATTGAGCTCTTCTATGGGCGGCAGCGCGATGACAGGCTCGTCCTCCTGCGCCCTATCCAACGACGGCGGCGGCGCTGGCTGTTCCTCGGCCTGCTCGAGTTTGCGCCGCGACCAGCGCTCGAGGAACGCTTCCTTGTCCTCGGTCATCTTTCCACCCGGTCTTTCGGATGGATGAAGGAACGCGGCCTGATGCGCTTCTTCGGCTCGGGCCGGTAATTCTTCTCCACGTACTCGCCGACCCAGGCAAAGATCGCCGGCGGCATCGTCACACCGTCCACCGAATTGCCGCCGTCGAGCCAGCGCGCGCCTTCGTGGTAGCTGGCGGTCACCTGCAGCGCCACGGCGCGAGCGCCGTCCTGCCCGGCGCCGGTTCCCTCGTCCATGCGCCAGAGGACGAAGATCCGCGGCGAGCCCGACGACACGTTCAGGTAGTAACCCTCGGTTTCGTCACGATGTATCACCAGTTCGAAGCCCGGATGCAGCCACTGCGCGGCATCTGGCTGGTTCACCAGGAGGCGCGGCTCGCCTGCCGGCTCATCGGATTCCAGTACCGCCCAGGGCTCCCAGACCACGCTCTGCCACCGGTTGCTCGTGGTGCGGCGCTGCATGATCACCGCGAGCGTTCGAGTGGGTTTTTCCATGCCGCGAACTATACCCTCTGCTATGATTTTACGGAGAAAAACACCATGCCAGACAAGGTTATCCCGATACACAGCGCGTTTCGCAAGGTGCCGCTGGCGCCGAGCGCGCCGCGCTACGACGGCAGCCAATTCTCTGGAACGGCCCTTGGGCCGTTGGCGGACACGCTCGGCCGGACCATGCGCGACCTGCGCATCTCGGTCACCGACCGCTGCAACTTCCGCTGCGTCTACTGCATGCCGCGCGAAGTGTTCGACGCGAACTACAAATTCCTGCCGCACGAGGCGATCCTGAGCTTCGAGGAAATCACGCGGCTGGCGCGCGTCTTCGTCGGCCTGGGGGTGAAAAAAATCCGCCTCACCGGCGGCGAGCCGCTGCTGCGCAAGGACCTGCCGCGCCTGATCGGGATGCTCGTACCGCTCGGTGCGGACCTCACGCTCACCACCAACGGCTCGACGCTGATCAAGCACGCGCGCGCGCTGAAGGAGGCGGGCCTGGACCGCATCACGGTGAGCCTCGATTCGCTCGACGAAGCGACCTTCCAGGCGATGAACGACGCCGACTTCCCGGTCGCGAAGGTGCTGGACGGCATCAACTCCGCCGCCGATGCGGGTTTCTCGCCGGTCAAGATCAACATGGTGGTGAAGCGCGGCGTGAACGACCACCAGATCGTCGAAGCGGCGCGCCACTGGCGCGACTCGGGTCACATCCTGCGCTTCATCGAGTTCATGGACGTCGGCAGCACCAACGGCTGGCGCATGGACGACGTGATTCCTTCCGCCGAAGTGGTGCGCCGGATTTCCGACGCATTCCCGCTCGAGCCGGCCGAGGCGAACTACGCCGGCGAAGTCGCCGAGCGCTGGCGCTACAAGGACGGCGCGGGCGAGATCGGCGTCATCTCCTCGGTGACGCAGGCCTTCTGCCGCGACTGCAACCGCATGCGCCTGTCCACCGAGGGCTCGCTCTACACCTGCCTGTTCGCGCAGCAGGGCCACGACCTGAAATCGCTGCTCCGCACCGGCGCCACCGACGACGGCATCCGCGACCGGATTGCGGCCGTCTGGCGGCTGCGCGACGACCGCTATTCCGAGCTTCGCACGACCGAAACGGCGAAGCAGCATAAAGTAGAGATGTCCTACATAGGTGGATGACGCGGTGCCCAAGACCGTTCGCCCGCGGATCACCAACGCCGCCCGGCCCGCCACCTACGAAGTCGAGGCCACCAACGAGCGCGGCGAGATGGTGCCCACCTCGATCGCCGGAGAGCATCCGCTCACGCTCTACCTCGACAAGCGCGAACTCGTGACCCTGATGACGCTCGGCCACGCGCCCGAAGCGCTCGCCATCGGCTTCCTGCGCAACCAGCGCCTGGTCGCGGCGATCGAAGACATCGAAGCCGTGCAGGTGGACTGGGAAACCGACTCGGCGGCCGTCACCACCCGGCGGAAGATAGACCTGAAGAAGAAAACCAAAAAGCGCACCGTCACCACCGGCTGCGGCCAGGGCACGGTCTACGGGGACCTGATGGAGGAGATCGACGAGGTCAAGCTGCGCAATGACGTGACGCTGGAAGACGCGCAGCTTTTCGTGCTGATCGAGAAAGTCCGCAAGTACGAGACCATCTACAAGCAGGCCGGCGCGGTGCACGGCTGCGCGCTGGCGACCCCTGAGGGCGAGATCCTGATGTTCGTCGAGGACGTCGGCCGCCACAATGCGGTGGATGCGATCGCGGGCTTCATGTGGCTAGACGATGTCGACGGCTCGGACAAGGTGTTCTATACGACCGGCAGGCTCACCTCCGAAATGGTGATCAAGTGCGCCCAGATGCGCATCCCGTTCCTCGTATCGCGCTCCGGCCTCACCAACATGGGCCACCAGATCGCCGAACGGGTCGGCCTTACGATGATCGGCCGCGCCAGCGGCAGGCACTACCTCGCCTTCACCGGCCGGCACCGGCTGCTGCGCACCGCGCCGCAGCCCACCGCTGTTGCGTGAGAGTATTGACTTGAGTCAGTAGTTAGTTCAATATTGACTCATGAATAAGTTTAATATTCACGAAGCCAAGACCCACCTCTCGGCCATCCTCGCCAAGCTACGGCCTGGAGACAAGGTATTGATTTGCCGTAGGAACACGCCGATCGCCGAGATTCGGGCTTTGCCGGCATCCCCGCGCAAGCGCCGGCCCTTTGGTCTGGACTCCGGAAAATTGACGGTGCCGCCCAGCTTTTTTGAGCCGCTGTCCGAGGACCTCATCAAATCGTTCGAAGGCGCCTCGGCACGGTGAGGCTGCTGCTCGACACCTGCACCTTCCTCTGGATCGTCGCGGGCTCGAGCGAGATCTCGGAACGGGCGCGAGCGAGCTGCGCCGACCCGGAAAACGAGGTGTTCCTGAGCGCGGTGTCGGCCTGGGAGATCGCTCTGAAGAACGCGATCGGCAAGTTGCCGCTCCCGGAGGCGGCGGACCGCTATGTTCCTACAGCGCGTTCGCGCCACGGCATCGAGCCCCTTCCCCTGAACGAGGAAGCGACGCTACAACTGCCGAAACTCCCCGGGCTGCACAGAGATCCGTTCGACCGCATGCTCATCTGCCAGGCGATCGCACACGGCCTGGACATAGTGACGCCCGACCCGGCGATCGCGCAGTACCCCGTGCGCACGCTCTGGTGAACGCTGCGGCCCGGCGTTAGAGATGCTGTTCGCCTCCGCAGTGCGAGCCATACCTTGCGAAACCGTCAGCGAGTGGTGGCCGCGCTACCGCTCGATCGCCGCCGAGCACCCGGCGACCATCCACCAGGCGATCGCCGGTGGTTTCGTCGCCGACCGCGTCGGCTGGGCTTTCGCCTCCGGTTACCAAGCGGCGCTGCATTCCCTCTTCCCGGATGCTGCGGACGACCGCATCTGCGCGCTCTGCGTCACCGAGACCGAGGGCAACAGCCCGAAAGCCATCAGGACTTCTCTGCGGAGGTCTGGTGACGGCTGGATCCTCAACGGTTCCAAGCGCTGGACCACGCTTGGCCCTGACGGGTCGCTATTCTTCGTCGCTGCCCGCGACGAAGCCGCGTCTGGTGAGCGAGCGAGCATTCGCGTTGCACTAATTGATTCAAATGCTCGAGGACTGAAAATCGAAAGCATGCCGCCGACAAAGTTCGTTCCCGAAGTCCCTCACGCGCAACTTCAATTCGAAAACGTGAAAATCGCGGAAAGCGAAATCTTGCCCGGCGACGGCTACACAAAGTACGTGAAGCCCTTCCGCACCGTCGAGGACATCCACGTCAACGCCGCGATCGTCGCGTACCTCGTGCGTGAAGCGCGCCGGCTCGACTGGCCGAAGCACTGGATCGAAAGGGCCGCTGCGCTTCTTGCTTCGTTGCAGGAACTTTCCAGGGCAAGTCCTTCCGCCCCTGAAACCCACATCACCCTCGCCGGCGCGCTGGCGATCGGCGGCGGATTGATCGCCGAAACCGACGCATTCTGGGAGGCTGCGGCCTCTGATCCAGCCGCGCAACGCTGGCAACGGGACCGGGCGCTGCTCAAGGTCGCCAGCAGCGCGCGCGAACTGCGCACGGCGCGCGCCTGGGAAAACCTCAGGCGGCCTGCGCCTGCTCCCGGCTAGAGCGCTTTTCTTTGTTGGCCATCAGCTCGGCCTTGGAAGGAAAAAAGAGCGACGCCGCCAGCATCCCGCCCGCGAGCGTGGCGAGGACCAGGAACACGTTCGCGAAGCCGCCCTCGGTGCGATGCAGCGCCGCGATCATCGGCACCGCCACCGCCGCCACGCCGAGCGACACCACGTAGCGCACGCCGAGCACGCGGGCGCGGTACTCGTCGGCGAAGTGCTTGCCGACGATCGCGTCGTTGAGCGGAATCTGCCCGAACACCGCGAGCATCATGCATAGCGCGGCGAGCAGCATCCACCAACCCTGCAGGTTCGCCGCCAGGTAGAGCATCGGGATCTGCACCAGCGCGACGCCGATCATCAGGCGGCGCAGTTCCATGCGGTCGATAAGCGTGCCCATCAGCACCTGCGCAAAGGCGGCCGTCGAGTACACCGCGGCCACCAGCATGCCGATGCCAAGATTGGTCTGCGTCAGTTCGCGCAGCCGCTCGTCGAACACCTTGGGCATCGAGATCGTGGTCGAGTTGAAGATCACGCCGCCGCAGGCGGTGGCGATGAGCATGATCGCGAAAATGCGCGTCATCATGCGCGCGTCCAGGTGCAGGCCGATGGACTTGGAGGTCTTCTTCACCTTGCCGGGATCTCTCACCAGCCACAGGAAACAGATCCCCGCCAGGACGCAGATCACGCCCGGAACGAAGAACGCGGCACGCCAGCCGGCGGCATCCATTAGCGCGCCGGTCAGCAGCGCGGCGAAGGCGAGTCCCAGGTTGCCCCACAGGCCGTTCCAGCCGAGCACCTTGCCCATTTTCTCGGGCGAAGCGACCAGCATTGCAATGCCCACCGGGTGATAGATGGCGGCGAATGCACCGACGACCGTCAATCCGGCCGCGATCTGCCACGGCGACTGCGCGAATCCGGTGAGGAACAGCGAAGCGCCGATGCCGAAGAAGAACACCGCCAACACCTTGTAGCGGCTCCAGTGGTCGGCGAGCCAGCCGGCGGGAATGGCGAACACGCCGAAAGCGATGAAGCTGCCGAGCGCGAGCGGCAGCAGTTCGGAATAAGGCCGGCCCCACTCGCGGCCGATCGCGACCACCGCGGTCGGGAACACCAGCATCACGAGGTGGTCGAGCAGGTGCCCAATGTTGAGAAAAGGGACCAGCCAACGGTTCGACATGGGGCGCACGATACCGCATTTCGCAGCGCCGGGCGGCGCCGGTTCGCTGCCGGTACTCGCCGGTACTCACCGGGGTTCCCAAGTAAAATCAGCGGCATGCTTGAAACCACGGCGCTTGCCTGCGAGCGCGGCGGGCTGCGCCTGTTTTCCGACCTCGGTTTCGCGCTGGATGGCGGTGGGCTGCTGCGCGTGCGCGGCGCTAACGGCAGCGGCAAAACGACCCTGCTGCGCACCCTCGCCGGCCTGACGCGGCCCGCCGCGGGCACGGTGCGCTGGCGCGGCAGCGCTATCGGCGAACTCGGCGAAACCTACGGCAGCGAGATGCTGTTTCTCGGCCACTCGCCTGCAGTCAAGGATGAACTGACGGTTTTGGAGAACTTGGAATTTTCTTCTCGAATTTCGGGTTTGGAAATTCCTCAATCAAAAATCAAAAATGCCCTCGAACAACTCGGCATCGCGCGGCTCTCCAATCTGCCGGCGGGCCACCTGTCGCAGGGCCAGCGCCGCAGAACGGCGCTCGCCCGCCTCGCGCTGCCCAATCCCGCGACCCTGTGGCTGCTCGACGAACCGTTCGCGGCGCTGGACGACGAGGCGATCGAACGCGTGAGCGCGCTGTGCGCCGCGCACCTCGCCGCGGGAGGACTGCTGGTGCTGACCTCGCACCAGGATGTCGCCATCGCGGCGCCGGCCGCGCAGACCTTGGAGCTGCCGGCCGCAGCGTCCATCGAGCTGCGGGGCTGAAGCACCGTGCGGGGATTCGCCATCATCGCGCGCCGCGATCTGCGCATCGCGCTGCGCCGCAAGGGCGACGTCCTGAACGTGCTCGTGTTTTTCGTCCTCGTGGCGAGCCTGTTTGCGCTCGGCGTCGGGCCCGAGCCGAACCAGCTGCGTGCCATCGTCCCGGGCGTGGTCTGGGTGGGCGCGCTGCTCGCCGCGCTGCTATCTCTGCCCAGGCTGTTCGCCGCCGACTTCGCCGACGGCACCCTGGAGCAGATGCTGGTCTCGCCGCAGCCGCTCGCAGTTGTCGTGCTGGCGAAAATCGCGGCGCACTGGCTTTCCACCGGCCTGCCGCTGGCGCTGGCCGCGCCGCTGATCGGATTGCAGTACGGCCTGCCTTCGGAGGCGCTGCTCGTGCTGCTCGCCTCCCTCCTGCTCGGCACTCCCGTGCTGAGCCTGCTCGGCGCCGCGGGCGCGGCGTTGACGCTCGGTGCGCGCGGCGCGGGCGCGCTCCTCGGGCTGCTGTTGCTACCGCTGTTCGTTCCCGTGCTGGTGTTCGGCGCCGGCGCGGTGACGGCGTCTTTGACCGGGATCAATCCGTCGGCGCACCTGTCGCTGCTCGGCGCCTTTCTTGCGGTATCCTCGCTCATCGGCCCTTGGGCTGCCTGCGCGGCCCTCCGAGTCGCCCTCGATTGATGAACTCCGACCTGTTCCGTTTCGCCGCTCCGCAGGCTTTTTTTCCCGTTGCCGGGAAACTGATCCCGTGGTTTTCGGTCCTAGCGGGCGTGCTTGCGCTCGCCGGCCTGTATATCGCGTTCTTCGTCGCGCCCACCGACCACCAGCAGGGCGAGTCCTACCGCATCATCTTCATCCACGTTCCCGCCGCTTGGATGTCCATGTTCATCTACCTGGTGATGGCGGGCTGGGCCGGGATGGGCCTCGCGCTGAACACCCGGCTCTCGGGAATGATGGCCTCGGCGCTCGCGCCCACGGGCGCGATGTTCACGTTCCTCGCGCTGTGGACCGGTGCGCTGTGGGGCAAGCCCACCTGGGGCACCTGGTGGGTCTGGGACGCGCGGCTCACCTCCGAACTGGTGCTGCTGTTCCTGTACCTCGGCTTCATCGCGCTCAAGGGCGCGATCGCCGATCCGGTGCATGCCGACCGCGCCGGCGCGGTGCTGGCGCTGCTCGGGGCGGTGAACATCCCGATCATCTACTTCTCGGTACAGTGGTGGAACACGCTGCACCAGGGCTCCTCGATCAACCTGATGGCCGCGCCGACGATGGCCGCGACCATGCTCATGGGGATGCTGGTCATGGCGCTGGCGGCGTGGATGTACAGCATCGCGGCCGCGCTCTGCCGTGTGCGCTCCATCATCCTGGAGCGCGAGCGCGACGCCGCATGGGTGCAACTGCAAAGGAACGCAACGTGAACTGGGGCAGTCTCGACAACTTTCTAGCCATGGGCGGCTACGGTTTCTACGTCTGGGGCTCGTATGCCATGGCGGTTCTTTGTATTTCTCTTGAAGTGTTTTTTTTGAAACGATCAATGAAGAAAACAAACCAATGAAACCCCGCCATCAACGCATGGTCGCCATCGCCGCGGGAATCGCCCTCGTTGCCATCGCCGCGGCGCTGGTGCTGAACGCCTTCCAGGGCAACGTCGTGTTCTTCTTCAGCCCGAGCCAGGTGGCGGCGAAGGAAGCGCCGGTGGACCGCACTTTCCGCGTCGGCGGCATGGTCGAAAAGGGCAGCCTCAAGCGCCGCGCCGACGGGCTCACGGTCGAATTCATCGTCACCGATACCGCCAGAAGCATTCCGGTCGTGTACACCGGCATCCTTCCGGACCTGTTCAAGGAAGGCAAGGGCGTGGTGGCGCAAGGCAGGCTCGGGCCCGACGGCGCGTTCCACGCCAGCGAAGTGCTCGCCAAGCACGACGAGAACTACATGCCGCCCGAGGCCGCGCACGCGCTCTCGAAAGCGCAAGCGGACAGGGCGGCTCGAAGTATCGTAAACCCGGGCGTCGTCTCACCCGGAGGTGCACGATGATTCCGGAAATCGGCCAGTTTGCGCTCATCGTCGCGCTCGCCATCGCGCTGGCGCAGGCCGCGCTGTCGCTGACCGGCGCGGCGCGGAGAATTCCCGGCTTCATGGCGGTCGCGCGGCCGGCGGCACAGGGTCAGTTCGTGTTCGTCGCGATCGCCTTCGGCTGCCTTGCGTGGTCGTTCTACAACAACGATTTTTCGGTGCTCAATGTGGCAAGCAACTCCAACTCCAGCCTGCCGGCGGCCTACCGCATTGCCGCGACCTGGGGCAGCCACGAAGGCTCGCTGCTGCTGTGGGTACTGATGTTGTCGGTATGGATGCTGGCGGTATCGGTGTTCAGCCGCAGCCTTCCGGAGGACATGGTGGCGCGCATCCTCGGCGTCATGGGCCTGATCGCGGTCGGATTCCTTTCCTTCATGCTGTTCACCTCCAACCCGTTCGACCGCCT
>JBBPIU010000117.1:3588-9159 GCA_038040245.1 Pseudomonadota bacterium | reverse complement strand
CAGGCCGTCGCGCAGGAAGCTGAGCTCTTCGCCGGAGTCGAGCGCATCGTCGATGGAGAGCGGGCCTTCGAGGCTTTCCGCGAGCGCGGCGATTTCGTCGCGCCTGCGCTGATGCGCTACGGGCGCGGGGGCAGGGCCCTTGAGTGCAATGCGCTTGGGCTGCTTTAGCGGCTTGACCCCCGCGACGGCTTTGCGGAATTCATCCTGCATTTCATCCGATTTCATCTAAGAACTTCTCCGCATCCAGCGCCGCCATGCAGCCGGTACCGGCGCTGGTCACGGCTTGCCGGTAGACATGGTCCTGGACATCGCCCGAGGCGAACACGCCCGGCACGCTGGTCGCGGTCGAGCCGCCTGATCTTGCCAAACCCAGGCCGCCGCGCGTGACGATGTAGCCGTTCTCCATCTCGAGCTGCCCCGAGAATATCTGGGTGTTCGGCGTGTGGCCGATGGCGATGAACAGGCCCTTGAGCGCCCATTGCCGCTTTGCGCCGGTCTTGAGGTTGGCGACGCGTATTCCTGTCACGCCGGTCTTGTCGCCCAGGACTTCATCCAGCACTGAATCGAGTTCGAGGACGATTTTCCCTTCCGCGACGCGCTTCATCAGCTTGTCGATCATGATTTTCTCGGCGCGGAACTTGTCGCGCCGGTGCACCAGCGTCACCTTGCTGCAGATGTGGGCGAGGTAGAGCGACTCCTCGACCGCGGTGTTGCCGCCACCGACTACCGCGACTTCCTGGTTCTTGAAGAAAAAACCGTCGCAGGTGGCGCAGGCCGATACGCCCTGGCCCATGAATTTCTGCTCGCTCGGCAGGCCGAGGTATTTCGCCGAGGCGCCGGTGGCGATCACCAGCGCGTCGCAGGTGTAGGCGCCCGAGTCGCCTTCGAGGACGAAGGGGCGCTGCCCGAGCTTCACGGTGTGGATCTGGTCGAAGACGATTTCGGTCTCGAAGCGCTCGGCGTGCCTCTGGAAGCGCGCCATCAGGTCCGGGCCCTGGATGCCGGCGTCGTCGGCGGGCCAGTTGTCCACGTCGGTGGTGGTCATCAACTGGCCGCCCTGCGCGAGGCCGGTCACCAGCACCGGTCTCAGGTTGGCGCGCGCGGCGTAGACCGCGGCGGTGTATCCGGCCGGGCCGGAGCCGAGGATCAGCAGTTTGCAATGGCGGGAATTGGTCCCCATTTTCAGACGTTTGTAATGTCGCAGGAGTAAAGGACGGGGATTATAAGGCGACGGGTTCTGCTACCATAGACCGGTGCAAATCCCGCGCGATGTCAGAGGCAAGATGCCCGCCGCAGCAACCACAGTTTCGCCCACGGTATTGAAATCGGTGCCGCTGTTCGCGAGCTTTCCCGACGAGCAGTTGCGCATGCTGGTGTCCGTGGTCACGCGCCGCAGCGCGCCGCGCGCATCCGTGATCATGGCCGCGGGCGACCCGATCGATTCCCTGTATATCGTCATTTCCGGCCGTCTCAAGGTCATGATGGGCGACGCCGAGGGCAAGGAAGTGATCCTCAGCCTGATCGGCCCGGGCGAGTTTTTCGGCGAAATGGGGCTGATCGACGACAGCCCGCGCTCGGCGAGCGTGGTCACGATCGAGTCCTGCGAGCTGCTCTCCATCACCAAGCGCGATTTCAACAAATGCCTGGCCGAGAATTTCGAGATGTCGATGGCGGTGATGCGCGGCCTGGTGCGCCGCCTGCGCGAGGCCGACCGGAAAATCGGCAGCCTCGCGTTGCTCGACGTCTACGGCCGCGTCGCGCACCTGCTGCTCGACATGTCGGAAGACGTGAACGGCCAGAAAATGGTCACCAAGCGCCTGTCCAAGCAGGACATCGCCAAGATGATCGGCGCCTCGCGCGAGATGGTGAGCCGGGTGATGAAGGACCTGCAGATGGGGGGCTACATCGAAGTGCGAGGCTCCACCATCGTGCTGCGCGACACCATCATGCTGCCGGACTGATCCGTCGGCCGTAGGCGTAGGCATGGCTGCGGCACAGAAATCCCAGGGCGGTGCACCTCTGCCGGCGAAACTCGCCGGGCTCCTGCGCGAAGCGAAGTGGCTGGCGCTGGTCGCCGCGGCGCTTTACCTGCTGCTGGTGCTGCTCACCTTTCACCATAGCGATCCGAGCTTTTCCTACAGTGCCACCGCGGCGGTGACGCAGAACGCCGGCGGGCGGTTCGGGGCCTCGATTTCCGCACTGCTGCTGCACCTGTTCGGCTTGTCCGCCTATTGGCTCATCGCCCTTTGTCTGATCGTAATCGCGTGGGACTATCGGCGGCTGGACGGCAGGCTGCCGGGCCAGCGCTGGCTGCTGGTGGCCGCGATCGGCGGATTCGTGCTGCTTTTGCTCGCCAGCGCCGCGCTGGAGTTCTTGCGCTTTCACTCCCTGCGGGCTGAACTGCCGGACGCGCCCGGCGGCATCGTCGGCAATGCACTTGGCGGGCTGGTGCTGGGCCTGTTCGGTTTAACCGGCGCGACCCTTATCCTGCTCGCGCTGATGGCGGCGGGCGCGAGCCTGTTCAGCGGGCTGTCCTGGTTGCGCATCGCCGAGGTGACCGGGCTCCTGCTGGAGTCGGCCTACACGCTGACACGCGGCGCCTGGGAGCGGCGCCGGGACGAAAAAATCGGCCTCCAGGCGCGCGTGGAGCGCGAGACCGTGGTCCAGGCCGAGCGCAAACGCGAGGAAGACCACCCGCCGCTGGTGATCGCGCCGCCGCCGCTCGAGATCAAGCGCTCGGAGCGGGCGCAGAAGGAAAAGCAGGCGCCGCTCTTTGACTACCTGCCCGACACGCCGCTGCCGCCGTTGAAGTTGCTCGACGAGCCGGAGAAGCAAGCCGAAACGGTCAGCGCCGAGACGCTGGAATTCACCTCGCGCCTGATCGAGAAGAAACTCTCGGATTTTGGCGTCGCGGTGAAGGTGCTCGCCGCCTACCCCGGCCCGGTGATCACGCGCTACGAAATCGAGCCCGCGGTCGGCGTCAAGGGCAGCCAGATCGTCAACCTGATCAAGGACCTCGCGCGCGCGCTGTCGGTGGTCGCGATCCGCGTCGTCGAGACCATCCCCGGCAAGTCCTGCATGGGCCTGGAGATCCCGAATCCGCATCGGCAGACGGTGCGCCTGACCGAGATCCTCGGCTCCGAGACCTACCACAGCACCCATTCGCCGCTCGCGCTGGCGCTGGGCAAGGACATCGCCGGCCACCCGGTGGTGGCGGACCTCGCGAAAATGCCGCACCTGCTGGTCGCCGGCACCACCGGCTCGGGCAAATCGGTGGCGATCAACGCCATGATCCTGTCGCTGCTCTACAAGGCCGAGCCGAAGAACGTGCGCTTCATCCTGATCGACCCGAAGATGCTCGAGCTGTCGGTCTACCAGGACATTCCGCACCTGCTCGCGCCGGTGGTGACCGACATGAAGCAGGCGGCCAACGCGCTCAGCTGGTGCGTCGCCGAGATGGACCGGCGCTACAAGCTGATGAGCTGGCACGGCTGCCGCAATTTGTCTGGAATGAATCACAAGGTGACTGATGCCGAGAATCACGGCCGCACGCTCAATGATTCGGAGGGCAATCCTCAATCGCATTTGCCATTTATCGTCGTCATCATCGACGAGCTTGCCGATCTAATGATGGTGCAGGGTAAGAAGGTCGAGGAGTTGGTGGCGCGCCTCGCGCAGAAGGCGCGCGCCGCGGGCATCCACCTGATCCTCGCGACCCAGCGCCCGTCGGTGGACGTGATCACGGGCCTCATCAAGGCGAACATCCCGACGCGCATCGCCTTCCAGGTGGTCTCCAAGATCGACTCGCGCACCATCCTCGACCAGTCGGGCGCCGATGCGCTGCTCGGCTCGGGCGACATGCTCTACCTGCCGGCCGGCACCGGCCTGCCGCAGCGCATCCACGGCGCCTTCGTCGCCGACCACGAAGTGCACAAGGTCGTCGAGCACCTGAAGGGCCTGGCCAAGCCCGAATACCTCGGGGAGGTGCTCGAACCCGCGGCGGCGGAAGACGGCGCGGCGGGCGCCAACGGTGAACCTTCCGGCGAGAAAGACCTTCTATATGACCAGGCGGTAGAGATCGTGCTGCGCACGCGCCGCCCGTCGATCTCGCTGGTGCAGCGCCACCTGAGGGTCGGCTACAACCGCGCCGCGCGCCTGATCGAGGACATGGAGCGCGCGGGCCTGGTGTCGTCGATGCAGACCAACGGCAACCGTGAAGTCCTTGTGCCTGCGAAAATGGAGTAGCGCAATGGGAAGGTCTTTCTTTGCCCTGGTTTTGATTTTATTTTTTCAAGATGCAAATTCCTCAAGCCTGGAGCGCTTTCAAAGCTATCTGCGCACCACGCAGGCGGCGCGCGCCGATTTCCAGCAGAAGGTCTTCGACAAGACCGGCAAGGTGGTGCAGGAATCCAGGGGCAGCTTCTCCTTCCTGCGCCCGGGGCGGTTCCGCTGGACCTACGTCAAGCCGCCGCAGGTCATCGTCGGCGACGGCGACCGCGTGTGGATCCACGACGCGGACCTGAACCAGGTGACCGTGCGGCGCGTCTCGCGCGTGCTCGGTGCCTCGCCCGCGTCCCTGCTGGCCGGTGCTTCGGACATCGAAAAGGCGTTCGAGCTCGTTGAATCCGGCGAGAAGGACGGCCTGGAGTGGCTGGAGGCGAAGCCGCGCGAGAAGGAATCGGGCTTCGAGCGCATCCGGCTCGGCATGTCCACCTCCGGCGTGGAGGCAATGGAGCTGTTGGACCACTTCGGCCAGACCACCGTGCTGCGATTTTCCAACATGGTGCGCAACCCGCAGTTCGACGCCGGCACCTTCCGCTTCACCCCGCCCAAGGGGGTGGATGTCCTTGGGGAGTGATCTTTTCCCCGGCCCGGAAGGCGCGCTGCACACCGCATCGAAGCAAGCGGTGCATCCCGCTGCTCCGCTCGCTGAGCGACTGAGGCCGCGCTCGCTCGGCGAAATCGTCGGGCAAAAGCACCTGCTCGGGCCGGGCAAGCCGCTGCGCGTCGCGTTCGAGTCGGGCACGCCGCACTCCATGATCCTGTGGGGGCCGCCGGGCTCGGGCAAGACCACCCTCGCGCGCCTGATGGCGCTGGATTTCGACGCCGAGTTCATCGCGCTCTCCGCGGTGCTCTCGGGCGTCAAGGATATTCGTGAAGCAGTGCTAAGAGCAGAACGGTCGTTGGCCACGAACGGGCGCAGGACCATCCTGTTCGTGGACGAGGTGCACCGCTTCAACAAGGCGCAGCAGGATGCCTTTCTGCCGTTCGTCGAGGGCGGCCTGTTCACCTTCGTCGGCGCGACCACCGAGAACCCCTCGTTCGAAGTGAATTCGGCGCTCCTGTCGCGCGCGACGGTTTACGTTCTTGAAGGTTTGTCTCAGGAAGATTTGAGCACGCTCATCGACCGGTCCGGCGTGAAGGTAGATGAGCAGGCCCGTGCCCGCCTGGTCGGCTTTGCCGATGGAGACGCACGACGGCTGTTGAATGCGGTTGAGATTCTGATAACTGCTTCAAAGTCAAAAAACAAGGAAGAGCAAATTCTTGATGGTTCCTTTGTCGAGGAAACGC
>JBBPIU010000117.1:0-3578 GCA_038040245.1 Pseudomonadota bacterium | reverse complement strand
TGAAATTCTCCACAATGCAAAACCCGAAGGCGCGATCGACGGCGCTTTCGTCGAGGACACGCTGGCGAGGAACCTGCGCCGCTTCGACAAGGGCGGCGAGCAGTTCTACGACCAGATCTCGGCGCTGCACAAGTCGGTGCGCGGCTCGGATCCGGACGCCGCGCTCTACTGGCTGGTGCGCATGCTGGACGGCGGCGCCGACCCGCTCTATCTCGCGCGGCGCATCGTGCGCATGGCGGTGGAGGACATCGGCCTCGCGGATCCGCGCGCGCTGCACCTCGCGCTCGACGCCACCGAGACTTACGAGCGGCTGGGCTCGCCCGAAGGCGAACTCGCGCTCGCCGAAGCCGTGCTCTACATGGCAGTCGCGGCGAAGTCCAACGCGGTCTACAACGCCTATAATGCGGCCCGCGCGTTCGTCTCGAAGGATGGCACGCGGCCGGTGCCGCTGCACATCCGCAACGCGCCCACGCGGCTGATGAAGGACCTCGGCTACGGCAAGGAATACCGCTATGCGCACGACGAGGCGGACGCCTTCGCCGCGGGGGAGAATTACTTTCCCGACGGCATGCCGGCCGTGAACTGGTACCAGCCGACCGAGCGCGGCCTGGAAGGCAAGATCCGGGAAAAACTGGATGAACTGCGCCGGCTCAACAGCGAAGCAGGCAAGAAACGCAAATGATCGACATCCAGCTTCTCCGAAACGACATTGACGCCGCCGCGAAACGCCTCGCGACGCGCGGATACGAATTGGATACTCCTGGTTTTAGGGAATTGGAAGATCAGAGAAAGACAATTCAGACGAGTACGGAGTACTACCAATCTCAACGCAATGCGCTCTCGAAGCAAATTGGGCAAGCTAAAGCCCAAAAAGATCAAAAACTCGTAGATCAAATAATGGCTGAAGTCGCTGAATTCGGCGACAAGCTGACGCAGATGGAGCTCGAGAACGAGGCCGTGCAGGCGAAACAGCGCGAATTCGTCTCGCTGATCCCGAACATCCCGCACCAGAGTGTCCCGGTCGGCAGGAACCCGGAGGATTGCAGGCTGGAGCGCAGTTGGAGCGAACCGCGCCAGTTCGGCTTTCCGGTCAAGGACCATGTCGATATCGGTGCGGGCCTGGGAATGCTCGACTTCGAGACTGCGGCCAAAATCGCGGGCGCGCGTTTCACGCTCATGAAGGGCGCGCTCGCCCGCCTGCACCGCGCGATCGGCCAGTTCATGCTCGAAGTGCACACCGGCGAGCACGGCTACACCGAGATCTACACGCCCTACATGGTGACCGGCGAGTGCGCGGATGGGGTGTCGAGCCTCGCCAAGTTCAAGGACGACCTGTTCAAGATCGAAGGCCGCGACCTCTACCTGATTCCGACCTCAGAGTATTCGGTTACCAACGTGGTGCGCGACCAGATCGTTCCCTTGGAGAAGCTGCCGATTAAATTTGTCTGTCATTCACCGTGCTTCCGCTCGGAGGCTGGTTCGGCCGGCAAGGACACGCGGGGCATGATCCGCAATCACCAATACGACAAGGTCGAGCTGGTGCAGATCATCCATCCGTCCAAGTCCTACGAAGGCCACGAAGAACTCACCGGCCATGCCGAAGCGATTCTGAAAAAACTGGAGTTGCCATACCGGGTGGTAACGCTGTGCACCGGGGACACCGGGTTCTCGGCGGCAAAAACCTACGACATCGAAGTCTGGCTGCCGGGGCAGAAGGCCTACCGGGAGATTTCCTCCTGCTCCAATTTCGAGGCCTTCCAGGCGCGCCGCATGCAGGCGCGCTTCCGCAACGACAAGGGCAAGACCGAACCGGTGCATACCCTGAACGGCTCCGGGCTCGCGGTGGGCCGCACGCTGATCGCGATCCTCGAGAACTACCAGAACGCCGATGGTTCGGTGACCGTTCCCGCAGCGTTACGGCCCTACATGGGCGGGACCGAGAAAATCACTCGGGCCTGATAATATTCGCCTCCCGCGCCGGTTGCGGCGCGGGGCCGCGGAGAGGTGGCAGAGTGGTCGATTGCGGCAGACTCGAAATCTGTTGTGCCCGCAAGGGTACCGGGGGTTCGAATCCCTCTCTCTCCGCCAGAAAAATTAACCTAAGTTATTGTTATAAAATAACCTTTCAATTTCTTTTTTTCTTCATACCCTTCAATATACCCATCAATAGGGCTGCCAGAGTTCTCCGCCGGTGGCATTTGTCCCTTGACGACAAGTAGTGCTACCAGACTACATAAGAACGGCCAGCGAGCATACAATCACGCCACGGACTACGGGACTTCCGGAGGGGGGGGCTGTAATGCGTGTTTCCAGACTGCGGTTAGTTTTACTTCTCGCCACCGTGCCTTTCATATCGGGGTGGTTCTGCATCTCGATTCCGACCTCGATATTCGATAGCGGCAACACCTGTGTTGGAGACACGGCCTATGTCGGTCAGCGCATCAATAACCCGAACACCGGGAAGATGGGCACCGTCAAAGAACTACAGGGCCGGCACCAGCGCTGCCAAAACGCCGTCCATCCAATTAAGGCTGTGGTCGAATGGGATTCGTAACAAGTCGATGCGACCTTGCCGTTTCGGGCATATAGGCCCCCAGGACGTGAACCTATATAATGCAGTGGTGGAGCGCCGGGAAGTCGAATCCCGCGTCTTGTCAGCTTAGGAGGCCGTAGCGGCTAGCCTGCGCACCCCATCGAGTAAGCGCCACACCGGGCCCGCACAGTCGTCCCTCGAAAAGATGGACTGTGCGGGCCTTGTCCATTAGGGCCGCGTCCCGGTGGCATGGGTGCGCGGCCTCTGGTTAGTCCCTCACGATTTTTTCTCCCCAGCCACGCGCAGCGCAGCGAAGTTGTCGAACCATTTGCTTTTGACGTCATCCGGCCAAGTCGGGTCGAAGCTTGGAAATTTTGTCAGCAGAAGTTCATGCCACGACAGCACAACATGCTCCTGTTCATGATGACGCTCCTGCTCACGGTGTTCATCCTTGATCGCTGGTTTAGCCTTGCGCGGTTTCCCATTTGAAGGGGTGCGTTTCCCAACTTCCTTAATGAAGGGAGACATTTCGATTCCCGCTTCCTTCGCCGCCGGGATGAAGAACGTCATGCATTTGCGCACCGTGTCGCCGCTGGCAAGCTTTTGGAAGCGTTCAGCTAGCTGATTGTGCGTCGCGTTCTTGAGGTCGAAGTTTAAATCTCGCAGGAACGAATAGGCAGAGGTCAGCACCTCGCGCAAAACCTTTTGATATTCCGCGCCTTCGGACTTGACCAGTTGCGCCAGCTTTGGCGATGGTGTTCCGTCCTCGTCGATCAGATTGAGGTATTTCAGCGCGTGCAGAATTTGCGTTTGGCCGAGGCCGGACTGGGAGCGCATCACACTCCGGTCAATCCGTGAGGGGATTCCCTGCTTCAAGCTGCGGAAGAAATTGAGCAGCGTCCGCCACGCCAGGACGGGCGGTGTGCGCTTCGGTTCTTCTTTCATGGTGATCTTGACTGACATGCCTACCTCCATACCTGAAACCTTATTGTCTCATGCCTACAAGGTATGCGCTAGATAGGCGTCAGACTTTTTTTGCAACTGC
>JBBPIU010000116.1:0-9462 GCA_038040245.1 Pseudomonadota bacterium | reverse complement strand
ACCGTGACCGGCGAGACGCTCGGCGAGCGGCTGGCGCACGAAGAAGGCGCCTGGGTGGATCGCGCGGTGGTGCGGTCGCTGTCGGATCCGCTGGCGAAGGAGGGCGGGCTGGTGGCGTTGTTCGGTTCGCTGGCGCCGAATGGCGCGATTCTCAAACGCTCGGCGGCCGACGCCAATTTGTTCGAGCGCGAGGGCAGGGCGGTGGTGTTCACGTCATTGGATGATCTCGCGGCGCGCGTGGACGATCCCGCTCTCGACATCACGGCGGACGATTTCATGGTGCTGCAGAACGCCGGGCCGAAATCCGGCTACGCGATGCCCGAGGCGGGCTACCTGCCGATCCCGCAGAAGCTGGCGCGCGCGGGCCTGAAGGACATGGTGCGGATTTCGGACGCGAGGATGAGCGGCACTGCCTACGGCACCATCGTGCTGCACGTGTCGCCGGAGGCCGCCGTCGGAGGACCGCTGGCGCTGGTACGCAACGGCGACCGGATCAGGCTCTCGGTGAAGGAACGCAGGATCGAGTTGCTGGTTTCTGCCGAGGAACTCGCGCAACGCAAGTCGTCATGGAAGCCGCCCGTAGCGGCCCCGCTACGGGGTTACGCCAAGCTCTACATGGACCACGTGCTGCAGGCCGAAGACGGCTGCGATTTCGATTTTCTGCGCAAGGCTTGATTACTTCGTGTAGTCGTACTTCAGCTCGAACTCGCCCTCGTTGTCGATCACCAGCCGCGCCGTTTTCCAGCCGCGGCGCTCGGGCGGCAGCGCGTCGCTCAGGCCGGTGATGCGGCGCGAGACTTCCTGCGCATTGCAGGGCACGAACTCGTCGCCCTCGTCGTCGCCGAACGAATTGGCGTAGAAGAACTTCGCCTCGTACCCACGTTCCTTCCCCGCGGCGGCTTCCACGTTTGTGATCACCACCCAGGTTTTCTTCCAGTCCTGCGGCAGGCCGGGCGCGAGGCAGGCGAAGATGTTCTCGATCAGCCTGCTGTCGGGTTTCGGTATTCCCACTGGCGCGGCTGCGGGCGCGATCGCGGCAATCGCTCGCGTGGCCGGCGCCGGTGCGGGCACCGGAACGGCGACAGGGCGTGGCACAACGGGAGCGGGAATTGCAACTGGCGCGACAGGCGCTGGCGCAACTGCAGGAGCGGGCGCCACAATGGGCGTGGGCTGCGGCGCTGGTGTCGGAATCGCGATCGGTGCAATGACGGGTGGTGGCGCGACCACAGGCGCCGGGATCGCAACTGGCGCGGGAGCCGGCGGCGGCGGCGCCGGAACGGCGACTGGTGCAGGCGGAGGAACGGGCGCGGGCACTGGAACGGCCACTGGAGCCGGCGTCGCCGGTATGGGCGTGACCACCGGCGCAGGTACGGCAACCGGCGGCGTAGCAACGGGCGCGGGTGTCGCTGAAGGCTCGGGCGTTGGAGGGGCCGGCGGCGCGCCGAGCGGCGGCACCGGCGGCCCATAGATCATCATGCTGGGATTGGCCGGTTCCGAGGTGCCCGCCGGCCGTCCGGACTCGGTATCGGGAATCGGCTCGGTACGCGAGGGCAGGCGCCTGCGTTGAGCATCGGCCGAATTCATGGCGGCGAGCAGAGACACGAGGGCCAAGCCCATAACCACCCGTTTCAGGACATCGCGCTGTGCCATGGATAATCCAACGATACCACTGCTAGCGGCGCGTCATTTCTGCGCCAGCACCCACTCGATCAGCTTCGAGAGCTCGGCGTCGGCGACGCCGGCGGCGGGCGGCATTGGCACCTGCCCCCATGCGCCCTGGCCGCCGCTGCGCACCTTGGCCGCCAGGCGCGCCGCCGCGCCGGCATCGCCCGCATAGCGCTGCGCGATTTCGCGGAACGAGGGGCCGACGACCCGCTTGTCCAGAGTGTGGCAACCGCTGCAGGCGTGCGCCTCGAGCAGCTGCGCCACCGGATCGCCGCCCGAAGCGCGAAGCGTGTCGGGCGCGGGCGGTGGCGCCGGATTGCGGCTGTAGTAGGCCGAGAGATAGTCGAGAATCACCGCGAGCTCGTCGTCGGTCATCGGCGTGCCGCGCTCGCGCATGTTCTTCAGGTTGTCGGCCCACTCGCCGCGCGACAGCGGCGTCCTGCGGATGTGCTGCAGCTCGTGGCAGATCTTGCATTTGTTCTCGGTCAGGGTGGAACCGGGACCGGAGGTGAGTCTGTCCTGCGCTTCTCCCGAAAAAGATATTAATCCGAGAAAAATGAAGGCAAAACCGCTACGCCTCAACCAGGACCCCCACGCGGTGCACGCCGTTCCAGAAATAGCCGAGCGGGTTCCAGGCGGACACCATCGGCTGCGCGTTGCCGCGGTCGTCCCAGGCGCGCGCGAGGAAAGTCATGTGCCCGAAGCGCTGCGGCTGGTAGTCGAAGGTAAAGGTGCGCCAGGCGTACTTGTCGCCGCGCGAGGCCAGTCGCCCACGCTGCCAGGTGACGCCTTCGTCCACCGAGATCTCGACGCGGTCGATCGCGCCCTCGCCGACCCAGGCGCGGCCGCGCAGCGTGATGCGTTCGGCTCCCTTGACGCGCGCGTTCGGCGCCGGGAAGGTGATCATCGACTTTACCGGCCAGGCTTCGGCCGAGACCGTGTCGGGGGGCATTTTCTGGCCGGGTTCGACCGGCCATTTCGGCATCACGTAGCTGCTCGTCATATAGGTGCCCTTGAACGGCGCATCGAGCACGCTCAGCGTGTTCACCCACTTGGTTGATGCGGAGCCCACCCAGCCCGGCACGACCAGGCGCAACGGAAAGCCGTGAATCTTCGGCAGCGGCGCGCCGTTCATGTCCCAGGCGAGCAGCGTGTTCTCGTCCAACGCCTTGGCGATCGGCACCGAGCGGATCACCGGCGCGGCGGTCGCGATCATGCCCGGGTCGCCGCCCTGTCCGGCGACATGCGCTGCATTGGACTTCAGCCCGGCGGCCTTGAGCACGTCGGCAAGCCGCACGCCGGTCCACGCCGGGCAACCCATGCCGCCGGTCTGGCCCCACGGTGTGCCGCTCGCGCTCGGCTGGTAGTTGGTGCGGCCCGCGCCCGCGCATTCGAGCATGCCTTGCAGGGTCACCGCGGGAAAGGCGTTCTTCAGCTCGTCGAGCAAGAACGAGACCTCCCTGTCCACCAGGCCTTTCACCGTGAGGCGGTGCTGCGCGGCGTCCAAGTCCGGCGTGAGCAGGTTGTTGCGCACGAACATGCGGTCCGTGGGCGTGATGTCGAAATCGTGCTGGTGCGCCGGCACCGATCCTGTGATCGGGCGCTCGGAGTGGTACTGCATCGCTGCGTGCTTGTCGCGCTTGATTGCGTCGTTGGCGAGGGTACCCGGCGGCGATGCGGGCGCGGTAGCGCCTGCGGCCGCAGGTTTGTCCTGCGCCCGCGCTTCGCCCAGCAGTGCATAGGCGCCGGCACCGGCGACGCCACCCAGAAACGTGCGGCGGGATTGGGGCATGGTTTCGTCCTCCTTGGTAGGGTTATTTTAATCAGGTAGGCTTGGGGGCGATGGCTGAACTTGGGGCTTTCTCCGATTCCTACGCCGAGGCGCGCCGCAAGTTTGTCGAGGCCGCGCGGCATGCCGGCGCAAAGCTCGCCAGCTACGAACATCCGGCCGAGAGAGGGCCCACCGGCGAGCGGCTGTTCCTCGACGTGTCGGTGCTGGGACCGGGGGACGCCTCGCGCGTATTCGTCGTCGGCAGCGGCACGCACGGCATCGGGGGCTATTCCGGCTCGGCGGCGCAGCGCGCCTGGCTGCGCGGCAGGCCGCGGCTGCCCAAGGACATCGCGGTGATTTTTTTTCATGCCCAGAATCCCTGGGGCTTCGCGCACAAGACGCGCACTACCGAAGAGAACGTCGACCTGAACAGGAATTTCATCGATTTCTCGAAGCCGCTGCCTGTGAACCGGGGCTATCAGGAACTGCACCCGCAGATCGTCACGGAACGCTGGGACGAAGAGGCGATCGACGGGGTCTTTGGTCGGCTGGACGCGTTCCGTGAGCGTGTCGGCGAGAAGGCCTTCTCGGACGCGTTCAACGGCGGCCAGTACACACACGCCGACGGTGTCTTCTACGGCGGCACCCGGCCGCAATGGGCGAACAACGCATTCCGCGGTGCGGTCGAAACGCACCTCGGCCGCACGCGCAAGGTCGCGTTCCTAGATCTGCACACTGGGATCGGCCCTTGGTGCGAGCACATCTACTTGTGCTTCCATCCAGAAGGCTCGCCCGCGCGCGAGCGCGCCCGCGCCTGGTGGGGCGAGCGCGCGGTGAACCTTCAGGGCGTGACGCACAAGAAGCTCGCGACCTACAACGGCACCATCATCGGCGCTTTCGCCGAGATGCTGCCCAGGGCGGAGGTCACCAGCATCGTGGTCGAATTCGGCACGCTGCCGCGGCGCGACATGCAGCGCGCCAGTCTTGCGCAGCGCTGGATGCGCTTCGAGGGTCCGCGCGATCCGGTGCTCGCCGCGAAGGTGCGGCGCGAATACGAAGCGGCCTTCTACCCGGCCGCTCCGGAATGGCGCAGGGCGGTGCTGGAGCAGTCCCGGGAGTTCATCGACCGAGGGGTCGCCGGGATCAGCTCGACCTGAGAAAGTCGCGCAGCGCGCGGCTGAAGCCTTCGGGCTGCTCGATGTTCGCGAGGTGCGCTGCCTGCGGCAGTACCACGAGTTTCGAGCCGGGCGCGTTGTCATGGATCTCGCGCGCCATCGCCGGCGGCGTTCCCGGATCCTGTTCCCCCACGATCACCAGGATCGGGCACCGGATCTCCTTCAGCCGCGCCGTGAGATTGATTTTTGGGATCGCGTGGCTGCAACCTACGTAGCCGGCCACCGGCGTGGCGACGATCAGTTTGCGGATGGCGCCCACGGCCGCGGGGTTGTTGTTGCGGAAAGGCTCGGTGAACCAGCGCTCCAGCGTCGGCTGCGCGAGCGGCTCCATGCCTTTCGTTTCAGCCGTCCGGATGCGCTCGGCCCAGGCGGCCGCAGCCTCGGCCGGATATCGGCTGGTGGTGTCGGCCAGCGTCAGCGTCTGGAATACGCCGGGATATTTCAGCGCAAAGGTCTGGCCGATCATCCCGCCCATGGAAAGCCCGCAGTAATGGGCCTCTTCTATTTTCAATTCCTTCAAGAGAAAGAAAAGATCATCTGCCAACAGTTCCAGCGTGTACGCGCCCTTTGTCGCCTCGCTCGCGCCGTGGCCGCGTGTGTCGCAGGCGAGGATCCGGTATTGGTCCTTGAGCGCCGCAATCTGCGGATCCCACATGCGCACGCTGCAGGCGAGCGAATGGCTTAGCACCAGTCACGGCGCGCCTTCCTTGCCGTGCAGTTCGTAGTTGATCTCGATGCCGTTCGCGTGTGTTTTCATGTTTTCGCCACCACCAGGGGAATATTCATTTCGTCCTCGCTCATGCCGCCGTGATTGCCGATGTGCAGGTGCCGCGGCTCGCCGGTCACCCAGTCTTTTACCGTGCCGCGGCCCTTCATGACCAGCGCCACGTCGCCGATTCGCTCCGCGAAATGCGGATGCGCGCGCCCGGTCCCGAACCAGCCTTCGTCCAGCAGCTCCTGGCTTGGCCGCACGTACGCGCGATCGCCGAGAATTTCTTTCGCTTTTTCAAGAAATATTTTTTCATCATATACATGGCAAAATGCGACCCGGCGTTCGCCGCAAAGCGGAAAGCGCAGCAGCGCGGCGAGCGCCGCGGGCAGTTCCACCGATTCCTCCGGCGGGCTGTCGATGAAGCCGTGATCGGCCGTCAGGACGACG
This sequence comes from Pseudomonadota bacterium, assembly GCA_038040245.1. Classification (GTDB taxonomy): domain Bacteria; phylum Pseudomonadota; class Gammaproteobacteria; order Burkholderiales; family SG8-39; genus RBG-16-66-20. The sequence goes on along the minus strand of JBBPIU010000116.1, from coordinate 3,692 downwards.
AACGTATCGGTTCCGGAGAGGCGCGCCAGCAGTGCGCCGAACATCGCATCCAGTTCTGCAAAATGCGCGCGCACCTCGGCGCTCGCGACGCCGTGCCGGTGCGCAAGCGCATCGAACTCCGGCCAGTAGGCGTAGACCAGCTTGCGCTCGGGACCTGATTTCACCGCGTTCACCGTTTCGTCCAGGAAGCCCGCGAGATTGTCGTAGGCGCGGCGCGCGGCGCGGCCGCAATGGTGGCGGTTGTACTGCGAGTCGATGATCGGCCGATAGGAGACCACGATACTGCGTGTCGCCAGCGTGTCGAAGAAGGAGGGTTCTACGAAAATCCTGCCGGGCAGAACGCCGATCGAGGCTTTCTCGCCACGTCTCTGGAATGGCAGCGGCGCGGCGACGCAGGCAGCCTCGGAAAAGTAAGTGAACCAGCCGGTGAGGCCGTGCTCCAGCGGCGTCGCGCCGGTGAAGGAGGTGGTGATGGCGCTGGCGGTAGTGGAAGGGAACACCGCCTTGATGGTGCCGCGCCGATGGTGGACAAGCGGCCCGCCATCGCCATTGGCCAGCAAATACCGGTCGCCCAGTCCATCAATGATGACGAAGACGATACTTGTCGCGTCCTCGATTTCCTTCGGGGGCAGCGCATGGAGCGTGGGATGCCTGGGCGCGCCGCCGCGGGCGGCGGCCAGCGTGGCAATCAGGTTGGCGAAACCGCCGCCAGCATAGTCGGGCCTGACCATCGGCCCGATGCTAGCGGATTTTCAGTGCAGTGCGACGGAGTTCGTCAGCAGCGCGTCGTAGTGGCCGAGGAACTCGTCCACCGATTCGACGCTCGGCTCGCCCGCGGCGAAGTCGGCCATCGAGGCGCGGAATTTCACCTCGACCGCGCCTTCGAGAAACCCGGCCCGGCCCGTGGTCTTGTCCACCAGTTCGATGCCGTGGCGGCCGGGAAATTCGACCACGTAGTAATTCTCGCTGTTGTACATCACGTTCATGGCTACCTCCGTCGGCAGCTAAGGGTTCGGGCGACGCGTCTCCCAAACCCTAGTTCGTGCAAGCCCATTGTCGGGTTATCTCCGGAAACGCGCGGCGCCGCAGGTCAGTTGACGGGCGCCGATGGTCGGTTTGGCCTGTTTTGCGCGTGATAAAATGCACGTCCCTATCCCCGGGAAAAGCCGCCATGCGCATGGAAGTGCACCTGCACGCCGACATCCCGATGCTGGAAGGCGTGTCCAAAAAGCAGATCGAGCAGGCGCTTGCGCCCTTGCTCGAGTACCTCGATGCAGAGGGCCTCGCCGACGTCAAGAGCCTCGAGCCGGAAGAGCCCGGCCTGCGCTTCGACGAAAAAGAGCTGATGTTCCTGATGTGCTGGACCGGCGAGATCGGCCGCAGCTTTCATCCCGCGCTCGATTCGGTGCTCGAGAACCTCGGGCCGCTGTGCTTCGAGGCGGTCGAAGTGGAGCTCACGCTCTACCTGGACGACGGCGAGCAGGAGTCGCGGCTGTTGTTCGTCGGCCCGACGGCGAACGCGATCCATGAAGCGCAGCGCCGCTGCATGATTGAGGACGTCTCGGCGCTGCTCGCGCGCCAGTTCAGCAAGGAGCGCGTCGCCGAAGTGGCCGCGGTGGTGGACCGGCTGTTCGAGCAGGACTGGAAGGAGCACGCGGCGGACGCCAAGAAGCCCGAGCGCGCCTTCGAGACCGCGACGCGGCCCTCGCGCAAACACTTGCACTGAGGTTTAGAGGTGGCCGGCCCTGCATTTAACCGGACGTCTCATGTCCGGTCCTAAATACCCCGGCTTCGACACGCTCGCGTTGCATGCCGGGCAATCGCCTGATCCGGCGACCGGCGCCCGCGCGGTGCCGATCTACCAGACGACCTCGTACGTGTTTCGCGACACCGCGCACGCAGCGTCGCTATTCAACATGGAGCGCGCGGGGCATGTCTACTCGCGGATCTCGAATCCTACGGTCGCGGTGCTCGAGGAGCGCATCGCCGCGCTCGAGGGCGGCGTCGGTGCGATCGCGACCGCGAGCGGGCAGGCGGCGCTGCACCTGGCGATCGTAACGCTCATGGACGCGGGCAGCCACGTCGTGGCGTCCGCCGCGCTCTACGGCGGCTCGCACAACCTGCTCGGCTACACGCTGAAGAGATTTGGCATAGAGACGACTTTCGTTTCTCCCAGGAACTTGGAGGATTTTCGCCATGCGATAAAGCCGAATACGCGCCTCCTCTTCGGCGAAACCCTCGGCAATCCGGGCCTGGACGTGCTGGACATCCCCTCGGTGTCGAAGATCGCGCACGACGCCGGCGTGCCTTTGCTGGTGGATGCGACCTTCACCACGCCCTGGCTGATGAAGCCTTTCGAGCTCGGCGCGGACCTGCTGTATCACTCCGCCACCAAGTTCCTCGGTGGGCACGGCATCGCGATCGGCGGGGTGCTGGTGGACTCGGGCCGCTTTGATTGGGAAGGAAGCGGGGAGAATCGCGGCAAATTTCCGCAGCTCACCGCGCCCTACGCGGGTTTCCACAACATGGATTTCGAGGAAGAGTCCGGCACCCGCGCCTTCCTGCTGCGCGCGCGGCGCGAAGGATTGCGCGATTTCGGCGCCTGCATGGCGCCGATGACCGCGTTCCAGATCCTGCAGGGCATCGAGACGCTGCACCTGCGCATGCCGCGCCACGTGGAGAGCACGAGGAAGATTGTTGGTTTTCTTTCTTCAAGCTCTTTTGTGGAAAAAATTCTTTACCCGGAAAATCCAGACCATCCAGACCACGCCCTCGCAAAGAGGCTTCTTCCCAAAGGCTGCGGGGCGGTGTTTTCCTTCGACATCAAGGGCGGACGCGAAGCAGGGCGGCGTTTCATCGAGTCGCTGCGCGTGTTTTCGCACCTCGCGAACGTCGGCGACGCCAAGTCGCTCGTGATCCATCCCGCCACCACGACGCACTACCGCATGTCGGACGAGGACCTGAAAAAGGCCGGCATCGGCCCCGGCACGGTTCGGCTTTCGATCGGCCTCGAGGATGTCGAAGACCTGATCCAGGATCTCGATCGCGCGCTCGCGGTTGCTTCCAAGTCGAAGTAATGCAGCTGCAGATCAACGGCAAAACAGTGTTTGCCTACACGGCGGCGCACGACGTCGATCCTTCGAAGCGCAGCGTCGTGTTCGTGCACGGCGCCGGGCTGGATCATTCCTGGTGGGGGCTGCAGAGCCGCTACTTCGGCTATCACGGCTTCAACGTACTTGCAGTCGATCTGCCCGCGCATGGGCGCTCCGAGGGGCCGCCGCTGGCGACTGTGGAGGGAATGACGGATTGGGTTTTTGCCTTCTTGAATGCACTGAAAATTGCAAAAGCAATGGTCGTTGGTCATTCGATGGGCTCGCTCATCGCGCTGGAGTTCGCTGCGCGTTATCCGGATTCAACCGACAGGATTGCCTTGATCGGCACCGCGTATCCGATGAAGGTGTCGGAGGGCTTTCTGGATGCGGCCCGGCGCAACGATCAATCTGCGTTCGACATGGAGACGATCTGGGGCCACGCGGCGCAGGTGCCGCTCGCGGGCAATCCGAACCCGGGCATGTGGATGTACGGCGATACGCTGGCGCGCCTCGCGCGCCTCGCGCCCGGCGTGCTGCACACTGACCTCGTCGCTTGCAATTCCTATGCGGGCGGAATGGACGCTGCGGCGAAGGTGAAGT
>JBBPIU010000115.1:0-9642 GCA_038040245.1 Pseudomonadota bacterium | reverse complement strand
CACCAACGCCACCAACCCTATCCCGATCGCGGTGACCGCGTACTGGATGGCGATGATCTTGGCGTCCTGGCTCCAGACGTACTTCCCCACCCAAGTTTTCGGGTGGTAGAGTTCTACCTCTTCGACTTCTGCAGGTGGAACAAAAGAGTTTTCGTCATGCGCAACGTATTCCATCAAGATCTCCTCTTGGCTACTTCTTCATTGATGCTCGGTCATTGCAAGGTATTGATGTAGGCAACCAGGTCATTGATTGCCTGGTCGTCGGCCATAACTGCGGCCATAGATGCCATCTGCGGACCGTACATGTCTTTTGGATGGGCGCCGCGAATACCCTGTTTGAAATTTTTCAATTGAGTGACCAAATACCAATCGCTCATACCCTTCAGCCCGGGGGCATTCATCGACTGTACGCCCCGCCCATTCGGACCGTGACAGGCTCCACAGGTCGTTACATAAAGCTTTTGACCGTTGTTCGCATTGCCCTTCACCGTGGCCGGGGCAGGATTATCCGGCAGCGTCTTGATATAAGCGCTGACATTATCGATGGCGGTGTCATCACCCAGCGTCGCCGCCATCGGCGCCATCATTTTACCGAACACATCCTTGTCGTGAGTCCCCCGAGTACCGTTCTTGAAATATTTCAATTGCCGTTGCAGATACCAGTCGCCTTGCCCAGTCAATTTCGGCGCATTCAGCGCAAGGTTACCCTCCGCTTGCAAGCCATGACAGGCAGCACACATTGCATAGAGCGGCTTGCCTGCGGCAGCATCGCCGGCTGCTTGCGCTGAGGTTTGCGCGAACGTCGGATGGCCGGTTAACCACGCCTGAAACGCGCGCTCTTCTTCCACGATGACTTTGCCACGCATGACGTAGTGCCCGACGCCGCATAATTCGTTGCAGAGGAGGTCGAATTTCCCGGTTCGGGTGGGGGTGAACCAGATAAATGTGACCAAGCCCGGCACCAGATCCATCTTGGCCCGGAACTGTGGTACAGCGAAGTTGTGCAGGACGTCTATAGAGCGGAGCAGCAGCTTGACCGGCCTGCCGACGGGGAGATGTAGCTCCGGGCTTGCTACCAGGATGTCATCCTGTCCGTTGGGATCGCCGGGATTCATGCCAAACGGGTTTTTATCGCTGACGTGCCGGGCATCGACGGTACCCAGCTTGCCGTCCTTCCCGGGGAAGCGAAAGCTCCAGTACCATTGCTTGCCCACGGCCTCAAACACCGCCGCGTCTTTCGGCACCTCGACGAAATCCGCCCAGACAAACAAGCCGGGGGCCAACATGGCGGCGACGCCCACTGTGGTCAATCCGGTGAGCCACCATTCCAGCTTCTTGTTCTCGGGTTCGTACGCCGCCCGTCTGTCCGTCCGGTGACGGTAGCGGATCACGCAATAAGCCATAAACAAATTGACGGCGACGAAGACAAACCCCGTGACCCAGAACGTGATGCTGATCGTGTCGTCGATCGTGCCCCAATTGGAGGCGATCTGTGTGAAATACCACGGGCTCAGGAATTGAAAAAGGACAGAGCCGAGGACCAACAATATCAATACGATTGCTAAAGCCATGCGCGGATTCAACTCCCAAACGCAACTCGATTAAAGAACACGGGTGAAGCACTACACCTAGCTTACCCGGGAACAATAATATCAAATTAATGCCTGCGTGAAACCGGGTTCAACCAGACACTTCCTTCCACCGCGTACTGCTTGCCGGGATCGTCGGCCGCGGCCGCGATCAGCTTCATCCGGTCGCCGACGCATTTGCTGTACTCGTCCTGGGTCACCACCTTGACGGTAATGTCGGCATTGGCGGTGTCTTTCTGCGCGATCACCGTCTTGGTGACGGGCCAGGCGATGATCACGAGGATGATCAGCGGGATTACCGTCCAGGCAATCTCCACGCCGATATTCTCGTGAAAATTCGCCGCCTTGTGGCCAACCGACTTGCGGTGCGCATACACCGACCAGAACATGAAACAGAACACGCCGATGAAAATCACGGTGCACAGGATCATCACGTATTCATGCAGGCTGTGAATGTCGGCGGCGAGCGTGCTGCCCGCGGGCTGCAGATTCCACTCGAGCGCCGGCGCCAGGCCCGAAAAGGTCGCCCCGATGGCTGCGGCGAGCACCATGCCCGCCCGGGTTGCGAAGCTGCGTGCCGACTTGCTTGCCATCATCGATCAATCCTCTCGTAATCCGCCGCGCAACATTACCACAGCGGGGCCCCTACTCAATCAGCGCCGGCGTTCGAACTGCACGATGGCGCGCCCGTCGGCGGCTTGGCGGGGCGCCGCTTTCCAGGCGTGGCCGTACACCACTTCGTAGCTGACGGAAAACTTGCCCGCGCGGCGCTGCGCCGCGAGTTTCTCCATCAGCGTAGCGCGGAACCGCCGTCCGGCGAGGCCGCGCGCGCGCCCCGTCAGCGCGCAGGTCTGGCCGCTCGCACGCAGATCGGCGAGCAGCGCCTCGCCGTCGGCGTACACCATGGTGACGCGCTCCATATCCATCACCGGCTCGGCGAAGCCCGCCGCGACCAGCATGTCGCCCAGGTCGTGCATGTCGGCGAACGAATGCACCCGCGCCGCGCCCGCCGCCGAACGCAGTTCGGCGAGCGTATCGGGGCCGAGCGTGCTGAACATCAGCAGTCCCTCGATCGCGAGCACGCGATGGAGTTCGCGCAAGGCGGCGAACGGGTCCGCCGCCCAATGCAGGGCCATGTTCGACCAGACCAGCCCGATCGTCGCGGGCGCAAGGGGCAGCCGGGCCAGATCGGCGCACACCGGCTTCGGCGGCCGCCGTTGGAAAAAGCGCAGGCGCGGCCGGCCGGCGTGCAGCATCGCCTGCGAGAAATCGACGGCAAGCACGTCCGCCTTCCGGTATCGCTTCGCCAGCGCGCGCGCATCGCGCGCGGGGCCGCTGCCGGCATCGAGCACGCGGCGCGGCGCGAGCTTCACGTAATCGAGGCGCTCCAGCATGCGCGCGCCGATTTCCGCTTCGAGCCTGGAGGCCTGCGCATAGCTGTTTGCCGCCCGCTCGAACCGGCGCCGGGCGATGCGCGCGTCTATCGCGTAGCCGGGCGGGCGCAGGCGCGCCGGCTCAGTTTCCCCGGGCAAGCACGCCTTCCACGGCGCACGCTGCGGCAAGCACGTGCCGGTCGGACATCGCCACGCCGCAGACCATCAAGCCCACCGGCGCCTCGCCCGGCGCGTGGCAGGGCAGCGTCGCGGCGCAGCCGTCGAGAAAATTCGCGAGGCCGGTGTTGCGCAGGATGCGCGAGTTCCAGCGGAAGTAGGCCTCGTCGCTCGCGCTCGCTTCGGCGATCGTCGGCGCAATGCAGGGCGCGGTCGGCATCAAGAAGGCGTCGAACGGCGCCATCAGCTCGCCGATCTCCTTCATGTAGGCCTCGCGCATCAGGCCGAGTTCGACGTGTTCCCAGGCCGCGATGTCCTTGCCCAGGGTCACGCGCTTGGCGACGCGCGGGTCGTATTCGCCCAAGCGCGCGGTCCAGCGCCGATGGATCGCATAGGCCTCCGACGCCGCAAAGCCGCCGTTTCTGAAATATTCCGCCTGGCGGTCGAACGCCGGCACCTTGCGCTCTTCGATCACCGCGCCGGCGCGCGACAGCGCGGCGAGAGAGGATTCGAAGGCCTTCGCCACTGCCGGATCGAGGTCCTCGAGCGCGCTCGAGCGCGGCAGCAGCAGGCGCAGTCCGCGCGCGGGCAGTTCTTTCAGCGCCGCATCGGATTCGCCGGCGAGAACCGCGTCATAGGCCGCGCAGCACTCCACCGTGTTGGCGAGCGGGCCGATGGAATCGAGAGTGTATGAAAGCGGAAAAGCGCCTTGCCGCGACACGCGCCGCGCCGTCGGCTTGAACCCGGCGATGCCGCACAGCGCCGCCGGTTGCCGGATCGAGCCGCGCGTGTCGGAACCCAGGCCCATCACGCACATGCCGTCGGCCACCGAGACCGCGGCGCCCGAGGAGGAGCCGCCGGGGACACGCCCGGTTTTTCGATCCCAAGGATTTTTGGGTGTTCCATAGTGAGGGTTTGTCCCCACCGCGCCGAATGCGAACTCGACCATGTTGCTGCGCCCTACGATCACTGCGCCCGCAGCGCGAAGCCTGGCGACGGCAGGCGCGTCCGCGCGCGCTGCCGGCGCATTGGCGAGCACTTTGGAGCCGGCTCGCGTCACATCGCCGCCGACATCGAACAGGTCCTTCACCGAGACCGGCAATCCGTCGACCGTCGAGCGGACGATTCCGGCCTTGCGCAGCCGGTCCGCCTGGTCGGCGTCGGCGCGCGCCGATTCCGCATATACTTTAATGAAGGCGCGCGCGCCCTCGCCCGCCGGTTCGGCAATCCGCGCCAGGGCCGTTTCCACCAGCGCGCGGCTGGTGGTGCGACCCGCGGCGAGATCGCCTGAAAGCGCCTCAACACTCCACATGCGGGCAGTCTAGCGCACAATATTCTTCATGCTGGCGAACGTCGGGCCGCGCATCGGCAATCTGTTGTTCAGCGGCAGCTGCTTTCTTTGCAGGGGAAAGGCTGCAGACATCCTGTGCACCCAGTGCGATGCGGACTTGCCCCGCCTGAAGGGGGCGCTTTGCCCGCGCTGCGCACTCGCCTCGCCCGGGGGCGCCGTGTGCGGCCGTTGCCTGACGCAGGCCCCGCAGTACGACGCAACGCTCGCCGCGCTCGCCTACGGTTTTCCAGCCGACGTGCTGGTGCAGTCGCTCAAGTTCCGTGGCGAACTGGCGCTGGCGCCCTTCCTGGGGGAGCTTCTTGCAACCTGCATTTCAAGCAACAGCCGCGCGGACTGCATCGTCCCGGTGCCGCTGTCTGCCGAGCGGTTGCGCAGCCGGGGCTACAACCAGGCGCTCGAGATCGCGCGGCACGTGACGCGCGCCACCGGAACGCGACTGGCGGCGGAACTCTGCGAGCGCCGACGCGACACGGCGGCGCAGGCAGAGCTGCCCCTGACCGAGCGCGCGAAGAACGTGCGCGGCGCGTTCCATTGCCCGCGGCTGATGGCGGGCGCCAGGGTCGCGGTGCTGGACGATGTCATGACCACTGGCGCGACGCTGGACGAGGTCGCGGCCACGCTGAAGCGCGCCGGCGCGGCGCACGTGGAAAACTGGGTCATCGCCCGGACTTTTCCGCCTGGGCAAGCGTACTGATGTTCGACATCGTCCTCGTCCATCCGGAGATTCCGCCCAACGCAGGCAACGTGATCCGCCTCGCCGCCAACACCGGCGCGCGCCTGCACCTGGTGGAACCCCTCGGCTTTTCCATGGACGACCGGCAATTGAAGCGCGCCGGGCTGGACTATCACGAGTACGCCAGCGTGCGCGTGCATTCAAATTGGTGGTCCTGTCATTCGGCTTTGCATGGACAACGTCTTTTTGCCGTGACGACGCGGGCCGGAAATAGCGTATTCGATATCCGGTTTCAGGAAGGCGATGTTTTCGTCTTCGGCTCCGAGACCGCCGGTCTGCCGGAAAACATCTTGCAGGATTTCGAACCCGCGAGGCGACTGCGCCTGCCGATGCAACCGGGAAACCGCAGCCTGAATCTCTCTAACGCGGTCGCCGTTACCGTCTTTGAAGCCTGGCGGCAGTCGGGCTTTGCAGGCGGCGCCTGAGCCCGGCCACGCACAGCCTGTGGATAAACCGCTTGGGATTGTAGGAGTAAGGTAGAAACGTCGGCCGGGAGGGAAAGATGCGCGTCATCTTGACGTTGTTGCTGATAGTTACAGCCGCCCCAGCCTGGGCGGATTGGGAGAAGGTGGGCGAGACAGATGTTTTGGTCGCCTACATCGACCCTGCCACGATCCGCAAAATTGGTCAGATGCGTAGGGTCTGGGCAATGCAAGACCTGAAGAAAAGACACCGCAACGGCGAGATGTCGAGGCGATTGTTTAGAGAATACGACTGCGCGAACGAGAGATTCAGGCTGCTCTCGGTCTCCACACATTCCGGGCCGATGGCAACGAGGCAGACTCTTGTGTCGTCGGACACTCCTGGCGAATGGCGATACATACCACCCGGCACATCCGCCGCGATGGGCTACAGCCTCGTTTGCGCCCCCTGACTCCATTCATTTGCCAGGACTACTCGCCCTTCGGATCGCGCGCGAGCAGCAACTCGACGGCCTGTTGGGGCGTAAGGCTTCCCTCGAGCACTGCGTTCACCGCGGCGGTGATCGGCATCTCCACCGCGCAGCTTCTTGCGCGCGCCAGCGTCGCGTGCGCCGAGCGCACCCCTTCGGCAACGTGGCCGAGGCCCGCGACGATTGCCTGCAGTGACTTACCGCGCGCGAGTTCGAGGCCGACGCGCCGGTTGCGCGACAGGTCGCCGGTTGCAGTGAGGATCAGGTCGCCCGCACCGGTCAGCCCCATCACCGTTTCGGCGCGCCCGCCGAGCGCAACGCCCAGGCGCGCGAGTTCGGCCAGACCGCGGGTGACGAGCGCCGCGCGCGCGTTCTGTCCGAGACCCAGGCCGTCGCAGATGCCGACCGCGATCGCGAGCACGTTCTTGACCGCGCCGCCGATCTCGACGCCCACCACGTCGTCCGAGTGATAGACGCGCAGCCTGCCGCCATGCAACTGGGCAGCGGTATTCGCCGCAAACGCGGCATCGGCCGACGCCAGGGTCAGAGCGCAGGGCAACCCCTTGGCCACCTCCAGCGCGAACGACGGCCCGGACAGCGCTCCGCTGGGCGCGCGGATGCCCGAGGCCGCGATAATTTCGTGCGGCAACGCGGCGCTGTCCTGCTCGAATCCCTTGCAAAGCCAGACCAGCGGGACTTTGCCGCCCTTCAGTTTGCCCAGCAGGTCGCGCAAACCCGCCACGGGCGTTGCGGCGACGAGGAGTTCCGCGCCTGACAGCGCCCGGTCCAGAGCGGATTCGACGCGTAGCGCTTCCGGCAGCGCAATCTCGGGGAGGTAGCGCGCATTGCGGCGTTCCGCGACGAGAGAGAGTGCTTGCTTGGCGTCACGCGCCCATAACGTAACTTCGTGGCGACCGGCAAGTGCAACTGCAAGAGCGGTGCCCCAAGCGCCCGCACCCAGAACCGCGAATACAGTCATGCCCCGCTGCTCAGTCGCCCCAGACCGAAGCGGCGCGCACGAAGCCGGTCGCGCCGTCGCTGTGGCGCACGCGCAGCCAGCCGTTGGGCGCGATCTCGACCAGTTCCAGCGCCACGTTCTGCGCGGCGCCGAACACGGCCGGGGCGCCGTCTTCGGGGCGCTGGCGCGCCTCCGCCGCAGGAGCAGTCACCAGCACCATGCGCTTGTCGCTGAGCGCTTTTTTCTCGATCCAGGTAAGCGCTCCCGCATGGTCGCGCACCTTGACCCAGGCTTCCAGGTTCACGATCACCTCGAGCGGATAGCTGCGCGACACCACGTAGAGCGGCGTCGCCTGCCGCGAGGGCGCGTCGTAGAGCACCGCGGCGTTGTCCTGCACCGAACGGAAATCGGCCGCATTCGCGCTGAACACGGACAGCAGAACGGGAAGGAAAATCCGCTTCACGTTCAGTTCGCCGATTCGATCTTCGGCTCGGCCGCGGCCTGCTGCTGCCTGCGTTCCATGTAGATCTGCTCGAACGAGACCGGTGCCAGCACCACCGCAGGGAAGCCCGCGCGCGTCACCAGGTCCGAGATTGCCTCGCGCACGTACGGGTAGAGGATCGTCGGGCAGGCGATGCCGAGCAGCGGATCGAGTTCCTGCGCCGGGATGCCGCGCGCCGAAAATATCCCGGCCTGCGCCACTTCCGCGAGGAACACGGTCTTCTCGCCCGAGCGCGCGGTCACCGTGACCGTGACCGTGACCTCGAACAGCCCGTCGGCGAACTGCATCCCCTCGTTGCGCACCTGGATCTCGAGCTGCGGGTTTTCCGTGTGCATGAAAACCTGCGGCGCGTTCGGCACCTCGAGCGACAGATCCTTGACGTAGAGCTTCTCGATCTGGAACGAGGGTTGCTGCGGCGCTGGTGCCGGGGAGGGATCGGCGCCTGCGGGTTGTGTCGGGTCGCTCATGTCGCCTTTGCAAGTAGTTGGTCGAGTTGTCCGGAATCATCCAGGTCGTGCAGGTCGTCGCTGCCGCCGACGTGCCGGCCGTCGATCCAGATCTGCGGCACCGTGTAACGGCCGCTCTTTTGCTGCATTTCGGCGCGTCGCGCGGGTTCCAGGTCGACGCGCACGCGCTCGATGTCGGCTACGCCCTTGCGCTCGAGAAGCCGGTCGGCGGCCTGGCAATACGGGCACCCGGCGGTGCAGTAGATCAGCACTCGCGCCATGCCGCCTGCCTCATTTTTCCACCGGCAGGCCGGCCTGCATCCAGGCGGCGTATCCGCCGGCGAGATTGTGCACGCTGTCGAAGCCTTTCCTGCGCAGCGTCGCCATCCCGCCGCCGGCGCGATTGCCATCGCCGCAATGCAGGATCACCGGCTTGGCCTTGCGCTTGTCGAGCTCGCCTGCGCGCCGCTCCAGATCGGCGAGCGGGATGTTCTTCGCGCCGAGGATGTGGCCCTTGGCATAGTCCTCCGCGCTGCGCAGGTCGACGACGAGCGCATCGCTGCGGTTGATCAGCTGCGTCGCCGCAAGGGTATTGACCCAGGGTCCGCCCGTGCCGCGGCGCAGAAGCGGCCAGATCAGCATGCCGCCCGAGACCAGGGCGATCACGATGAGGAAGATGTTTTTGGTGATGAATTCCATAGGGATCACCGCATTATAATTCAGTGCATGCACAAGCTCGTGCTTCTGCGGCACGGTGAATCCGGCTGGAACCGCGAGAACCGCTTTACCGGCTGGACCGACGTCGATCTCTCGGCGCAGGGCGTCGAGGAGGCGCGCAGTGCGGGCCGCCTGCTGAAAACCGAGGGCTACGCCTTCGATTTCGCCTACACCTCGATGCTCAAACGCGCCATCCGCACGCTGAACCTCGCGCTCGAGGAACTCGACCAGCTCTGGATCCCGGTGGCCAAGGACTGGCGCCTGAACGAGCGCCATTACGGCGCGCTGCAGGGCCTGAACAAGGCCGAGACGGCGGCCCGGTTCGGCGAGGCGCAGGTGCTGGCCTGGCGGCGCAGCTACGACACGCCGCCGCCGGCGCTGGAACCCGGCGACCCGCGCCACGAAGCGCGCGACCTGCGCTACGCGGGGGTGGCCGTGCCGAGAACGGAATGCCTGAAGGACACGGTGGCGCGGGTGATCCCCTTCTGGGAAAGCACGATCGCGCCGGCAGTGCGCGGCGGCCGCCGGATTCTCGTCGCTGCGCATGGCAACTCGCTGCGCGCGCTGATCAAGCACCTGGACGGCGTGTCGGACGCGGACATCGTCGGCTTGAACGTGCCCACCGGCGTGCCGCTGGTCTACGAGCTGGACAACCAGCTGCGAGCGCTCAAGCATCACTACCTCGGAGATGCGGCGGAAATAGCAAAACGCGTCGCCGCGGTAGCAGCGCAAGGCAAGGCCAAACCCTGACGGCGAATTTCCTTCTCCGCCTCGCCCTCACCGCCTGCATGGTCCATGCCGGCATGAACCATGCGGCGGCATTCGGGGCGACGCGCGAGGAGGATCTTGCCGCGCTGCGCGCCAGGATCGACTCGCTGCGCTCTGAACTCGAGGGCCGGGAATC
>JBBPIU010000114.1:0-9769 GCA_038040245.1 Pseudomonadota bacterium | reverse complement strand
GCAACGTGTTCCTCGACCTCGGGTATTCCCGCGAGGACGCGCAGAACCTCATCCTGCGCTCCGAACTGATGAGCCGGATCGAACGCTACGTGCGTTCGAGCGGGCAGTCGCAGAAGGAATGCGCGGCGCGCATGGGCGTGACGCAACCGCGCCTCAACGATCTCCTGAAGGCCAAGATCGACAAGTTCAGCCTCGATGCGCTGGTCAACATGCTCGGCCATGCCGGCATGCGCGTCGAGCTGAAGGTGCGAAAGGCCGCGTAGTCGCGCTGCCGAATAATGGCGTCCCCACGGGGATTCGAACCCCGGTTACCGCCGTGAAAGGGCGATGTCCTAGGCCTCTAGACGATGGGGACTGCGGTTGCCGCAGTTGTGCTTCTGATCCTGCCCTCGGACTGGTGGAGGTAAGCGGGATCGAACCGCTGACCTCTTGCATGCCATGCAAGCGCTCTCCCAGCTGAGCTATACCCCCACGCAAGGGCGCGGATTATAGCACCGGGTTCAGCCGCCCTGCAGGTGCCGGGCGAGGCGCGCGAGCACGGCTTCGCGCCCGATCAGTTCGAGCACCGCGTCCAGCGACGGCGTCTGCGTGCGGCCGGTGATCAGCAGCCGCGCCGGCATCGCGAGCTCGGGCGTTTTAAGGCCGCTGGCTTTCAACACCTCGCTCACCGCGGCGCCGAGCGACTTGCGGTCCCAGGGCGTCCCGGCGAGCTTCGCCGCGAGCATCTGCAGCGCGGGGCGCGTCTTTTCGTTGAGCAACTCGGCCAGGTGCTTCGCCGACGGCTCTTCGTAGACGTAGAACATGCGCGCCGACTCGGCCAGGTGCTGAATGGTGTTGGCGCGGTCTTTCAGCAGAGATACGACTTTTTCCAGGGGTGGACCTGCTTTAATTTCAAGAAAAGAACTTAAAAGAGAAGCAAGACGCGAATCGTCCGCGCTCTTGATGTACTGCTGGTTCATCCACAGCGCTTTTTCCGGATCGAATTTCGCCGGCGAGCGGCTGACGTGCTTGAAGTCGAACCACTCGACCAGCTGCTTGAGCGGGAAAACCTCGCTGTCGCCGTGCGACCAGCCCAGGCGCGCCAGGTAATTGAGCAGTGCCTCGGGCAGGAAGCCCTCGTCGCGGTACTGCGTGACGCTCACCGCGCCGTGGCGCTTCGAGAGGCGCTCGCCGTCCGCCCCGAGGATCATCGGCAGGTGCGCGAAATTGGGTATTTTTTCTTCTTTAACTAAAGCTTTAAATATATGAAGCTGTCTGGGCGTGTTGTTGACGTGGTCGTCGCCGCGGATCACGTGCGTGATCCGCATGTCGAGGTCATCCACCACCACGCCGAAGTTGTAGGTCGGCACGCCATCGGCGCGCAGGAGTACCAGGTCATCCAGTTCCCGGTTCGGAAAGCTGATCGGCCCTTTGACCAGGTCGTTCCAGCCGATGTCGCCCTCTTCGGGCGTGCGCAAGCGGATCACCGGGGCGCGATCCGGCGGCACCAGCCCCGCCGCTTTCGCGCGCTCGGGCCGCCAGCGGCCGTCATAACGGGGCTTTTGACCTTTTTCGGTTTGTTTTTTTCTAAGGATGTCCAATTCTTCGCGGGTCATCCAACAGCGATAGGCATGGCCCGCGGCGATCAGCTGCTCCGCCACCTCCTTGTAGCGCGCGAGGCGCTGCATCTGGAACAACGGGCCCTCGTCCCAATCGAGGCCGAGCCACTTCATGCTCTCCAGGATCGCGTCTACCGACGCTTGCGTCGATCGCTCGAGGTCCGTGTCCTCGATGCGGAGGATGAATTTTCCGCCGTGGCGCCGCGCGTAAGCCCAGCAAAAAAGCGCGGTGCGCGCGCCGCCGATGTGCAGGAAGCCGGTCGGGGAAGGAGCGAAGCGGGTTCGACTATTCATCGGTGGTAGGATTTTTTCAATCCTTGCCACCTTCGACCGGAAAACGCTGGCCGCGCCAGCGCAGCATGCCGCCGGCGAGATTGGCCACTTTTTCGAAGCCCGCGTTCCTGAGCAGCACCGTCGCCTGCGCCGAGCGCGCGCCGGAGCGGCAGACCGCCACCACCGGTCTTTGTTTTTCTATTTCTGTAAATCTTCCGGTCAAACTGCCAAGCGGAATCAATTTTGCTCCCGCAATGTGCCCCAGCGCGCCGCTGAACTCATCGGGTTCGCGCACGTCCAGGATCTGCACGCGCTCGAGGTTCTCTTCCAGCCAATTCGGCTGCAGTTCCCAGATGCCGGCGAAGGTGTAGGCGAGCGGCGCCCAGTCCGGATCGGCCGCCGCGGCCTCCTCACGTTCCGGGCGGCCGCAGCGCAGGTTGGCAGGCACGGCCACCTCCATCAGCTTCGGATGCGGCAGGCCGAGGTTCGTCATGTAGCCGACGAAATCGCCCTCACCGATGGTCTCGGCGAGGCGCGGGTTGTACATCTTTTCCTCGCCGACGCTGGATGCGGTGAGCCCGTGATAATCGTGGCACGGATAGATCAGGCAGTCGTCCGGCAGCGAGAACAGCCGGTCGCGCACGGAGCGGAACAGCCGCCGCGCGTCGCCCTGCTGAAAATCGGTGCGGCCGCAGCCGCGGATCAGCAGCGCGTCGCCGGTGAACGCCATCGAGCGGTCCTCCAGCACATAGGTGAGGCAGCCGGCGGTATGCCCCGGCGTGGCGCGCACTTCCAGCGCGTGCCTGCCGAAGGCGACGCGATCCCCATCTTCGAGGGTGCGGTCGCCGCCTTGCGCGCCACCGTCCTTCGAGAGCGCGATGTTCGATCCGAGACGCCGTTTGAGCAGCCAGGCGCCGGTGACGTGATCGGCGTGCACGTGCGTATCGAGCGTGTACAGGAGCTTGACGCCGAGTTCTTCGATCAATGCTGCATCGCGCCGGGCGTGCTCGAACACGGGGTCTATCAGCACCGCCTCGCGCGTGGCAGAATCCGCCAGCAGGTAGGTGTAGGTGGACGATTGCGGATCGAATAGCTGGCGGAAAATCATATGCATGACTTTACCCCGATTTCCGCACTGATCGGCGGCGCGCTGATCGGCGCCGCCAGCGTCTGGCTGCTCGCCGCCAACGGGCGCATCGCGGGCATCAGCAGCATCCTGCACGGCATGCTGTCGCCGGTTGCCTTGCCCGATGTGCCGTGGCGCGCCTGGTTCATCGCCGGACTGCTCGCCGCCGGACTCGCCTGGCAGGCCTTCGCCGGTCCGGTGCCCCTGCGCGAGGGCTTCCCGGCCGGCTGGGCCGCCGCCGCGGGACTGCTGGTCGGTTTCGGCACGCGCATGGGCGGCGGCTGCACCAGCGGCCACGGCGTGTGCGGGCTCGGACGCCTGTCGCTGCGCTCGCTCGTCGCCGTGATCGTCTTCATGGCGGCGGGCATGGCCGCCACTTACGTGGTGCGCCACGTGCTGGGCATCGCTTCGTGAGCGCGCTCTACTCGGCACTGGGCGCGGGATTCCTGTTCGGCATCGGCTTGTGGGTCTCGGGCATGGCTAATCCGAAGAAGGTGCTCGGCTTCCTCGACATCACTGGAGATTGGGATGCGAGCCTGATGCTGGTGATGGGCGGCGCGGTTGCCGTGACGCTCGTGGCGTTCAGATTTGTTTTGCGACGCCCTGCTCCTCTTTTTGATAAAAGATTTTTCATTCCAGAAACAAAATCAATCGATTTTCCCCTTGTCGCCGGCTCGGCGCTGTTCGGCGTCGGCTGGGGAATCGCGGGCTACTGCCCCGGCCCGGCGCTCACCGCGCTCTCGACGCTGTCATCAGAAACGATTGTGTTCGTCATCGCCATGATCGCCGGCGGCCTGCTGCACAAGTTCGTCACCCAGAGGGAGAGCAAGACGTGAACAAGCTGATTCAAGGTGCCTTGATCTGGTCGCTCTGCCTGCTGGCCGGCGCGGCGCAGGCGCAGACCTGGCCGGCCAAGCCGATCCGATTCATCGTTCCGTTCGCGCCCGGCGGACCGGCGGACATCATCGCGCGGCTGACCGGGCAGAAGCTCGCCGAGATCCTCGGCCAGCCGGTGATCGTCGAGAGCCGTGCCGGCGCCGGCGGCAATATCGGCGCCGCCTTCGTGGCGAAATCCGCGCCGGACGGCTATACCGCGCTGGTCACGACCTCCGCCTTTGCGGTCAACGTCAGCCTGTCGCCGAACTCGGGCTACGACGCCGAGCGCGATTTCATCCCGACCGCGGTGGTCGCCAAGCAGGCCAACCTGATCTTCGTCCATCCCGGCCTGCCGGCAAAAAATCTTGCCGAGCTTCTGGCGCTGGCGAAGACCTCGAAGCTCGCTTTCGCCTCGCCCGGCAGCGGCACCACGCCGCATCTGACCGCGGAGAACCTGTTCAACGTCATCTCCAGGCTCGACATCACGGCGATTCATTTTCGCGGCGCGGGCCCGGCGATTGCGGCGGTAGTCGCCGGCGAGCCGCCGGTCGGCGCCGGTGCGCTTGCGACACCCCTGCCCCACGTCAAGTCCGGCAGGCTGCGTGCGCTCGCCGTCTCGAGCGCCGCGCGCGTCGCGGCGTTGCCCGACGTACCGACGTTCGCCGAAGCCGGCTTCCCGGGCGTCGAGGACGAAACCTGGATCGGCATCTTCCTGCCCTCCGGCACGCCGCCGGCGATCGTGCAAAGGCTCAATGAGTCGGTCAACCAGGCCCTGCAGAATGCCGACATGCGCGAGCGGCTCGGCGCCCTGGCGTTCGATCCCGTCGGCGGCTCGCCCCGGGAGTTTGCCACCTACGTGAAAGCGGAAATCACCAAGTGGGGCAAGGTCGTGCGCGAGGGAAACATCAAGGCTGAATAGGACCTCAGATGAAGCGAACGCTCGGCTTCAAGCCGAGGTAGTGCTGCCCCACGCTCTGAAAGTGGGCAGGACTCGACTGGATCTGCTGCGACACGGCGTGCATGTCGCGCAGCCGCCGCTCGAAGGGGTTGCCCGCGAAGATCGCCGTCGCGCCGGCGTCGACGTAGGAAGCTTCGACGACCTCGCGTGCTTCGTGGATCGCATAGGTGGAAGCCAGGCGCAGTTGGATGCGATGCTCGAAACCGACCCTTCCCAACGCCGCGCATTCGTCCCACATGTCGCGCAGGATCTGCAGCAGCCACGCGCGGGCGGAGGCGAGCCGCGCCTCCGATAGCGCGACGCGCGACTGGATCCAGTGGCTGTCGCGCAGCGGCATATTCGTGCCCGTCGGCGTTTTCTTCGTGGCCAGCGCGATGAATGCGTCGAGCGTCGCGCGTGCGATGCCAAGGCCGACGGCCGCGAACCCCGACTGGTATACGTTCGTCACCGTGAGCCGGTACAGCATGCCTTGTTCCCGGCGTTCGGGCTCGGCTTCGATGCGAGCGTCCGCAGCCTGCTGCTGGTCGCGCCCCGTGGCGCGGGCAACCACGGAGTGCTCGGCCGGCACGAAAAGATCGGCCACCGAGTAGCTGTCGCTGCCCGTTCCGCGCAGTCCGATGACGTCCCATGAATCGTCGTTCACCATCGCCGAAGACCGCGGGAACAGCATCGTCCGCTCGCCTGCGTCGGCCTGCTGGCAATGGCCGCCAAGCCAGGCCGAGTGCCGGTTGCCGCTGCCGAAGTTCCATGTCCCGCTGACTCTCCAGCCGCAATCGACCGGGACCGCGCGGCATTGCGGGCCGGCCGGAAATCCCCAGGCCAACGCCGCCCGGGGATCCGCGAATACTTCCTGTGCAGCGCGCGGCGCCAGATACGCCGCCGCCATCGAGCAGCCGGAGTTCTGCACCACGCACCAGGCGGTGCTGGCGTCGCCCTCGGCGATCGCGCATATCACTTGGAAAAAGGTCGCCAGGTCGAGCTCCGCTCCGCCGAGCGAGCGCGGCAGCAGCATGCGGAACATCTTCGCCGCGTGCAACGCGTCCAGAACGTCGGCGGGCAGCGCACAGGCTGCCTCGATCCGCGGCGCGGCGGCCTCCAGCACGGCTGTCAACGCCCGCGCCCGCGCGATCCAATCCTGGTCTGTGGAATTCAAGCGGGATCCTTTGGCGAAGTCTGGCATAAGATCGCGGCTTTTACGAAATCCAAGAGGCCAGATGAACAAGACGAGCGATACGCTGCTCCCCATCCGACGCATCGTGACGGGCGACGACGCCAACGGAAGATCGCGCATCGTCGAAGACGCACCTGCATCGGCGATCCGCACCGTCGCCGAGCGACCCGGCTACCGCGCGGTGAATGTCTGGCGGACCGAAGAAACACCCGCAAAAATAATTTCTCCTGATACAACGGCAAATCATCAGGGCATCCTGCCGCCGAACAACGGCACGATCCTGCGCATCATCGATTTTCCGCCCGAGCCCGCCGACCCCGCGGAGCGCAAGCGCCGCATCCAGGCCACCTTCGGCGGCATCTTCAGCGACGCGACGCACGACAAGCGCGAAGGCGCGCATCCCGGCATGCACCGCACCGAGACCGTCGACTACGCGATCGTCCTCGAAGGCGAGATCTACGCCTTGATGGACGAGGGCGAAACGCTGATGCGCGCGGGCGACGTCCTGATCCAGCGCGGCACCAATCACGCCTGGGCGAACCGCTCGCAGAATACCGCACGCATCGCGTTTGTCCTGATGGACGGGAAACGCTAGCCGCTAGCTGGAAGAAAAAGGGGGTCAGAGCAACATTTCGACAGCGGCCTTCATGTTGCCCCAACTGTCGGTCGAAATGTTGCTCTGACCCCCTTTTTTTCAGGCCGGCGTGAACATCGGCACCGGCGGGCCGCCGTCGGTGAGCTTGAACACCACTTTGACTTTCTGCCCGATGCGCACCGCATCGAGGTCGCAGTCCACGATGTTGGTCATCATGCTGACGCCCTCGTCCAGCGTCACGTAGGCGATGCAGTAGGGCACCGGTACGCCCCGGCGCAGCACGCTGTAGGTATAGATCGTCCCGCTGCCCTTCGCGTCGCGCCACTCGGTCTTGTCCGAGAAGCAGTGCGGGCAGAGGGCGCGCGGGTAGTGGTGATATTCCCCGCACGCATTGCAGAATTTGAGAACAAGTTTTCCGCTTGCGGCGGCATCGAAGAATCGCTTGTTCTCCGGATTCACGGCCGGCGCGGGAATTTTTCTATCTTGAGAAAGATTCATAAAAAAATCATTCTCTTTCAAAAATCAAAGTCGCACTCCCATGCCGCGTCGCCAGCTGGCCGCCCGTGCCCTGCGCGAGGGCGAGGCCGCAGTTCCTCACCTGCACCTGGGGATGCGCCTCGCCGCGCAGCTGGCGCACCGCCTCGATCACCTTGGTCATGCCGCCGCGGTTGGCCGGATGGTTGTTGCACAGGCCGCCGCCGTCGGTGTTGAACGGCAGCTTGCCGCTGCCCGAGATCAGGTTGCCGTCGGCGACGAATTTCCCGCCCTCGCCTTTTTTACAGAAGCCGAGATCCTCGATCTGCACCAGCACCGTGATGGTGAAGCTGTCGTAGATCGACGCGTACTGGATGTCCGCCGGCTTTACGCCCGCTTCTTCGAACGCCGCGGCGCCCGACCAGGCCGCGCCCGAGGTGGTGAGGTTCAGTTTTCCGCCCGCCTGCCCTTTCGGCGACTCACCGGCGCCGATCAGCTTCACCAGCGGGCGCCGCATTTTCCCCGCCAGGTTTTTCGCTATCTCGGGCCGCGCCACGATCAACGCGCCGCCGCCGTCGCTCACCACGCAGCAGTCCATGCGGTGCAGCGGGTCGGCGACCATCGGCGAGTCGAGCACCTCCTTCACCGTCACCACCTCGCGCAGCATGGCGTGCGGGTTGTGCTGCGCATGATGCGAGGCCGCGACCTTGATCCAGGCGAGCTGCTCGGAGGTCGTGCCGTATTCGTGCATGTGGCGCATCGCCACCATGGCGTAGCTGTTGGTGGTGACGATGCCGTAGGGCGCTTCGAACGGGGCGTCGGGCACCGCCGCGCCCCAACTGCGCGGCTGCGTGCCGCTCGAGCCTTCCGAGCGCGGCCGCCCCGCCAGCGTCACCAGCGCGACATTGCACTTGCCCGCCGCGATCGCCTGCGCGGCATGAGCGACGTGGATCAGGTACGACGAGCCGCCGGTATCGGTGGACTCCATGTGGCGCAACTTCAGCCCCAGGTAATCCGCCATCGACAGCGGCCCGAGCCCGGGCGCATCGCCCGCGCAGAAATAACCGTCCACGTCCTGCTTGCTCAGTCCGGCGTCCTCCAGCGCGCCTTTCGCCACCTCGGCGTGCAGCTGCGCGACCGACTTGTCCTCGGCCTTGCGGGTCGGATGCTCCCAGGCGCCGACCAGGTATGCCTTGCCCTTGATGCTCATGCGATGTATTTTCGCGTAAAATCCGCCCCTCGCGAAGCACCGGGTGGTTAGCTCAGCGGTAGAGCACTGCCTTCACACGGCAGGGGCCATAGGTTCGATCCCTATACCACCCACCAATTCCTCCGAATGAAAAACGTCGACCTCCAGTCCCTGCGCTCGGCGCTATTCGTGCCGCTGGCCGACGAGCGTTTCCTCGCCAAAGCGCACGAGCGCGGCGCGGACGCGCTGCTGCTGGATCTCGAGGACTCGGTGCCGCCGGCGCACAAGCTCGCGGCGCGCGCCCGGCTGCCGGAGACGGCCCGGCGGCTTGCGGCGCTGGGGGCGACGGTAATGGTGCGCGTCAATTCGGCGCCCGAACTGGTTGCCGATGACCTGAAGGCGGCCGCGCAGTCGCCGGTGGCCGCGGTGTTCCTGCCGAAAGTGGAGTCCGCGGAACAGGTGATCGCGGCCGAGCGTCAACTCGGGACGAGCGCGGCGAAGCTGGTGGCGCTGCTGGAATCGCCTGCCGCGATCCTCGCCGCGGCGGACATCTCCCGGGCCGGGACGCGCCTCGCGGGCCTGGCGTTCGGCAGCGAGGATTACTGCGGCGTGCTGGGCATCGCATCAAGCAAGGCGGCGCTCGACTGGCCGGCACAGATGCTCGCCGCAGCGGCCCGCGCGCGCGGGCTGGCGGCGTTCGGCCTTCCCGGGCCGGTGTCCGAGATCGCCGACGTCGAGGCTTTCACCCGCCTGCTGGAAAAAGCCAAGGCGATGGGATACACCGGCTGCACGTGCATCCATCCGAAACAGGTGGCCGCGGCCAACCGCGTCTACTCGCCTTCAACGGAAGAAATCGCGCTGGCGCAGGAAATCGTCGCGGCTTTCGATGCGGCGGTACGCGAGGGGCGCGGCGCCTTCGCGCTGCATGGACGCATGATCGATGCGCCGGTCGCGGCTCAGGCCCGCGCCACGCTCGCGCGCACAAGGGACCGCTAGCTACTTATTTGCGAATAGCGCATCTTCATCGCGAGCAGGGACGCGAGGAGCGTCGCGCCGATGATGTTTCCGGCCACCACCGCCCAATCGGCCTTCAGAAGCCCGTACGCGAGCCACAAGGCCGCGCCCGCCAGCGCGGCGAGCAGCCAGCCGTAGGAAAAATCCGCCGCCGAGCGCGTGCGCCAGGTCTTGTAGAGCTGCGGCGCAATAGACCCGGTGGAAACCACCACCGCCAGCAATCCGATTGCATCCACGTAGAACATTTGTACCTCGCTTTATTTCCTGCCGCTCATCAGCCCCAGCGATACGCTAAGTATGCCGAGGGTCGAGCGCATCGCGCAGGCCGTCGCCGAGCAGGTTGAAGGACAGCACCAGCAGGAAAATGGAAGCGCCCGGCCAGATCGCCATCCAGGGCGCGTTGTCGACGTAGTTCTTCGCCGTGTTCAGCATGCTGCCCCAGCTCGGCGCCGGCGGCTGCTGGCCGAGGCCGAGGAACGACAGGCTCGCCTCGGC
>JBBPIU010000113.1:5297-9807 GCA_038040245.1 Pseudomonadota bacterium | reverse complement strand
CGCCCACCCGCCGCACCCCCAGCATGTGCCCGAGGAATTCATGCGTCATGCGGAATTGATCCGACTTTACCCGGTCGTGGGTCATCAGCAGCCAGCGGGCGAGGCGCATCTCCACCACGTGAAAGCGATTGCACGCGGCGGTTTGCGAGATCTGGGCCATCAATGCATGCGTGTAGCGGTACACCTCTCGCTGCAACGGCAGGCTGCGTCCGAATTCCTTGCGGAAGTGCGCCGACGCCATGCGCATGGCCGTCCCGCTGCCTTGCACCAGGGCGCGAACCGACGACACAGTGTGTCCCAGCACCAGAGGAATGCCGACCATGCCGTCGCGGCCGATCAGGCCGACTTCCAGGGCCAGGTGGCCGTCCGCCAGCGTCAGCAACGACACCAGGGAGGCACCGGGAAAGTACACATGGCGGATCGCCTCCCCTGGGTCGTAGAGCACGTCGCCGAAGGTCAACGTGACCGGTTCGAGCCCGGCGAGCAGACGCACATACTCCTTGCGAGGGATAGCGGCGAGCAGGCTGTTTTCAATTGGTGCCCGGCGCGCACCTTGCCCTGCACTGTCCCGGTTCGATGGCGTCGTCGGAGGCCCAACAGGCGGCACGAAGAGAGGATTGAGCACGGTTTCGTTCATGAAAGCTCCTCAGCGATCGCGGTGTTGCGGGAACGCAAGCGATCGGATTTTGGGGGGTGCGTTGCGAGCATGGTGAACAGATCGTTTCTAGTTTAAAAGTCATGCGCCGTATGTACGCCAACGCACAGAACGCCGATTGCACGGCGACCACAATTCGTGCATCGGGGGCGCACTTTATGCTCGCCAGCGTACAGACCATGCCGCAGGCATGGGCCGATAATCGTTGCTCGTCTCATCATGCGGAGAACGCCATCATGCGCGTCGATCGTCAATTTCTCGTTCTGGGCGTAACGCTTGCGGCCGCCATGTCCGTCCTGATCGCCGGCTGCGGCAATCGTCAGGACGAGTTGCCGGCGTCATCTGCAAAGACCACCGTAGGCACGCAGATCGACGACACCGTCGTCACCACGCGAGTGAAATCCGCGCTGCTCGCCGACGCGGATATCAAGAGTTTCGATCTGAAGGTCGAAACCCGCAAAGGCACAGTCCAGCTCAGCGGCTTTGTCGACAATCAAGCGCAGATCGACCGCGCCATCGCGGCCACACGCGGGGTGCAAGGCGTCAGCAGCGTCGAGAACGGCATCGGCCTGAAGGCCGGAAGTGCGACGGTGGGCAACGCGGTTGACGACGGCATTGTCACCGCCAAGGTGAAGTCAGCGCTGCTTGCTGAGCCGAGCGTCAAGAGTTTCGATATCGCCGTCGTGACGCGCAAAGGCGAAGTCCAGCTCAGCGGTTTCGTCGACAGCCAGGCCCAGATCGACCAGGCGATGGACATCGCCCGCAAGGTGGATGGCGTGACGAGCGTCGGCAACGAAATGAGCATCAAGAAGTAGCGCCAAGGCACGACCTGACGGCAATCCAAGGAGACAGCGATGATGGAGCGAGCAGTGGACGAATTCGAACGGGCCAGAGGCAGGATGGCCGGTGATTTCAGGACCATGATCACCGACAGCGAGGATCTGCTGAAGGCCGCGGCGGCGGCGTCGGGCGACGGCTTCACCGCGGCACGCACGAAATTCGAGGACAAATTGAGGCGCGCCAAGGCCACACTGGCAGACGCGTCGCAACCGATGTTCGACAAGACAAGGGAAACCGCCGCCGTCGCAAACGATTACGTTCACGGCAATCCGTGGACCGCCGTCGGCGTCGCGATTGCAGCCGGAGTGCTGATCGGCTTTCTGGCCGCGAAGCGATAGGCGACCGACGCGCGGGAGGGGTGAGGCGGCCCGTTGTGAACGAGGCAAGCACTCCGGTCGCGGATGCCACGGAATCCACGGATTCCACAGAATCCACGGATTCCGCGGCGGTCGCGGCCGGCGCGCTCCGCGACTCGCGCATTCACCTGGCGGCCGGGCTGTTGGCGGTTTTCGCGCTGGTCGCCGCTTTGTACCTGGCGCGCGCTTTCTTCGTCCCGCTGCTGATCGGCATCCTCGCGAGCTACGCGCTGCACCCCTTGGTGGACTGGCTCAAGGCGTACCGCGTGCCGCGCAGCGTCGGCGCGGCATTGGTGCTGGCGATGGTGGTCGGGAGCTTCTCCTGGATCGGCGTCTCGATGAGCGACGACGCCGAGGCGCTGATCGAGAAGCTGCCCGAGGCCGCCCGCAAGCTGCGCCAGGATTTGAGCACCGCGCGCTCGGGCGCCCCTACTGCGCTACAGAACATGCAGCAAGCCGCCACCGAACTCCAGGGGGCTGCTGCCGATGCGGGCGCGCCGTCCGAAGCACGCGCCATACAGGGAACACTCGCGGAAACACGCGCGAAGCCGGCACCACGCGCGGTCGCGGCCCAGGCGCCCGAGCCCACCTGGCTGCGCGACTACACGCTCGCGCAGTCCGCATTGCTCGTAACAGTGGCCGCGCAGACCCCGATCGTGCTGCTGCTGACCTATTTCCTGCTCGCTTCCGGAGCGCACTTCCGGCGCAAGCTGGTACAGCTCGTCGGGCCGTCGCTGTCGCACAAGAAGGACGCCGTGCGCATCCTCGAGGAGATCGACGTGCAGGTCCAGCGCTACCTGCTCGCCGTGCTCGGGTCGAACGTGCTGCTCGCCGTCGGCACCTGGCTCGCATTTCTGGCGCTCGGCCTGGACCAGGCGGGCGTCTGGGGCATCGCTGCAGGGGTGTTTCACTTCGTCCCCTACCTCGGCCCAGCCCTGATCGCGCTCGGCAGCGGCGTGGCCGCTTTCCTGCAGTTCGAGTCGCTGTTGTACGCGCTCACCGTGGCGGGCGTGTCGCTGCTGGTCGCGGGTACGATCGGGTACGTGTTCATGACCTGGCTGCAAAGCCGGTTCGCGCGCGTCAACGCCGCGGTGCTGTTCATCGCCCTGTTGTTCTTCGGCTGGCTGTGGGGCGTGTGGGGGCTGCTGCTCGGCGCGCCGCTGGTGGCCATCGCCAAGGTGGTCTTCGATCGGGTCGAATCGCTCAAGCCTGCGGGCGAACTGCTCGGGCGCTAGCGCTGTGACTTTGGTTACGAAACGTAGCGCACGTAACGCGCACCCAGGATTGCGATGCGCTGGTTGGTTAAGCCGCATGTATGCGGTCCTGAGCAGGTCCTTGAACGCCTGGATCGACCATCGAGCGGGCAGCAAAGGCGCAGCTCTGGCCTTTTATACGCTGTTCTCCATAGCGCCCATCCTGATCCTTGCCATCGCGGGCGCCGGCTATTTCTTTGGCGCCGAAGCGGCCCAGGGCGAGATCCTCGCGCAAGTCGAAGGACTGGTTGGGCGCAACGGCGCGCAGGCAATCCAGGCATTGCTGGCGGGCGCGCGAGATCCCGCCGCCGGGCTCACGGCGACCATGGTAGCGAGCGTCTTGTTGCTGGTGGGCGCCACCAGCGTCTTCGTCGAACTGAAGGGCAGCCTCGATGAGCTATGGGGCATCGAACCGCCCAAAGGGTTGGCCATCATCGTGTTCCTGCGAACCCAACTTCATTCCTTCGGACTGGTACTGGTGCTGGGCTTCCTGCTGCTCGTTTCTCTCGTGCTCAGCGCAGCGCTCGCCGTGCTTGAACGTTATGCGGGCGGGATCTGGAGCAGTTCCTACGCGATCCTCGCAAATCATCTGTCCTCGGTGATTGCATTCGGGGTCATCGCCTGTCTATTTGCGGTGATCTACAAAGTGCTGCCGGATGCACCGCTTTCCTGGCGCGATGTCTGGATCGGTGCCGCTTTCACAGCGGGATTGTTCAGTCTGGGAAAATATGCGATTGGCCTGTACCTGGGAAACAGCGGCGTGGCCTCGAGCTTTGGCGCCGCAGGGTCGCTCATCGCCTTGTTGCTATGGGTCTATTACTCGGCACAGATTTTTTTCCTGGGGGCGGAGTTCACCAGGCAGTACGCACTGGGGTTCGGCAGCCTCCAGCAAAAGACGGCGTGCCTGGCGACAGCGGAGCATGCCGCAGAACCATCGCCAAGGTGGTCTTCGATCGGGTCGAATCGCTGAAGTCGGCGCGCAACGCTTGCCGATAGAGCCGCTGCGCCACGCCTGTCTGTGCGATAGCAGACATAGCGCCGAGGCGGTCTTCGATCAAGAACTGCCGCGCTAAGTGCTCTAGCGAACAGAATCCGGCGCGCAGTCGGCGTAACGTCGCTTACGTCGTAACGCGCACCGACGATTGCGATGCGAAAGAATTCGATCACGTGCGCATTTATCGTCAGTCACATAAAAGGACTTCTTGCCATGAAATCGCAAATGATGAAAAGCACACTTTCACTGGCGGTGATTGCGCTGTTCGCCGCAGGCTGCAGCACGCCGCAACACCTGAGCTATGTTGGTCCTGCCGGCGCCAAGGGCGCCACGGGCGCTACGGGCGCGCAAGGCGCGACCGGTGCCACCGGCTTGACCGGCCTGGCATTGGCCGGACCTGCCGGCGCCACCG
>JBBPIU010000113.1:0-5197 GCA_038040245.1 Pseudomonadota bacterium | reverse complement strand
GAAGTGGTACCGGGCCCGGCAACGGCAGTTTCGTTCCGGGCCTTTTCACGCGACCCGATGATCTCTCAATTCAAGGAAATCCGCGCTAAGCGCGTCAACGAACTGAATCGGCCGCGCAGTCCGCGTAACGTTGGTCACAAGATGAACTCACGCCGCCGTGTCCGGAATATCGTGTCGAGAATCTGCGCGGCGGCGCTTGTTTGCGCCGCAACGGGCGTGTCGGCTCAAACGATCTACAAGCAGGTCAGTGCCGTGGGGCACGTCACGTTCACCGATCAACCCGACGCAACAGCGGCACGGCAAACTGCGACCGACCCGGCATTGGAGGTGACGAAAGCGCCGGCCAGAATTTTCACCATTTCCTCGCGACGTGCCGCCACCATCAACGCAAACGAAGCGGCACGCAGGCTTGGAGAGGCGCAGCTCAAGCGCAAACAGGGCGCCGAACCGCTGCCCGGTGAGCAGGCCCAGGGGTCCGACGCAAGCACGGTGAACCATCGCTACTGGTGGCGCCAGGAAAAACTGCGGCTGGTGGTCGAGCAGGCACAGCGCCGGTCGAACGAAACGCGCCTGTCTCAGGTCGCGCTACGCTGAGCAATCCGCTCACAGATGTGATTCCTTGTAGTCGAGTTCCTCTTCGAATTCGTGCAGCACAGCATCGCTGATCTGGTTGCCGCGCCAGATGCGAATCAGTTCCTGCCGCTCGGCAATGATCGCGGCGCACCTGAGCCGCCGCGCGAGTTCGGCGTGGTTTTCAGAAACCGACGCGTCCGCATCGCCAGCGGCGTTTTTCTCGGCGAATTCGGCACTGATGCGTCCCGCCAGGTCAGGCGCAACGCTTTCCTGCTGCGCCAGTGCATCGATGGCGGCAATCGCCGCCTTGCTCATGGCGTTGCGCGCGTTCTCCTGTTCCTCTCGCAGGCTCCAATCGATGCCGACACGCAGCCTGCGGATCAGAACCGGCAGCGTCAAACCTTGCAGCACCAGCGTCACCGCGATGATCACAAAGGTGAAAAAGAGGATCACATCGCGGTACGGAAACGGCGTCCCGTCGGCGAGCGCGATCGGCAGCGCCAGAGCGGCCGCCAATGAGACGATGCCGCGCATGCCGCACCAGCTCATGATGAAAAACTCCGCTTCGGGCGGGGCCGCCTCGCGCTCGTTCAGCGAGGCGCTCAGCTTGCGCGGCAGATACAGCGCCGCATAGACCCAGGCAAAGCGGACCATGATCGCAACCGCGCTCAGCAGGGCGCCGTCGGCCAGGAGCCTGACCGCCGGGTACTGCTCCAGGCGTGCAACGCTGCCCGAAAGCTGCAGGCCGATCAGCACGAAAACCAGCACGTTCAGCAGGAACACCATCACGTTCCACATCGAGCGCGAAAGAATGCGCATCTCCGCCGATACGATGACAGGCGCATGACGCCCGCGCAGCAGCCCCGCTGCAACCACGGCAAGCACGCCCGACGCGTGCAGGGACTCGGCGACGACATAGGCGACGTACGGCACCAGCAGCGAGGTCAGCACTTCGATGAAGACATCGCCGAGATGGCGGTGAATGAGGATGAACATCAGCCCCGTGAGGATGCCCAGTACGATGCCCCCGAGCGCCACGCCGACGAACTGCACGCTCGCATCGAGCAACGAAAAAGTCCCCGTCAGGACGGCAGCGACGGCGAATTTGTAGAGCACCAGCGCCGCTGCATCGTTTACCAGGCTCTCGCCTTCGAGCACCGTTACCACGCGGCGTGGAATGTTCATCCGCGACAGGATCGCGGTAGCGGCGACCGCGTCCGGAGGCGAAACGATGGCCCCGAACACAAAGGCCGCGGCCCAGGGAATGTCCGGTAGCAGGAGCTTGAGCGCGGCACCGACGGCAAGCGTGGTTACGACCACCAGGCCGATGGCGAGCAGGCTTATGGTGCGGATGCTCACCACGAAATCGCGCCAGGAAGTGAGCACTGCCGCCTGATACAGGATGGGCGGCAGGACCAGGACCAGGATCAGCTCGGGGTCGACCGGTAACTGCGGCACCAGCGGTATAAACCCGAGCGCGCCGCCGCCGACGACCAGCGCGATGGGGTAGGGAAAATCGAAGTGCCGCGCGGCCCAGCAGAGCGCGACCGCGCACAGCGACACGAGTACGGCTATCTGCAGCAGTTCCATAGCGCTACTTTAGGTGATTAGCCCGCACTCGCCCGCCTGTATGTGCGTTAGCGCACTGAACCGGTTGGCCGATTCGCATAGTGTCTTCAGCACACTAGGGAAAGGAACCACCATGAGCAGGTTCATCGTCGATGCGGTTGCAATTGCGATCGGCCTCGTGTTCAGTGCCGGCGCGACGGCGCAAAGCATGTCGAAAGCCGACTACAAGTCCGCCAAAGACAGTATCGCTGCCGATTACAAATCCGCCAAGGCCGCCTGCGCATCCATGGCCGGCAATGCGAAAGATATCTGCCAGGCCGAAGCAAAGGGCAAGGAAAAAGTCGCCAAGGCCGAGCTCGAAGCACGCCATGAGCCCAGCAACAAGCACCGCTACGCGGTGAGTATCGCCAAAGCCGATGCCGACTACTCGGTAGCCAAGGAAAAATGCGACGACAAGAAAGGCAATGACAAAACGGTCTGCGTGAAGGAAGCCAAGGCCGCGCAAACTCGCACCAAGGCTGACGCGAAGGCGCAGAGGAAGACCGCGGATGCGGACAAGACCTCCAACCAGAGCTCCACCGCAGCGCGCAAAGAGGCGAAGGAAACGGGCGCCGACGCCCGCAAAGACGCAGCGGCAGACAAGCGCAGCGCCGATTACGCGGTGGCGAAGGCAAAATGCGACGCCCTCGCGGGTGACGCCAAGGACCGCTGTATGAACCAAGCGAAGACGCGCTACGGCGATAAGAAATCCGCCGTTTCGACGGAACAGAAAGAATCCACCGCTTCGACGCCAAGGAAAGAAAGAGCCGGGCAGTATGTCGATGACAGCGTCATCACTGCCAAAGTGAAGACTGCCGTTTTTGAAGAACATTCGCTGAAGTCGGCCGAAATCAACGTCGAAACCCACAAAGGCATGGTTCAGTTGAGCGGCTTTGTCCGGTCTCGCGCCGATATCAACAAGGCCGTCGAGGTTGCGCGCAGCGTCAAAGGCGTGACATCCGTCAAGAATGTCATGGTCGTCAAAGGGCAGCAGTAAAGCGGCCCGTCCTGCGAGTCGCGGCAAGATGGCAAAACAAGGAGAAGCAAAATGACTTTAGGAACCGTGTTGCTGGTGATCCTGGTTCTGGCCCTGCTCGGTGTAATTCCCGCCTGGCCCCACAGCAGCAAGTGGGGTTATGGTCCCAGCGGCGGTCTCGGATTGGTGCTTGTGATCGTCGTGATCCTGCTCGTGCTCGGCAAGCTATAGGCCTGCCCCCGGCCGATCCTGCTCGCTGGCGCTCCTATCGCGGCGCAGGACCGCGGCGCGCGTGAAACTGCTGCAGTTCTGCAATCGCTCCGGCAACAGACTGTTTGCGTACTCTTGCAGTATCGTGGGAGTCAGTGGCCCGCCGGTTGTCGCGGGTTTCCAGTTGCGCCAGCTTGTCGAACAGCCTCAGAGCCCGTTGCGAATCGTAGCCGGAGGCAAAAAAAATAGCCGCCCCGATGGTGTCCGCCTCGCGCTCCTGCAGCCGCGCCGTGGGTTGAAAGACGGCGGCGTAGGAATCCTTGGCAAGAAACTCGAGCAGAGCCGTGCGCGCGGTGGGGACTTTTTCCTTGCCTAGAAATTCCGCCATGAACGAGAGCTTCCTCGAAGCGTGCCCGGCAACGATATGCGCCGCCTCGTGGGAGAGGATCAAGGCGAGTTCGTCATCGTTGAGTTGCAGCGTACGCACGAACTTCGCGTCCACGAGTATGATTTCCCCCGGGAATGCCGCCGCACCGCGGCCGAATTCCTCGATCAATATGGCCCTCCAGGAGGAATTGGCAAAACGCAGATCGATGGCGGCCACCGCTGCGCCGACCGCGGCCATGACAGTGTCGATGCGTGCGTTCAACGCCGGGTCCCTGTTCAGCGTCTGGTCCTTGAGAGCCTTGCGCACATAGCTCGCTGCGAGCCCCCGCCATGCCGCTGCCGCCTCCGACTCCGGGTAGGCTCCCTGGTTCTGCGCAAAACAAAAACCACTGAAGAGCAGAACCACCACCGCGACGCACGTCTGCATGGCTTCCCTCCATGGTTGCGTAGGCCCCCGCGTTTCCGAACGGGATGCCGCTGCAAAGCGAGTATGTCCCTTTAGTTTCAGAACCACAACGAAACGGCTTCGTCTGTGCGTTGACACACATATGGCAAAGATTTTTTTGGCCGTACCTGGTCACGGAGAACGTCGATTGCGTTCCGCGTTGGTGTGCCAACGCACAGCGCGTCGCGCAGGGAGGGCGATAATCGATGCAACGATTGCCAACGGTCGGCGGGGGCGGCCGCTTTCTCGTCGCGCGGCAATGCTGAACGAGGTTGTCTTCGATGCGCAGAATGCTGGTCACGGCTCTCACAGCAATCGCCGGTTTTGCCGGCTGGGCAAGTGCGGCGAACGTGCTGGGCGGCAACGAACCAGAGACCGCGCCGGACGCGCTGCTGAGTGCCGCCACTTTGACGCTGACCGCCAACCTCAGGCAGGACACAAGTCTCCAGGCAAACAGCCCGGGGAAGATCGCCGAACTGGTTGAAGCGACGATTCTGCCGCTGTTCAACTTCCGCCACATGACCCAGCGCGCCGTGGCGCCCAACTGGCGCCTCGCCTCGCCCGAACAGCAGAACGCGCTCATCGCCGAGTTCAGGACGCTGCTGGTGCGCACCTACTCCGTGGCGCTGGCGAATTACCGCGATCAGGCGATCGAGTACAAGCCGCTGCGCCTAGCGCCTGGCGAAACCGATGTCACGGTCAAGTCGACCGTGAAGCAGCCAGGAGCTGAACGGATGACCATCGACTACGACATGGAGAAGACGCCGGCAGGGTGGAAGGTCTACGACATCAAGGTCGCCGGCATCAGCCTGATTACGACCTATCGGTCGACTTTTGCCCAAATTGCTCGCGAGGGCGGCGTGGACGGATTGATCCAATCCCTTTCGGCCAAGAACCGGCAGGCCGACGCCGGCCTCAGGCCCCAAGAGAGCGGCGCATTACCCTTTATTTTCATGCATGCAGTGATACCAAGCGTTCTCCGCGGCGGCCGGTAAACG
>JBBPIU010000112.1:0-10017 GCA_038040245.1 Pseudomonadota bacterium | reverse complement strand
GCCCCCGAGGGCGTGCCCGACTCCCGCGGCCTGAACCTGTTCGAAGCCGATCCCTCTTACCGCGGGCTGCTGGAGCTGCACCTCGAACCGAAGCTCTGCGCTCACCTGCTGCCCCATTTCACGCAGCTGGGTGCGATGGCAGGTGCCGATCTGGATGAATTGGCGCTGGCGGCAGACAAGAATCCTCCAGTACTGAACGGCCAGAATATTGAAAAAAACGCAGCATACAAAAAGCTGGAGGAAGTAGCCTTCGGCAAGTACGGCCTCGCCGCGATGTCGCACCGCGGCGGCGTGCTCGGCTGGCCGGACCCCATGCCGCCCGCTGCCAAATACGCGCTGACCTACCTCTACGTGCAGGCCGAGTTCGGCGTCTGCTGCCCGCTGTCGATGACCGATGCGTTGACGCGCACCATCCGCAAGTTCGCGGATCCCGCGCTGGTCGCGCGTTACCTGCCGGGCCTGACCTCGCAGGACCTGGACACGCTGACGCAGGGCGCGATGTTCATGACCGAGCAGCAAGCCGGTTCGGATGTTGGCTCAATAAGCACTATTGCCAGGAAGGAAAAAGATCACTGGTTGCTGTCCGGCGACAAGTGGTTCTGTTCCAATGCGGATGCCGGCCTCGCGCTGGTGCTGGCGCGTGCCGAGGACGCCCCGGCAGGAACCGCGGGGCTTTCGCTGTTCCTCCTGCCGCGCATGTTGCCGGACGGTTCACCTAACCGCTACCGCATCCTGCGCCTGAAGGAAAAGCTCGGCACCCGCGACATGCCGAGCGGCGAGATCAAGCTGGAGGGCGCGCTCGCCTGGCTGGTGGGCGACCCGCAGCAGGGCTTCAAGCAGATGGCCGACATGATCAACATGTCGCGCCTGTCCAACGGCATGCGCGCCGCGGGCCTGATGCGCCGCGCGCTGACCGAGGCGCTGTTCGTCGCCCGGCGCCGCATCGCCTTTGGCAAGCCGCTGATCGAGCTGCCGCTGATGCGCCGGCAACTGCTCAAACTGATGCTGCCAGCGGAAGCCGCCCGTTCTGTTTTATTTTTTATTTCAAAAGACCTGGAAAAAGCAGATGCGGGGGATGAATCCGCTCGGCGCCGCGTGCGTCTGCTCACCCCGCTCCTCAAATTCCGCGCCTGCCGCGACGCCCGGCGCGTCACCGGCGACGCAATGGAAGTGCGCGGCGGGGTCGGCTACACGGAGGAATGGTCCGATCCACGGCTGGTGCGCGATGCGCACCTGGGTTCGATCTGGGAGGGCACATCGAACATCGTCGCGCTGGACGTGCTGCGCGCCATCCAGCGCGAGCAGTGCCTGGAAGCGCTGCTGCCGGAACTGAACGAGCGGATTGCGCGCGCCCCGCGGCTGCTTGCAGGGCGCCTCGCCGCGTCGCTCGACAAGGCCGCCGAGTTCGCGCACGAAACCGCGACCTCGAAAAGCGCAGCCCACGCCCGGCAGGCGGCGACCGGCCTGTACTACGCCTGCGCGGCGGCGCTGCTCGCCGACGAAGGCACCCGCCTCGGCGAGCGCGGCGATGCGCGCCGCCAGCTGATCGCTTTCCTTGCCTACGTGCACCGCCTCGCGCCGCGCGATCCGCTGCGCCGCGTAACCACCGGTTTCGAAGCCGAGTTCGCGGCAGCCTTGCTGCCTGAAACGCCCCTTGCGCCGGACGCGGCCGAGCGCATCCTGACGCGCCTTGCCTGAAGGATCCGCCATGGCCGGACCGCTTTCGCATCTCCGCGTGCTCGACCTGTCCCGGGTGCTGGCCGGGCCGTGGGCGGCGCAGAACCTTGCCGACCTCGGCGCCGAGGTGATCAAGATCGAGCGCCCGGGCGCGGGCGACGATACGCGCGGCTGGGGCCCGCCCTGGATGAAGGACCGGCAAGGCAAGGACACGACCGAGTCCGCCTACTACCTCTCGGTAAACCGCAACAAGAAATCCGTGACCCTCGACATCTCCAAACCGGAGGGGCAAAAAATTGCGCGCGAGTTGGCAGAAAAGAGCCAGGTTCTGATCGAAAACTACAAGGTTGGAACTCTTGCACGGTACGGCCTTTCCTATGAAGAACTGAAAAAAACCAACCCGGGCTTGATCTACTGCTCGGTCACGGGCTTCGGGCAGGACGGCCCCTACGCGCCGCGGCCGGGCTACGACTTCATCTTCCAGGGCATGGGCGGGCTGATGTCGATCACCGGCGAGCGCGACGGCCAGCCGGGCGCCGGCCCGCAGAAAGTCGGCATCGCCATCACCGACGTGCTCACGGGGATGTACGCGAGCGTGTCCATTCTCGCCGCCATAACGCACCGCGAGCGCACCGGACAGGGCCAGTACATCGATGCGGCGCTGCTCGACACCATGGTCGCCTTCAACGCCAATCAGATCGTCTCCTACTTCTGCTCGGGGAAGATCCCGGTGCGCTGGGGCAATGCGCACCCGCAGGTCGTTCCCTACGAAGTATTCCCGACCGCCGACGGCCACATCATCCTCGCCATCGGCAACGACGGCCAGTTCGAGCGCTTCTGCGAAGTCGCCGGCGCCGCCGCCCTGGCACAGGAGGCGCGCTTCAAGACCATGTCGCAACGGATCATCCACCGCGGCGAACTGATCCCGCTGATCGCCGAGCTCATGCGCACGCGCAGCAAGCGCGAATGGATCGAGGTGCTCGAAGCGGCTACCGTGCCCTGCGGCCCGATCAACAACATGAAGGAAGTATTCGAGGACCCCCAGGTGCGGCACCGCCAGCTGCGCGTCGACATGCCGCACCCGCTGGGCGGCGTCGCGCCGGTGGTGGCCAGTCCGCTGCGCCTGTCGGAGACGCCGGTCGAATACCGCCTCGCGCCGCCGACGCTGGGCCAGCACAATGAGGAGGTAATTAGGGGATTGCTGAGAAAGTCCGAAGCCGAATTTACGCGTCTAAAGTCTGCGGGGATTGTCTGACTTTCCATGGCCGGATGCGCGCGAGCACATCGGTCATCTCATCCTTCGCCATTTCGGTGTCGTAGTGCGCCTGCCCGCGGAGCCAATAGCCTTCCGAAAGACGAAAAAAACGGCATAGCCGCAGGTCTGTATCGGCGCTGATCGAGCGTTCACCGGCCACGATCTGGCCGATGCGGCGCTGCGACACGCCGATCTCCTTCGCCAGCCGATACTGGGTGATCCCCATCGGTTTGAGAAATTCCTCTCGCAGGATTTCACCTGGATGAATTGGAGGCAGCTTCTTGGCCATCGTCAATCTCCTTCAGTGGTAGTCCACGATCTCGACGCCTTCGGCGCCACGCGTCGTCCAGCGAAAACAGACACGGAACTGGTCATTGACACGGATGCTCCATTGCCCCGCGCGATCGCCTTTGAGCTTCTCCAGCCGGTTGTGAGGCGGTACACGCAGATCGTCGATACGGCCAGCCATATGCAACTGCTCGAGCTTCCTGCGCGCCACGGCCTCGATGTTCCGGAACCGGGCGACCCGCCGGCGATTGAACAAGGCCTCGGTATCCGCACAGCGAAAACTCAGGATCACACGCCGATACTAGCGCGGCGCGTTAGTAACGTCAAGTACTCTTAGCGCAACCCGATCCGAAAGCGCCGCTGTGAGCTATTCAATCACCCGATCCGCCCGCAAGAGGATCGATTGCGGAAGCGTCAGACCGATCGCTTTCGCCGTGCTCAGGTTCACAGCCAATTCGAAAAGAGTGGCAAATCACCGCCGCGCTGCGGTGAAACTATGCCCTCCCGACATCGAAGAGAGGCTGCTTTCGGGTAATCTCAGCGGGTCCATGAGAGTCCTGCTTGTCGATCCGATCGATCCCTCCGGAGTGAACCTGCTGCGCGAGAAGACCGAGGTGCTGCTTTGCAAGGAGACCTCGTTCGACGGCATCCGGCAAGATGCCCGGGAGGCCGACGCCATCATCACGCGCAGCCGCCTGCCCGACGACATATTCGATGCGGCGCCACGCCTGCGGGCCGCGACGATTCACGGCACCGGAACGGACCTCGTCCCTGTTGCGTCGGCCACGGCGCACGGCGTCGCGGTCGCGCGCCTGCCCGGCGGGAATGCGCAGTCCGTGGCGGAGTACTGCGTGATGGCGATGCTGGTCCTGTCTCGCAATTTTTCTGAAATTTCATATTCAATACGAACAAAGCCCTGGGACACCACCCGCGCATTGGGCGCGAAGGCGCACGAAATCGCGGCGCTGACCGTTGGCATCGTCGGTGTGGGGGAAATCGGCAAGCGCGTGGCGAAGATCTGCCGCAACGGCTTCGGCATGCGTGTGCTCGGCAACCAGCGGCGCCTCGACCAGCTGCCGCCGGAAACGGAGCCGATGGAGCTGGACCGGTTGATTGCCGAATCGGATTTCGTGGTGGTGACATGTCCGCTCACGCCAGAGACGCACCACCTGTTCAACAACCAAAGGCTTGCATTAATGAAAAGCACCGCTTGGCTCATCAACGTCGGCCGGGGCGCCGTGGTCGAGGAAACGGCGCTCATCGAGGCCTTGCGGGAGAAAACCATCGCCGGCGCCATGCTCGACGTCTACGAACACTACCGCCTGGAACCGGGCCATCCCCTGCTCAGCCTCGATAACGCGGTGCTCACGCCGCACCTTGCTGGCATGACGCTGGAATCGCGCAAGCGCATGGGCGCGGCCGCCGCGGAGGAAACCCTGCGCATGCTCGCCGGCGAGCGGCCGAAAAATTTCGTCAATCCCGAAGTCTGGAGAAAATTTCTTGAACGCAGATCTGAAAATCGTTGAAATCAAGGCCTATCCCACCTCCTTTCCGGTAGCGCCGGAGAACAGGGTTGCGCTGGGCATCGGCACCGCCATCAAGCGCGATGCGGTGTTGGTCAAGGTCACCACCGCCGGTGGCCTCGTCGGCTGGGGCGAATCGCACCATGGCCGTGCGCATACCGCGGTTGCCAAGCTGATCGAGACTACGCTCAGGCAATTGGTGCTCGGCATGGACGCCGCCGATGTGGTCGGCGTCTGGAAGAAGATCTACGACAAGCAGCTCGCCAGCCACGGCATGGGCGCCGGCACCTGCCTCGCCATGAGCGGCATCGACCTCGCGCTCTGGGACATCCGCGGCCAGGCCGCCGGCATGCCGCTCTACAAGCTGCTGGGCGGCTCGAGACGGGCAATTCCCGCCTATGCTGGAGGGGTGTCCTTGGGATATCAGGATCCCTTGAAGTTAATTGAAGAACTAAAACCTTCAATTTCCAAAGGCTATAAAGCAGTAAAACTGCGCGTCGGAGATTCCCCGAAAAAAGACCTCGAGCGCATACACGCGGTGCGCAAGGCCTGCGGCGACGACCTCGTGATCCTGACCGACGCCAATATCGGCTACAGCGTCGAGGACGTGCGGCAGGTCATGCCCGGCATGGACGAACTCAACGTCGCCTGGCTGGAAGAGCCGTTCCCGGCGCACGACTATCACAGCTACGGGCTGGCGGCGGGCTTCGGCAGCACGCCGCTCGCCGCGGGCGAGAACCACTACACCCGCTTCGAGTTCAACCGCGTCATCGAAGACGGCTCGATCACCATACTGCAACCGGACCTGTCCAAGACCGGCGGCATCACCGAGGCGCTGCGGATCGCGGCGATGGCCTCCGCGTACAAGCTGCCGATCCATCCGCACAGCTCGATGACCGGGTTGAACCACGCCGCGTCAATCCACTTCCTCGCCGCCATCGACAACGGCGGCTATTTCGAGGGTGACGTATCGAAGGCCAACAAATTCCGCGATGAGCTATGCTCGACCCCCTACCAAGTGGACCAGGACGGCAATGTCTGGCCGCTGGAGAAGCCCGGACTCGGGCTGGAAGTGAACGAGGAGTTCCTGTCGAAGCACCCCGCCATCGAAGGACCCGGATACATCTGAACAATGAAAAAGCTCCTGACGCTCGCACTGGTGTGCATTTCGATCAATGCAAATTCGCAAACCTGGCCTTCAAAGCCGCTGCGCTACATCGTTCCGTTCCCGCCGGGCGCCTTCAACGACACGCTCGGGCGCACCATCTCCGCAGAACTCTCCAAGACCCTCGGCCAGCCGATGGTGGTGGACAACCGGCCGGGCGGCAACAGCATTATCGGCACCGAAGCCGCCGCCAAGTCGCCGCCCGACGGCTACACGCTGTTCGGCGCGGCGCTGCCGTTCTCGGTCATACAGAGCCTGTACAAGACTTCCTTCGACGTGACCAAGGACTTTGCGCCGATCACGCTCGCG
The DNA here is from genome assembly GCA_038040245.1 of Pseudomonadota bacterium. Lineage (GTDB taxonomy): Bacteria > Pseudomonadota > Gammaproteobacteria > Burkholderiales > SG8-39 > RBG-16-66-20. Next base: position 3,800 of record JBBPIU010000112.1, on the reverse strand, counting down.
GGCTTCTCCGCGAACCTGCTGGTGGCGCATCCTGCCTTTCCGGCGAACACGGTAAAGGAGCTGATCGAGCACGCGCGCCGCAATCCCGGCCGGATCAACTACGGCAGTTCCGGCAACGGCACCTCGGTGCACCTTTCCATGGAACTGTTCAAGTCCATGACCAGGACCTACATGCTGCACATTCCCTACAAGGGCAGCGCGCCGGTCGTGACCGATCTGCTCGCGGGCCAGGTCGATGTCATGTTCGACAACGTTCCCAACGTCATCGGCCACGTGCGCGCCGGAAAGATGAAGGCGCTCGCCGTCTCCACCACGCAGCGCTCGGCGCTCGCGCCGGAGGTGCCGACGGTGGCCGAAGCCGGTGTGCCGGGCTACGAACTCTCGGTCTGGTTCGGCGTGCTCGCTCCCGCCGGCACGCCGCGCGACATCGTCGCCCGCCTGAACGCCGAGATCGTGAAGCTGCTGAACTCCCCCGAGGTCAAGGACCGCTTCGCCAAACAGGGCGTGGAAGTCCGGACCTCGACGCCGGAGCAGTTCGGCGACTTCCTGCGCGCCGAAGTCGCGCGGTGGGCCAAGGTCATCAAGGTCGCGGGCATTCGGGCCGATTAGGATGAGGACGACCTAGCATGACGGCCGACGGGACACACGCAGAACTGCGGGACGCCGTCGGAGCACTCTGCAGCACCTTCGATTCCGCCTACTGGCAGAAAATCGACGAGGCGCGCGCCTACCCCGAAGCCTTCGTCGACGCGCTCACCAAGGCGGGCTGGATGTCGGCCCTGATCCCGGAAGAGTTCGGCGGCTCGGGCCTCAGCCTCACCGAGGCCTCGGTCATCATGGAAGAGATCACGCGCAGCGGCGGCAACGCCGGCTGCTGCCACGGCCAGATGTACAACATGAACACGCTGCTGCGCCACGGCTCGGCCGAGCAGAAGCAGAAGTACCTGCCGAAAATCGCCGCGGGCGAATTGAGACTGCAATCCATGGGCGTGACCGAACCCACCGCGGGCACCGATACGACGAGCATCAAGACGGTGGCGGTCAGGAAGGGCGATCGCTACGTGGTGAACGGCCAGAAAGTGTGGACCTCCCGCCTGCAGCACTCCGAGCTGATGATCTTGCTCGCGCGCACGACTCCGCTGTCCGAAGTCGCGAAGAAATCCGCAGGGATGTCTATTTTTCTTGTAGAAACAAAAAGTAAAGGCTTGGAGGTCAAACCCATCCGGAATATGGTCAACCACGAAACCAACGAGGTGTTCATCGACAACCTCGAGGTCCCGGCGGAGAACCTGATCGGCGAAGAAGGCAAGGGCTTCAAATATATCCTGGATGGCCTCAACGCCGAGCGCATCCTGATCGCCGCCGAATGTATCGGCGACGGCTACTGGTTCGTGGAGCGCGCGACGAAGTACTCGAAGGAACGGGTGGTGTTCGGCCGGCCGATCGGCCAGAACCAGGGCATCCAGTTCCCGATCGCCGAAGCCTACATGGAGATCGAAGCTGCGAACCTGATGCGGTACAAAGCTTCTTCTCTTTTTGATAAAAAACTACATTGTGGAGCGGAAGCAAATATGGCCAAGCACCTTTGCGCCAAGGCGTCCTGGGAGGCGGCCAACGTCTGCATCCAGACCTACGGCGGTTTCGGCTTCGCCGCGGAATACGACGTAGAGCGCAAGTTCAGGGAGACGCGCTTGTACCTGGTGGCGCCGATCTCGACCAACCTGATCCTGTCCTACGTCGCCGAACACGTGCTCGGCCTGCCACGCTCCTTCTAGAGCGGTTTTTCACGCTGCGCGCGTCATCAGACGCAAATCGCCCCCGGCAGCAGCCGTATTCACGCTGTAGACGCGTTCGGTCGCGAAGCGCCCAAGATAGTGCGGACCGCCCGCTTTCGGCCCGGTTCCGGACAGGCCCGCCCCGCCGAAGGGCTGCACCCCCACCACCGCCCCGATCATGTTGCGGTTGACGTAGAGGTTACCCACTGCGGCGCGCTGGCGGATGTGCTCGGCGCGCGAATCGAGGCGCGTATGCACGCCCATGGTGAGCCCGTATCCGGTGGCGTTGATATCTTCGATCACGCGATCGAGTTCGTCCACGGCGAAGCGGGCAACGTGCAGCACCGGCCCGAATCGCTCGCCGGGCAGGTCGCGGATGGATGACACTTCGAAAGCCACGGGCGCGATGTAATGCCCCGCCGGCGGAACCGGCCCGGCCTCGCCGATGAGCTTCGCCTTGTGGCGCAGCGCGTCCACATAGGCGGACAGTTGACCGCGCGCGGCATCGTCGATGACCGGCCCGATATCGGTCGCGGGGTCCGAGGGATCGCCGATCCGCAGCGTGGCGATTGCGCCGCGCAGCAGTTCCAGGAACTGCGGCGCGATCTCGTGCTGCAGGTAAAGCATGCGCAGCGAACTGCATCGCTGTCCCGCGGAGCGGAACGCGCTGGCGACCACCGCATCCACCACCTGCTCGGGCAAGGCGGTCGAATCGACGATCATCGCATTCAGCCCGCCTGTTTCCGCGATCAGCGCTGCGATCGGTCCCTCGCGCATTGCGAGCGCCAGATGAATCGCACGCGCCGTCTCGTTGGAACCCGTAAAGGCGACCCCGGCGACGCGCGCGTCTTCGACGATCGCCCGGCCCACCGAGGCGCCATCGCCGGGCAGCAGATGAAACACCTCGGGCGGCACGCCGGCTTCGAGCACCAATTCCGCGATGCGGCAGGCGGTCAACGGCGTCTGCTCGGCCGGCTTCGCGACCACCGTGTTTCCGGCCACCAGCGCCGCCGCGACTTGCCCGGTAAAGATGGCAACGGGAAAATTCCACGGGCTGATGCAGGCAAACACGCCGCGCCCGTGCAGCGTGAGTACGTTGCTTTCACCGTCCGGGCTGCGCAGCATCAGCGGGCGCCCGAAGTTCTCCCTCGCCTGCTGCGCGTAGTAGCGGCAGAAATCCACCGCTTCACGCACCTCCGCCACGGCATCGGCCATTGTCTTGCCCGCTTCCCAGACGCACAGCGCGACCAGGTTGGTGAGATCGATTTCGAGGCGATCCGCCAGCCGGTCGAGCGTCGCCGCGCGCGCGGCGACCCCGGTTGCCGCCCATGCCGTCCGGGCGGCGTAGGCGCGCGCGATTGCCGCGCCTGCGGTCTGCGGCGTGGCGTCGAGCACTTCGCCAATCTCCAGATCCGGCCGGGCCGGGGAAAAAACGCGCCGGGACGTGCCGGGAAAGCGGCTGCCGCCGACCAGCGGCGCGGCTCGCCATGGGCCGCGTTGCTGCGCCACTGCCTTTGTCAGGGACGCGAGAGTGGCGGGATCCGCAAGGTCGTAGCCTTGCGCCGTGCGTCGTTCGGGCATCTGCAACTCCTTGGGCAGCGCAAGCACAGCGGCGCGCTCGCGCATCGAGAGAAATTCGAAACCTGCCGTCAACAGCGATTCCGGATCACCGCAGCGGGCCGCCTGCCGGACGTAGGAGGTGCTGGCGCCGTTCTCGAGCAGGCGCCGCACCAGATAGGCGAGCAACTCCCGCCGCGGGCCGACCGGCGCATAGACCCGCATGGCCAGGGAAGGCCGCAGGCGCGCCAGTGCGGCTTGCAGCGACGTTCCCATTCCGTGCAACCTCTGGCACTCGAAAGCGTCGTTTTCCGAAAGGGCCAGGATGCAGCCCAGCGTGAACGGGTTGTGCGTCGCGAACTGCGGAAAAACGGCCTCGGCCTGTCCAAGCAGCAGCCGCGCGCCGGCGACGTAAGCGAGATCCGTCATGCGCTTGTCGGTGAACACCGGGTATTCATCCAGCCCGAG
>JBBPIU010000111.1:0-10053 GCA_038040245.1 Pseudomonadota bacterium | reverse complement strand
ATGGACTCCACGGCGGGCATCACGCTGTCGATCCAGGAGGCGGCGCGGGACATGGGTCTGCCGGTGCCCGGGCGCGAGGCCGCGAGCCACGTCATTGGGCTCGGACTGCAGGATTCGCTGCGAAGCGCCGTGCCGTTGCTGCCGGTCGAAAAATACATGGATTTCGTCGCGCTGTACCGCAAGCATTTCCACGCACAACAGGAAACGATGGCGCTTTTTCCGGGCGTTGCGGAATTGCTGGACCAATTGCGAACGGACGGCCATCGGCTTGCGGTGGCGACCGGGAAGAGCCGCCGCGGGCTCGACCATGCGCTCCAGGTGACCGGCCTGGCCGGCCGCTTCGCGTCATCGCGCTGCGCGGATGAAACCAATCCGAAGCCGCATCCCGCAATGCTGCTGGAACTGATGCGGGAGCTCCGGCTCGAGGCTGCAGACTTGCTGATGATCGGCGATACTTCGCATGATCTGGGCATGGCGAAGAGCGCCGGGGTGGAGGCCGTAGCGGTGGCCTATGGCGCGCATCCGCAGGAATCCTTGCTGGCGCTCGCGCCGCGCGCCTGCGTGTCGAGTGTCGGGGAACTGCGGCAATGGCTGGCAGCGAACGGTTGATCTGCGTGTCGGCGGCGCTGGAGAATTCCGGCAAGGCCGTGTGCTTCGAGCTCGAGTATTTCGGCGAGAATGCGCCGGCGTTCGTGGTGCGCTTCGCGGGAAATGTCTACGGCTACCTCAATCGCTGCGGCCACGTGCCGATGCAACTCGACTGGCGCGAAGGCGAATTCTTCGACCTCGAAGGACGCGATTTGATATGCTCGACGCACGGCGCGACATATGCCGCCGACAGCGGCAAATGTCTCGGCGGCCCCTGCGGCAAAACACCGCTCGTGTCCCTCCGGATGGAGGAACGGGACGGCAAGGTCTACTTCAAGGGAATCGACGATGGCTGACAACGACGGACAATGGGAACGCGGTTTGATCGAGAAGCTCGCCACCGCGGCGCTCAAGGAGCAGAGGCGCGCGCGCCTCTGGGGCATCTTCTGGAAGCTGCTTACCTTCGCCTACATCACGGTGATTATCGTGTTGGCCATCGACTGGAAGGACGGCGAGTCGAAAACGGGCCGCCATACGGCTCTGGTGGAGATCAAGGGTGTGATCGCCCCTGGCACCGATTCGAGCGCGGAGAAGGTGTCGACCGCGCTGCAGGCGGCGTTCAAGGACAAGGGCACGCAAGGAGTGGTACTGCGGATCAATTCGCCCGGCGGCAGCCCCGTCCAGTCGCAAAGCATCTATGACGAAATCAAGCGCCTGCGCCTGAAATACCCGGCCATCCCGCTCTACGTGGTGGTGGAGGACCTGTGCGCTTCCGGCGGCTACTACGTCGCCGCGGCGGCGGCCAAGATCTACGTCGCCAAGGGCAGCATCGTGGGGTCGATCGGCGTGCGCATGGACAGTTTCGGCGTGGTCGGATTGATGGAGAAGCTCGGCATCGAGAGGCGGCAGATCACGGCCGGCAAGAACAAGGCGCTGCTCGATCCGTTCCGGCCGCTGGAGGAATCGCACAAGGAGATTGCGATCGACCTGATCAACGAGATCCACGAGCAGTTCATCGCCGCGGTGCGCGAGGGCCGCGGCAAGCGCCTCAAGGAGACTCCGGATATGTACTCGGGCCTGTTATGGAGCGGCGTGAAGAGTGTTGACGTGGGTCTCGCTGAGGGTTTCGGCAACCTGGCCTACGTGGCGCGCGAAGTGATCAATGCCGATGAGGTCGTCGACTACACGCAAAAGGACAACCTGGCCGAGAAATTCGCGCGCCGCTTCGGCGCCGGCGCCATGAGTTCGCTGCTCGAGTTTGCCGCGCGTTCCGGGTTAACGGTTCACTGACAACAGCAGAAAGACGGTCGGGCGCTTGCCGATCACCTGGCGCGCCTGGCGCCAGCGCGAGACGGATTGCGTTTGGATTTTTTCGCTTGAAAGCATGAGATCCGTGGCAACGCAAAGCAGGGTTTTTTCCGACGATACTTCTAACAAGGAAGCCAGCAGGACGTCGTTGCGGTAAGGCGTCTCGATGAAAATCTGCGTTTCCCGTTCCCGCCGCGAGCGGGCTTCCAGCTCCTTGATGCGCCGCTTGCGCTCTTCCGGCTCGCGCGGCAGATAGCCGCAGAACGCGAAGCGCTGGCCCTCCAGGCCGGAGGCCATCAGCGCCAGCACGATCGACGAGGGCCCGACCAGCGGCACGACGCGGATGCCCTCGCGATGCGCGGCTTCCACCAGCGCGGCGCCAGGATCGGCGATCGCCGGGCATCCGGCCTCGGAGAGCAGACCAATGGAATGGCTTGCTTGCAGTTTTTTTATGTGTTTTAAGACATTAGCTTCGAGAATTGAGATGTCGAGTTCCTGAATTGCGCACGGCATCCCAACTTCCTTCAGAAATGCCCGTGCCGTCTTGGCGTTCTCGACCACGAAGTCCCGCAGCGATCTGACGATCACCAGTGCAGACGCCGGCAGTGCCTCCGCCGCTGGGCCGCCGAGCGGCGTGGGAATGGCGTAGAGAATGCCCGCCATCAACCGAGCACGGGAGCGCCGGCCTCAGCGAGCAGCTCGGTGAGCGCGATCAGCGGCAGGCCGATGAGCGAGGTGGGGTCCTCGGTTTCGATGCGCTCGATCAGCGTGATGCCGAGCCCTTCGGCTTTTGCGCTGCCGGCGCAGTCGTAGGGTTGCTCGAGGCGCAGGTAGCGCTCGATCTGCGGCGCGCTGAGCGAACGGAAGGTCACCCGGCAGCCGACGACCCGCGCGCCCAGTTTTCCCGATTTCGCGTCCAGCACCACGACGCCGGTATCGAAACGGGCGGTCCTGCCGCTGATTGCCGTAAGTTGGCGCACCGCGTTGTCGTGGTTGCCCGGCTTGTCGAGCCGCACGCCATCGCAGGCGGCCACCTGGTCGGCGCCGATAATCAGGGCCTGCGGATAGCGCAGGGCCATGGCGCGCGCTTTGGCCTCGGCAAGCCGTAGCGCCGTTGCCGCCGCGCTCTCCCCCGGGAGTGGCGACTCGTTGGCCTGGGGGTCGGCGCATTCGAAGGGGATCCCCAGGCGCTCCAGGAGCTCCCGGCGATACCTCGAAGTCGAGGCGAGCACAAGCGGCCGGGGCGGAGGCATGCTTTGTTTTTACAGGGCTTTGTTTTGACAGGGATTTTTCAGGATGATACCATTCGTCCCGTATGTCGCACCAGCCGCTCATCGACGGCCTTGAATTCGCGAGGACCGGCTCGAAGTTGCAGGGGGCGTGGCCGGTTGCCGATTTCTCGCGCTTGCGCGATGCACTGTGCACGAATGAGGGAACGCTCCAGGTCGAATTGCTGGGCGTGCCGCAAGAGCGGGGGCGCCCGGCGCTCAGGCTCAGGGTCGGCGGCGCGTTGCAGCTCGTCTGCCAGCGTTGTCTGGGCGCCCTCGAGTTTGCGCTGCACATCGACGTGTCGCTGCAACTTGCGGCGACGCAAGCCGAAGTGGACGCGGAGCCGCTGGCAGTCGAGGGGCCCGAACGGATCGTCGCCAGCCGGGAAATGCCGGTGCGCGATCTGGTGGAGGATGAATTGCTGCTGGCGATACCGCTGGCGCCGCGGCACGAACGCTGCGCGGGCTGGTTGGCGGCAGCAAGCATTGAAACCTTAATTTCGAGGAGTTGAACATGGCGGTCCAGCAGAACAAGAAATCACCTTCCCGGCGCGGCATGCACCGCTCGCACGATTCCCTGACCGCGCCGTCGCTCGCCGTCGAGCCGACCACCGGCGAGACGCATCTGCGCCACCATATCAGCCCGACCGGCTACTACCGCGGCAAGAAAGTCGCCCAGGGCAAAGGCGAATAGCCACGCTCAGTCTGCGCGGTGAACATCACCGTAGCAGTCGACTGCATGGGGGGCGATCACGGCCCCCATGTCACGGTTCCCGCCGCGCTTGAATTCCGGCGCGAGCATCCGGATGTCGGCATCGTCCTCGTGGGGCTGAGTGCAGCGATCGAGGCGGAGCTCGCCAGGCATGGCGGTGTTGCCGCGCCCGGCCTTCGCGTCCACCATGCTTCCGAGATCGTGGCCATGGACGAGCGTCCGGTGCAGGCCATGCGCTACAAGAAGGACTCCTCCATGCGAGTCGCGGTCAACCTGGTCAAGGCCGGCGAGGCGCACGCCTGCGTCAGCGCCGGCAATACCGGCGCGCTGATGGCCATTTCCCGCTTTGTGCTGAAAACCCTCCCCGCCATCGACCGGCCGGCGATCGCGACGGTGCTGCCGAACATGCTTGGCGGCTACACCTACGTGCTCGACCTTGGCGCCAACGTGGATTGCACGCCCGAGCAATTGATGCAGTTCGGGGTCATGGGTGCCATGCTGGTGGCCGCGGTCGAGCACAAGGAGCGCCCGAGCGTCGGCCTGCTCAATATCGGCATCGAGGACATTAAGGGCAACGACACGGTGAAACAGGCCGCGGAGCTGCTGCGTGCCAGCGGCCTGAACTTCCACGGCAACGTCGAAGGCGACGACATCTACAAGGGCACGGTGGACGTGGTGGTGTGCGACGGCTTCGTCGGCAACTCGGTGCTCAAGGCCTCCGAAGGGGTTGTGACCATGATCGTCGAATTCCTGCGCCAGGAGTTTTCCCGCAACCCCTGGCGCAAGCTGTCCGCGCTCATCGCCATGCCGGTGCTCAAGGCGCTGCGCGCGCGCATGGATCCGGGCCGCTACAACGGCGCCAGCCTGCTCGGACTGAAAGGGGTCGTCATCAAGAGCCACGGTTCGGCGGACCAGTATGCGTTCGGCCAGGCGCTGAAACGCGCGGCTGAAGAGGTCCGCAACGACGTCGTGCGCCGGATCACGGACCAGATGGCAGGGGTACACGCATGATCCGCTCGCGCATCGTCGGCACCGGCAGCTACCTGCCGCCGCGCGTGGTCACCAACGAAGAGCTGTCGAAAACGCTCGACACCAGCGACGCCTGGATACAGGAGCGCACCGGCATCAAGCAGCGCCACATTGCCGATGCATCGCAGGCCTCGAGCGACCTCGCGCTGGAAGCAAGCCGCCGCGCGCTGGAGGCGGCAGGCGTGAAGGCCGAGGACATCGACCTCATCGTGGTTGCCACCTCGACGCCGGATTTCGTCTTCCCCAGCACAGCGTGCCTGCTGCAGGCAAAGCTCGGCGTGAAGAGCTGCCCGGCATTCGACGTGCAGGCGGTTTGCAGCGGTTTCATCTACGGGCTGGCCACGGCGGACAATTTCATCCGCGCGGGCACGCACAAGCGTGTGCTGGTGGTCGGCGCCGAAGTGTACTCGCGCATCCTCGACTGGAACGATCGCGGCACCTGCGTGCTGTTCGGCGACGGGGCGGGCGCGGTGGTGCTGGCGGCCGGCGATCAACCGGGCATTCACGCCTCGGTGCTGCACGCCGACGGCAGCCTGGCGGGGCTGCTTTCGGTGCCGGGCAATGTGTGCGGCGGCAGGATCGTCGGGTCGCCATTCCTGCAGATGCAGGGCAACCAGGTGTTCAAAATCGCGGTCAAGGTGCTGGCTGAAGTCGCGCGCGAAACCGCGCAGGCGGCAGGCATCAAGCTGGAAGAGGTGGACTGGCTGATACCGCACCAGGCGAACATCCGCATTCTCGAGGCGACCGTGAAGAAACTCGGCCTGCCCCGCGAGCGCCTGGTGGTCACCGTGGAGCGGCACGGTAATACCTCGGCGGCCTCGGTGCCGCTCGCGCTGGACGAATTCGTCCGCGCGGGCAGGATCAGGCCGGGGCACAAGGTCATGCTGCAGGGCGTCGGCGGCGGCTTCACCTGGGGCGCCTCGCTGGTCACGATGTGAAGGCAAGACGATGAAACTCGGCATGGTGTTTCCGGGCCAGGGCTCGCAGTCCGTCGGCATGCTCAAGGGCTACGCCGGGTTGCCCGAGATCGATGCCGTGCGCGCGGAAGCGGCGGCCGTGCTGGGCAGTGATTTCCTGACGATCCTCGATCAAGGTCCGGCGGAGCAGCTGAACCTTACGGTGAACACACAGCCTGCCATGGTGACCGCTGCGATCGCGGCTTACCGCGCCTGGCGCGCGCTCGGCGGTCCGGTGCCCGCGGTGGTGGCGGGCCACAGCCTCGGCGAGTACGCCGCGCTGGTGGCTGCTGGTGCGATTGCGCTGCGCGAGGCGCTGCCCCTGGTGCGCTTTCGCGCCCGGTCGATGCAGGAAGCGGTGCCCGAAGGGCAGGGCGCGATGGCCGCGATACTCGGGCTCGATGACGACGCGGCGCGCGCGGCCTGTGCCGAAGCGCAACGAGGTGGAAACGCAGGCGAGACGGTGCAGGCGGTCAACTTCAACGCGCCGGGCCAGGTCGTCATCGCCGGCCACAAGAGCGCAGTCGCGCGCGCGATTGAAGCCTGCATGGCGCGCGGCGCCAAGCGGGCGCTGCCGCTGCCGGTCAGCGCGCCCTTTCATTCCAGCCTGATGCAACCGGCCGCCGACAAATTGCGCGTTTACCTGGAAAAGGTCCTGCTTTCGAAGCCTGCAATTCCAGTCATCAACAATGTGGACGTAAAGATCGAAACCGGTCCTGCCGCCATCAAAGACGCGCTGGTTCGGCAGGCAGCATCGCCGGTGCGTTGGGCGGAAACGATCCGCCAGATGGCGGCCCAGGGCGTGACGCATGTGGTCGAATGCGGTCCGGGCAGGGTGCTCGCGGGCCTGGTAAAGCGCATTGACCCGCAGCTGCAGGGCATTGCCGCGGCGGAGCGCGTCTCGCTAGAACAGGCGCTCGCGACGCTGGCGACACGCGAGGGAGGCTGAGGATGCTGGAAGGCAAAGTAGCGCTGGTGACCGGCGCGTCGCGCGGCATCGGCCGCGCCATCGCGCTCGAGCTTGCGAAGCAGGGCGCCAGAGTCGTGGGCACCGCGACCAAGGAAGAGGGCGCGAAGGCGATCTCGGAGAGCGGATTGACCGGAAAGGTGCTGAACGTGCGCGACAGCGTGCAGAGCGACGAGCTGATCGCCATGATCCAGAAGGAACTGGGCGACATCGTCATCCTGGTCAACAACGCCGCAGTGACGCGCGACAACCTGGCGCTGCGCATGAAGGACGCGGATTGGGATGAAGTCATGGAAACCAACCTGAAACCGGTGTTCCGGCTTTCGCGCGCGGTGATGCGCGGCATGATGAAGGCGCGCTGGGGCAGGATCATCAATATCACCTCCGTCGTCGGCGCTTCGGGCAATCCCGGGCAGGCCAACTACGCCGCCGCCAAGGCCGGTGTCGTCGGCATGGCGAAATCGCTCGCGCGCGAGCTCGGCAGCCGCAACATCACGGTGAACTGCGTCGCGCCGGGATTCATCGATACCGACATGACCCGGGCGCTGCCCGAGGAACAGAAGAACGCGCTGCTGGCGCAAATACCGCTCGGCCGTCTTGGCCGGCCCGAGGACATCGCCGCCGCGGTCGCCTATCTCGCCTCTCCCGCGGCTGCCTACGTCACGGGCGCGGTGCTGCACGTCAACGGCGGGATGTACATGTCCTGATTCCGGTAAAATACGGACCCCCGCAGAGGGTGGTTCTTTCGGGCCCACACAGGGAAGGAGCGCAGGATGGAAAATATCGAGCAACGCGTAAAGAAAATCATCGCCGAACAGCTCGGTGTCAACGAGGCGGAGATCAAGACCGAGTCGTCGTTCGTCGACGACCTGGGCGCCGACTCGCTCGACACGGTCGAGCTCGTCATGGCGCTCGAGGAGGAATTCGAGACCGAAATTCCCGACGAGGATGCCGAGAAAATCACCACCGTCCAGCAGGCCATCGACTACGTCAAGTCGCACTCCAAGGCCTGATCGCTCATTACAGTGCAACGCCGCAGAGTCGTCGTCACCGGGCTGGGCGTCATCAGCCCGGTGGGGAACACCGTTCCGGAGGCTTGGAACAACGTTCTCGCCGGTAAGTCCGGCATCGCACGCGTCACCCGCTTCGACCCGTCGCGCCTTGCCAGCCAGATCGCAGGCGAGGTCAAGGATTTCGAGGTCTCGCAATACCTGTCGCCCAAGGAAGCCCGCCGGATGGACAGGTTCATCCATTTCGGCATAGCGGCGGGCTTGCAGGCCTGGCAGGACTCGGCAAACGCAGTGACGCCGGACACCGCCGAGCGATTCGGCATCAATTTCGGCTCCGGGTTCGGCGGCCTGCCGCTGATCGAGGAGATGCACAACGAGCTGCTCAAAAACGGTCCGCGGCGCATTTCGCCCTTCTTCATCCCCGGCACCATCATCAACATGATCGCCGGCAACCTGTCGATCATGCTGGGCACCAAGGGGCCGAACCTGGCGATTGTCACGGCCTGCACGACCTCCACGCATTGCATCGGCGAAGCGGCCAAATCGATCCGCTACGGCGAGGCCGACGTGATGATCGCGGGCGGCGCCGAAGCAACGGTCACCGAACTCGCGATGGGCGGCTTCGCTTCGGCCAGGGCGCTGTCGACCCGCAACGACGATCCGGCGGGCGCGAGCCGCCCCTGGGACAAGGAGCGCGACGGATTCGTGCTGGGCGAGGGCGCCGGCGCGGTGGTGCTCGAGGAGTTCGAGCACGCGAAACAGCGCGGCGCGCGGATCTACAGCGAACTGGCCGGCTACGGCGTTTCATCCGATGCCTATCACATGACCGCGCCCGCCGAGGACGGCGATGGCGCGTTCCGCTGCATGACCAATGCGATGCGCGATGCCGGCCTCGGGATCGACGACATCGACTACATCAACGCCCATGGCACCTCGACGCAGCTGGGAGATATCGCCGAGACGGTGGCGTTGAAGCGCCTGCTAGGCGAACGCGCGAAGAAGGTCGCGGTGAATTCGACCAAGTCCATGACCGGCCACCTGCTGGGCGCCGCGGGCGGCGTCGAGGCCGTGTTCAGCATCCTTGCGCTGCAAAACCAGATTTCCCCGCCGACCATCAATCTGCAGAACCCGGATCCGTTGTGCGATCTGGACTACGTGCCGAATTCGGCGCGCAAGATGACGATCCGGACCGCGCTTTCCAATTCGTTCGGATTCGGCGGCACCAACGGTACCCTGGTCTTCAGGCCTATTTGAACGACGCCAGGCCCCAGCGGCTGGAGCTCTCGCCCTCCGGTGCCTATGCGGGAGCCGTCTTGGCTGTCCACGCGACCGCAGCCGCATGCTTCCTTACAACGATGACAGGTGTTCCCGGTATGGCACTGGCGTTCCTGATACTGGCCCTGGGCGGCGTCTCGGCATGGGACCGCGCATTGTTGTGCGGCTCGCGCTCGGCGCGCGCCATCGAGATTCGGGCCTCGGGCGCGGCCGTGGTCGCAGTTGTGGTCCTTGCGAGCGGCGAAACCATTGCCGTGCGCGCGGTGCGTGGTATCGGGGTGACACGCCATTGGGTGGCGCTCGGCCCCCTCTCGCTCGCAGGGCGCGGCGTGCTGGTCACGGCGGGCATGCTCGGGCCGGCAGCCTTCCGCATTTTGAGGCTCTGGGCGCTCTGGGGCAGGATCCCGGGCGTGGCTTCGGGGCAACTTCCGGCATGACTCCGAAACGCCCGGTGCGCCGAACTATTTTCAAAGCCCACTGTCTGTGGCACAGGGGCATGGCGGGCAGGGGGCCCGGCGGCCGTGTCTGAGCGCGAGGTGGACCAGCAGCTGGTCGAGCGCGCGCAGCGCGGCGACAAGCGGGCCTTCGAGCTGCTGGTGGAGAAGTATCAGCGCAAGCTTGCACGGCTGCTCTCGCGCCTGATCCGGGATCCGGGCGAAGTGGAAGACGTGACCCAGGAAGCGTTCGTCAAGGCTTACCGGGCACTGCCTTCGTTTCGCGGCGACAGCGCTTTTTATACGTGGCTTTACCGGATCGGCATCAACACCGCCAAGAATTACCTGGTGGCGATGGGAAGACGGGCGCCGACCTCGACTGAGATCGATGCCGAGGAAGCCGAAGGGTACGAAAGCGGCGAGCAGTTGCGCGACATCAATACGCCGGAGAGTTTGTTGCTGTCCAAGGAGATTGCGACTACGGTGAATGCGGCTATCGAATCGCT
>JBBPIU010000110.1:0-10097 GCA_038040245.1 Pseudomonadota bacterium | reverse complement strand
TTCGCGCGCTCGCATCCGGCGAAGCAACCCGAAGCGCCGCGCTCGCTGGTGACGCCATGATGTACAGTTGCGCACCGCATTCTTCCGCCTCGACTGGCGTTGTCAGAAGCAAGAAGCGCGGCAGCCTGAAAGTCGACATTCACTGCCACTACCTGAACCGGGACGTGGCGGCGAAGGTCGCGCACCTGAATCCGGCCCAGTACGAGCCTTCGGTAAAATTCGCCAACGCGCTGACGCGCGAAGTGAACGTCAAGCAGATGAAGGACCGCGCCCCGATGCTCTCGGACGTCGAAGTCCGGCTCAAGCACATGGACCGCATGGGCATCGACATACAGGCGGTATCGCCGGCGCCGAACCAGACCTACTACTGGACCGACCCGGGGCTGGGCGCGGCGCTCGCGCGCTCGGTGAATGAACGGATCGCCGAGATCGTGGCGAAGTGGCCCGAGCGTTTCGTGGGTCTGGGCACGGTCCCGCTGCAGGATCCCGGCCTCGCCGTCGCGGAACTGGAATACTCGGTAAAGAAGCTCGGCTTGCGCGGCGTGGAGATCAATCCCAGCGTGAATGGTATGGATTTGACCGATTCTCGCCTTTCTTTAGAGAGTTTTTTTTCCAAAGCGCAAGACTTGAACGCAGTGATTTTCATGCACCCGATCGGCTACACCGAGGGCGGGCGGCTGATGGACCACTACTTCAACAACGTCATCGGCAATCCGCTCGAGACCACGGTGGCGGCGAGCCACCTGATCTTCGACGGCGTGATGGAGCGCCATCCGAAGCTGAAAGTGGTCCTGCCGCACGCCGGCGGCTACCTTGCGCACTACTGGGCGCGCATGGACCATGCCTGGAAGGCGCGCCCCGACTGCCGCACGGTGCTCAAGCGGAAGCCTTCCAGTGCCCTCGAAAAATTCTATTTCGACACCATCGCCTTCGATCCCGGGATGCTCAAGCATCTGATCGAGCGCTTCGGCGCCGACCACGTGCTCCTCGGCACCGACTACCCCTACGACATGGGCGTCGAGGATCCTGTAGAGTTCATCAGGCGCGTTACTGGTTTGTCTTCTATTGAAAGAAATAAAATCATGGGTGGAAACGCCGCGCGGCTGCTTGGGATTTCCCGTAGGGGGCCAACTCGAAAGGTGGCACGATGAAACGCATTGCGTGGGTCGCCGCGCTGGTGATGGTGTTTTCTTCACCTGTCTGGGCGCAGGCTGCAAAACCGGCGGCCAAGGAAGCACCCAAAGAGGCCGCGGCAAAAGCCGCCGAGGCCAAGCCCGCCGCGGTGGCGGCGCGCAAGTCGCGCCGCAACGGGGACGCAAGGCACTGCCTCGAGCAGGCTACGAACACTGCGATCATCAAGTGCGCGGAGCGGTACCTATAGTCGGGCTTTCGACTTCAGGTACCACTCGAGGATCTGCTCGCCGTTCCAGTGCAGCACGCCCTTGCGCTTGCCGATCGCCTTGTAGACCTCTTCGAGATACTTGATGCGGAACGGCTGCCCGCTGATGTAGGGGTGGATCGCGATCGCCATGATCTTGGCGCGTTCGGCGCCTTCCTCGTAGTAGCGGTCGAACGAATCGATGCATTTGCGGGTCCAGTAGGCCGCTTCGTGGTGCTGCACCAGCATCATCGGGATGTCGTTGGTCTCCACTGAATAGGGCAGGGTGACCAGCGGCCCATTGGCGGTCTTGATCTCGGTCGGTTCGTCGTCGTAGACCCAGTCGCCGATGTAGCGCACGCCCGCCGCGGCGAGGTTCTCCGGCGTCTCCAGCGTCTGCGTCAGGCCGGGCCCGAGCCAGCCGAGCGGGCGCTTGCCGGTGAATTTCTCGATCGTGTCCAGGGACCGCTTGATCATGCCGGGCTGGTCTTCCTCGCGGTGGATCGGCCCCTGCTCGTAGCTATGGCCCATGAATTCCCAGCCGGCGTCCTTGCAGGCCTGCGCGACGCGCGGATAGTCGACGCAGACGCGGGCGTTGAGCGCCAGCGTCGGCTTGATGCCGAGCCTGCGAAACAGCGCTTCGAAGCGCCAGAAGCCGACCCGCATGCCGTATTCGTGCCAGCTCCAGTTGGGCACGTCCGGCAGCAGCACCGCGCCGGTGGGCGCCGGCAGCACCTGGCGCGCCATGGCGCGCGCGATGTCCCAGACCTCGAGGTTGACGATGGTCCAGACGACCACGCGCGCGCGCCCGGGGAGCTTGAGCGGCGGCCGGTCGACGATCGCGGAATAGGGCGCCCGTTCGCGGGGAATCATGACCATAAGTTATCCTGCGGGTTGGTTTTTCTTACTATAATCCCCCGGACACCCTAGAGGAGGGATGCAATGAAAATCCAGAAACTGCTGGCTGGCGCCGTTGCTGCGCTCGCATTTTCCGTCTCGACGATTGCGCAACAACCGATCAAGATCGGCATCGGCATCGCGCAGACCGGGGGATTGAGCGTCGGCGGCAAGCCCGCGCTGCTCGCGCTGCAGATGTGGCGCGACGACGTCAACGCCAAAGGCGGCATGCTCGGGCGCAAGGTCGAACTGATCTCCTACGATGACCAGACCAACCCGGCGCTGGTGCCCGGGATCTACACCAAGCTGCTCGACATCGACAAGGTCGACCTGATCATCGCGCCCTACGGCACCAACCCCAACGCGCCGCTCATGCCGCTCGTCAAGCAGCGCGACCTGCTGCTGATGGGCAATTTCTCCTTCGACGCCAACGCACAGATCAGGCACGACAAGTGGTTCAACAACGCGCCCTGGGGCGCCGGCGCGCTGGCCTGGGGCGGAACCTTTCTTGACGAAGGCAGGAAGATGGGCGGGAAAACCATCGCCATCATGGCGGCGGATGCCGAATTCGCGCAGAACCTGTGCAACGGTGGTCGCAACCTTGTCAAGGCGATGGGCCTGCAGACCGTGTACGATCAGAACTATCCGCCGAACCTGGTGGATTTCTCTTCGATCATCCGCGCGGTGCGCGCCGCCAAGCCCGACATCGTGTTCATCTGCTCGTATCCGCCGGAGTCGGTGGCGATCGTGCGTGCGGTGAACGAACTTGGCGTCGGACCGACGGTGAAGCTCATCGGCGGCGGCATGGTCGGTCTGCAGTTCGCGCCGATCATGGAGTCGCTCGGACCCTTGCTGAACGGCTTCGTGAATTACAACAGCTGGGTGCCCGAAAAGTCGATGGACAGTCCGGCGATACGCGAGTTTCTGAAGCGCTATGAAGTGCGCGCCAAGCAGGAGAAGGTGGACCTGCTCGGCTATTACCTGCCGCCGTTCAACTACGCCATTGGCCAGATGCTCGAGCAGGCGGTCGGCGCGACCAAGAGTCTCAACCACAAGGTACTCGCCGATTACATCCGCAAAAGCGAAATGAAGACCATGGTCGGCAACATCCGCTACGACACGGTGGGCGAATGGGCCACGCCGCGCGTGCCGATGGCGCAGTTCCGCGGCATCAAGGGCAAGGACCTCGACCAGTTCCGCCAGCAGGGCAAGCAGGTGATCATCGGGCCCGCGGCATTGAAGACGGGGGAGATCATCCCCTTCGACAAAGCGCGGCAATAGGTCTGGACGGCCAGCTTCTATTCGAGGCGGTTCTCGCCGGGATACTGCTCGGCTGCTTCTACGCCGCAGTCAGCGTCGGGCTGTCGATTTCCTTCGGGCTGCTCGACGTTCCGCACGTTGCTCATCCGGCGTTTCTGGTGCTGGGCGCGTACGGGACCTACGTGCTGGCCGGCTACGGCGTAGATCCTTTGCTTGCCGGCTTGCTGCTGACGCCGGTGTTCTTCGTTTTCGGACTGGCCGTCTACCAGTTCTACTACTCGACCTTTGAAGGGCGCGGCTCCGACCAGGGGCTGCGCGGCATCGCCTTCTTTTTCGGCGTCGCCTTCATCGTGCAGGTCGGCCTGATTCTCGCTTTCGGCGTGGACCAGCGGCTGGTGGACGCGTCCTACATCGGCACCAGCGTGGAGTTCGGCGAGATGCGCGTGCCCAAGCGCATGCTGGTCGCATTCGGGGTCGCGCTCGCGCTGACCACGACGCTGGCGGTCTACCTTTCCCGCACCTTCACCGGCCGTGCCATCAAGGCCGTGGCGCAGGACGAAGGCGCGCTGCGCCTGATGGGCGCCAATCCGGTGCGCATCAAGCGCTGGGCCTTCGGCATCGCGACCGCCACCTGCGCGATCGCCGGGGCGCTGCTGATCATCGTCGGCCCGGTCGATCCGAACCTCGACCGCCTCTACATCGGCCGCACCTTCTGCGTGGTGGTGCTGGCGGGCCTGGGCAGCATGAGCGGGACGCTGGTCGCGGGGCTGATCCTCGGCGTCGCTGAATCCATCGTGCTCGCGACCGCCGGCACCGCCTGGGCGCCCGCGGTGGCGTTCGGGATCCTGCTGCTTGTCCTGGGTGTGCGCCCCGCAGGGCTGTTCGGCCGGTAATGAAGCGTTTTCTCTTCGGCGCGTTGGCGGTGCTGGCGCTGGCTGCGTCGATGCCGTTCGTTTTCCACAACGAGTATTACTTTTTTGCCGGCTACGTGGTGCTGCAATTCATCGTGCTGGCGACTGCCTGGAACATCCTCGGCGGTTACGCGGGCTACGTGAACTTCGGCACCGGTGCGTTTTTCGCGGTCGGTGCCTATACCGCGGTGGCCCTGTACAAAGCATTCGCACTGCCGCTGCCGCTGCAGATCCTGGCCGGCGCCGCGGCCTCCGGGCTGCTCGGCTTCGGCGTCGGCATGCTGACCCTGCGCCTGCGCGGGATTTTCTTCTCCATCGCGACCATCGCGGTGGCGATCGTGCTCGAGACCGTGGTGCTGAACTGGTACTACGTGGGCGGCGCCAAGGGGTTGCCGATCCTGCGCCCGACGGAGACACCGTTCTTTGCCAGCCACACGGTATGGCTGTTCTTCGTCATGGCGGTGCTCGCGGTCATCGCCGTCGGCGCCGCGCGCTATGTCGAGACTTCCTGGATCGGCCGCGGCTTGCGCGCCATCCGCGACAACGAAGGCGCCGCCGAATGCTCGGGCGTTCCGACGCTCAAGCTCAAGCTCGCCGCAGCCACGCTGTCCGGCGCACTGATGGGCGCGGCGGGCGCGCCGTACGCGCAATACCTCTCCTTCATCGAGCCTGCGTCCACGTTCAGCCTCAACTACGCGGTCAACGCGCTGGCGATGCCGATCATCGGCGGCATGGGGCACTGGATCGGGCCGGTGATCGGCGCGGTGCTGCTTGGCACGGTGCAGCAGGTCGTCACCGTCACTATCTCCTCGGAGATCAACGTGCTCGTCGTCGGCGTCATGCTGGTGGTTTTCGTGGTGGCCGCGCCGGATGGAATAATCGGCCTGTACAAGAGAATTTTTTCTTCCCGGAAACAATGAACCCCCTGTTGCAGGTCAAGGGCGTGTCCAAGCAATTCGGCGGCTTTGCGGCCCTGTCCGAAGTGAGCATCGACGTCGCGAAAGGCGAGCGCTTCGGCCTGATCGGTCCGAACGGCTCGGGCAAGACCACGCTCATCAACTGCATCTCGGGCGTTCTGGCGAACGACAGCGGCAGCATCCGCTTCGACGGCAAGGAGATCTCGAAGCTCCCTGCCTATCAGCGCACCCGGCGCGGCATCGCGCGCAGCTTTCAGATCCCACGGCCCTTCTCCAGCATGTCGGTGCTTGAGAATCTGCTGGTGCCGCTGGAGTATGTAAGCAACGGCAAGCCTGATGAAGCCCATGAAATCCTGAGACAGATCGGTCTTGCGGACAAGGCCGCAACCCGGTCCAACCAGCTGTCGCAAGTCGAGTTGCGCAAGCTCGAACTTGCCCGTGCCATGGCGGCACGGCCCCGCCTGCTGATTTCCGACGAGGCGATGGCGGGGCTGTCGTCGAACGAAATCAGTGAAGTGCTGGAGATCCTCTTCAAGCTGAACGCGGCCGGCATCACCATCATCATGATCGAGCATGTCATGCAGGCGGTGATGAAGTTCTCGCAGCGCGTGGTCTGCCTGGACGCGGGCCGCATCATCTGCGAAGGCACGCCCGAGACTATCGTCGCCAACACGGACGTGCAGAGGGCCTACCTTGGTGCTTGAACTCGCCATCCGGGACGTCGAGGCCGGCTACGGCGCCGTGAGGGCATTGCACGGGGTGTCGGTTTCGGTCAGCGCCGGAGAAACAGTCGCGCTGCTGGGCACCAACGGCAACGGCAAGAGCACGCTCATGAAATGCGTCATGGGCATGGTGCGGCCGACGCGCGGTTCTGTTTTTCTCACGCTGGAGGAAAAAACCCACGATCTGACGCGGCTCTCCACGGAGGAGATCGTGAACCTGGGCGTCGCCATGGTGCCGGAGGGCCGGCGGCTGTTCCCGAAGCTCACCGTGGAGGAGAACCTGATGCTCGGCGCGTTCCGTCCGCAGGCGCGGCCCGACATCGCGAAAAACCTCGCGCTCTGCTACGAGACCTTCGAGGCGCTGAAAGAGCGTCGGCGCCAGCTCGCCGGCTCGATGTCCGGTGGCCAGCAGCAGATGCTGGCGATCGCGCGCGCGCTCATGTCCTCGCCGAAACTGCTTCTTGTGGACGAGCCTTCCGTCGGCCTGTCGCCGCTGCTCGTTTCGAGCACGGTGACGATGATCAAGCAGCTGAAGGAGCGCCACGGCCTCACCGTGCTGATGGCGGAACAGAACTTCCACCAGGCGATCCGCATCGCCGACCGCGGCTACATTATCGTGCACGGCCAAATCGTGTTCGAGGGCAAGACAGTGGCCGATCTGGAAACCAACGAGCTGGTGAAGAACTACTATCTGGGCACGGCCGGCTGACAGAGGAGTCACGAATGGACAGGCCCACCACGAAAATTGCGCACCACAGCGCGGATGCGATCTACGTTCGCGGCGCCAGCCTCGTCGACGATCTGATCGGCAAGCTCACGTTCACCGAGATGATGTACTTCCAGCTGCTCGGGGCGAGGCCGACGCCGGCGCAGACCAGGATCCTCGACGCGGTGCTGGTCACCCTGATGGAGCACGGCCTCACGCCTTCGGTGATCGCCACGCGGCTGATCTACGATTCCTGTCCCGAGGCGCTGCAGGCGGCAGTGGCGGCGGGGCTGCTCGGCGTTGGCAGCACCTTCATCGGCACGATGGAAGGCTGCGCCCGGAACCTCGAAGAAATCCTCGCGGCGCCGGAAGGCGAGGCGGCGCGCGCCAAGGCGATCGCCAGGCGCTTTCGCGAAGACAAGACACCGATTCCCGGCTTCGGGCATCCGCACCACAAGCCCGACGATCCGCGCTCGCCGCGCCTGCTTGCGATTGCGGAGGAAGCAGGCGTGCCCGGGCGTCACATGCGCGCGCTGCGGCTGCTGGCGGCAGAAGTGGACGCGGCCTGGGGCCGGCACCTGACCATCAATGCCACCGGCGCGATCGCCGCGCTGCTGGGGGAGATCGGCGTGCCGCAGGAAGTGGCGCGCGGCGTCGCGGTGGTGAGCCGCGCCGCCGGGCTCGTGGGACATATCCGCGAAGAACAGCTCGAGCCTTCCGCGCGCCATATCTGGGACGTGGTGGCGCAGAATGTTCCTTACGCAGGCAAATGACTGTCGGGGAGGTGACGTGAAGAAGATTGGGTTGCTGTTGCTGTGGTTATGCTCCGTTGCCAGCTTTGCGCAGGACTATCCCGCGCGCCCTGTGCGCGTGCTGGTGGGCTACGCCGCGGGCGGCGGCATGGATACCATTTCGCGTCTGCTGGCGCCCAGGCTCTCCGAGGCGCTCGGCCAGCCGTTCGTGATCGAGAACCGTCCCGGCGCATCGGGCGGGGTGGCGGCCGAAGCGCTCGGTAATTCGGCGCCCGACGGCTACGTGCTGATGGTCGCCGAGAGCGGCACGCTCGCGCTGCCGGCGGTGAATCCGAAGGTCTCGTTCGACCCTGTGAAGCAGTTCGCGCCGGTGGGCGGCATCTGCAGCTTGCCGATGGCGTTCGTGGTGAACGCCGAATTCCCGGCCCGCACGACGCAGGAACTGATCGCCACGCTCAAGACCAGTCCCGGGAAATACAGCTATGCGTCGCCCGGCGTCGGCACGCTGCAGCACCTCGCGTTCGAACTGTTCCGGCGCGCGGCAGGCGTGAGCGCGCTGCATGTGCCCTACAAGGGAGCCACCGCCATGATGCCCGACCTGATGAGCGGGCAGGTGCCGATCGGGGTGATCAGCGCGCTGGCGGCGCAGGGGCCGACCCGGTCCGGAAAAATCCGCACGCTCGCCGTGACCAGCCTGCAGCGGCTGCCCAGTTCGCCCGAGTGGCCGACGATGGCCGAGACGCTGCCCGGATTCAACGCCGCGCCGAACGTGTTCCTGGTCGCGCCCGCCGGCACGCCGGCGGCGGTGATTCAACGCCTATCGAACGCGACGCGCGCGGCGCTTGCCTCCAAGGACCTGGAAGAAACTTTCGCCCGGCAGGGCGCCACGCCCTCGCCGAGCACGCCGCAGGAACTGGGCGCGCAGATCGCCGAAGAGGTCAAGCGCTGGGCGGTCGTGGTGAAGGACGCCGGCATCAAGGTTGACTGATTGGGCGAGCGCAGGCCGCTGGATGCGGCGGCAATTTCGACAATGGTGCTGCTGTGCTTCGTCTGGGGCGTGGGCCACGTCGCCGCGAAGTTCACCGCGCAGGGCATCTCGCTCGTGTTCCAGTCCGGCATCCGGTCGGTGATCGCCACCGGGCTGCTGCTCCTCTGGGTGTATTTCAGGAAGATTCCGCTGTGGGAGCGCGACCGGACCTTCTGGCCGGGCATTTTCGCGGGCCTGCTGTTCGCCGGCGAATTCCTGTTCATCTTCGGCGGCCTGGCGATGACCGATGCGGCGCGCATGGTGGTGTTCGTGTACCTCGCGCCCTGCATGACCGCCTTCGGGCTGCATTTCTTCATCCCGCAGGAGCGGCTGAACGCGCGCCAGTGGACCGGGATCCTGCTAGCGTTCGCGGGCGTGGCGGTGGCTTTCGGCGACGGCTTCGCCGGCGGCCGTGGCACCCTGATGGGGGATTTCTTCGGCCTGATGGGCGCCGCACTGTGGGCCGCGACCACGGTGCTGATACGCGCCACCCGGCTGGCGGCGGTGAGCGCCCCCAAGACGCTTTTCTACCAGCTCGCGGTCTCCGGCCCGGTGCTGCTCGCGGCTTCCTGGCTGATGGGCGAGCCGGGCGTGACCCGGCTCACGCCGCTCATCGTCGCGGCTTTCATCTACCAATGCGTGGTGGTGGCCTTCGCCAGCTTCCTGACGTGGTTCTGGCTGCTGCGCCATTACCTGGCGGCGCGCCTTTCCGTGTTTACCTTCCTGACGCCGCTGTTCGGCGTGTTGGGCGGTGTGCTGCTGCTGGGCGAGCCGCTGACGATGTCATTTGTGTTCGCAGCGGTTCTTGTCGGCGCTGGAATATTTCTAGTGAATTTGAAAGACTGAAATCAAGCCCTCTTTCCCGCCTCGCTCGCCAGCAACTGCTTCAGGTCTTGGCGCCCCTGTTGCGAGAGCGTGATCAGCTTCTTCACGTCCTTGCGGTGCCTGGCCTGCTCGGCCAGGCCCTGCTCGTCGTGGCGGCGGAAGCGGGTGACGATGCGCCGCGCGGCGACCTTGCCGTAGCCGAAGCCGTGCAGCGCGCCTTCGGCGGCATCCAGCGCCGAGCCGAAGGTCTCGCGCACCGCCGGTACGCCCAATTCGGCGTACTCGAAGGCGTCGCTGCGGCTGTGCGCGCGCACGATCAGCTTGAGCTGGCGGAAGTGCTTGCGCGCCAGGGTCACGATGCGCATCGCGTTGTCCGGATCGTCCACGGCGACTACCAGCAGCTTCGCCTTGCGGGCGCCTGCCGCTTCGAGCAGGTCGAGGCGGGTGGCGTCGCCGTAGTAGGCCTTGCTGCCAAAGCGGCGCACCAGCTCGATCTGGTTGGGGTCGTGGTCCACGACCGTGGCGCGGATCTTCATGCCGCCGAGCACGCGCGACACCACCTGGCCGAAGCGGCCGAAGCCGGCGATGATCACCGGGTTGGTTTCGTCGATGGCGTCGGGCGCGCGCTCTTCGGTGCGCAGGAATCGCGGCGCCAGCACCCGCTCGTAGAGCAACATCAGCAGCGGCGTGCTCAGCATCGAC
>JBBPIU010000109.1:0-10119 GCA_038040245.1 Pseudomonadota bacterium | reverse complement strand
CGACATGCCCTTCCCGCCGCTCGGCGAGAAAAGGCGCGTGCCGTCATTGGTTTCGGCGTTTTCTCAAATAATCAATTTCAGAGTAAAACAATTGGGAGGTTTCCACGACGGTCCGTGCCCGGTGCTGGACGCGATGTTCAGCCTGAAGGAGCCCAAGACCGGCACCGACGGCACCATGTCCTGGACCGTGGACGTGCTCAATCCGCGCACCGGCGACGATTTCGTCCTCGGCCTGAAGGAAATCGCGCTGCCGGCAATGGAAGGCTATCCGGCGGGCGTGACGCGCCCCTATTCGATGTGGCTCTCGGGCGAATACCCGCGCGCGCTGGACGGGCTGTGCAAGATCCTGTCGCTCGACATGCGCGTGCTCGATCCGGCCTGGATCGGCATGAAGCTCCGGAAGCTGCTCGATTTTCCCGAGCCGCTGGGCGACTTCATGGCCTTCGTGCCGGGTTCCCGCAGGTTACAGGCCAAGCAGGAGACCTTCCCCTCGACGGTTTCCTACCTGGCGCGCCTGATCCTGCACCGCTATGCGATGCTCGGCATCCTCGGCGAGGACGGCCTGCCCGTGCGCCAGATGGGAATCATGGAGCAGCCCGCGCGCGGCCAGGCGCGCGTGATGGCCGGCGCGCGCTGCCCGGAATGCTCGAACACGACCTTGATCCGCAAAGACGGTTGTGATTACTGTACGGCATGCGGATATACGGGAGTCTGCGGATAGCGGCCCTGCGCCTGGGCATTGCGGTCCTCGCCGCGGGGCTTGCTGAAGCGTTCATGACGGATCGTGCTCTTACCAGAGATGGGATGGAATCGGGACGACTTTCCTTTCATTGCCGCTCAATGCGCGCAATACCTCGCGCACCACATCGGCACGGTGATCGTTCACGAGCGCCGTCGGACCGAGCACTGCGTAGCCGTCGCCTCCGGCCTGCACCTCGCGGCCGCGCCTTTTCAGTTCCGCCTCGGCATCTTCCCGCGTGCGGCAAATCGATCCGCGCCGCCCATCCCAGGCGGTGAGGAATCGGCGTGCGAATCCCGCGCGACGGCCGTCGAAGGCCGCCTCAGGCGCGCGGGAGGACCAGCCGCTCTCCTTGTGGGCCGCTTCAGGCGATGTTGGGAACGGAGTGAGACGTCAGCGCGGGGTTCGCGTGCGCGGGCCAGGCCTCAGGCGGCACGGGCGGTGCGCGCGCGAGCGTCTCGGCTTCGTACACCTTGCGAATGAACTGCGCTGATACCGCTGTCTGCAGGGTTCAGTCGTCCCCTGAATGTCTGTATATGGACCCCCTATAGCGTGCGGTTCTGTCCGTTCAGCGACTTCGCAAGGCTGCGGAGCAATGCAGCACCATCGCCTTGCCAAGCGCTGCCGTGCATGCAAGCGAGCACTTTGGGGCGCTCTTTGGCCAGCCGCTCGAGTATGGCCGTCGTGTCCGGCGAATGCGCGTAGTAGTCCATCTGGCCGCGGAACGCCTCGCTCGGCCCGAGGATATCGGCCTCTGTGAGCGGCGTTTCTCCCGTTCCACCCTGTGTAAAAAGATCGCCGCAGAGGAAGGTGCTGGTGTGTAGTTCCATCATCAAACCGCATTCCCAAGCATGGGGCATGTGAGGCGTGTCGTACCAACGGACTTCATGCCGTCCGAGCTTCAGGGTTTCTCCATCCGCCAGTGGCCGCGCAGGCCGGTCGGCAACGTCGTTTACGGACACTAGGGCGGCGACCCGGCTGCACACCGGCACAGCTTTCGGCGCGGCTGCAAGGAAGTCGTTAAGCGAGCCGCATTCATCCGCCTCGAAGTGTGAGAAGGCGATGTAACGCAGCTTATCTAGAGGCAGGATCTTCCCAACCGCTTCGCTTACCAGCGGAAACATACGCCTCGGACCGGTATGAAACACGAGCGATTCATCGTCCGCGATCAAGTACTGGTTGAAACTGAAAGCGCCGGGTCCATCGGGAATGGCGACCGGCGTATTGATGCGGTAGATACCTGGGGCGATCTCGTGAACGTTGGTGCCGGAACTTGGGTTGGTGATCATGCAATCCTCCCTTAATAGGTCGGGTTCGTATATTGGACTTCCATCGAATTTGATAACACGCGTATGTATAGCCAAATTCGGGCCGAATGTCAATATTCAATGCACGAGTATGTATAATAGAAATAGAATGACGAGGACCTACACGCTGAAGCGCCGCGCGGAGCAGCAAGCGGAGACCCGGCGCCGAATCGTCGCAGCCGCCGTCCACCTGCACGGCAGCGTCGGCCCGGCGCTCACCACTATCAGCATGGTGGCGGAGCGGGCCGGCGTTCAGAGGCACACCGTGTACGCTCATTTTCCGGATGAAATGAGCCTCTATTTGGCCTGCTCGGCGTTGGCCCTAGAGCGCGACGCTCTGCCCGACGCCGCGCCATGGCGCGCAATTGAGGGTCAGCGCGAGCGACTGCGCGCTGGCCTTCGTGCGGTTTATGGTTGGTACGAGCGCAACGCCGAGCTGGCCGCATGCGTGCTGCGCGATGCTGAATATCACGCGCTGACGAAAGAGATCGTCGAGGTGCGGATCGAACCGCAAATGCGGGCCTATCGCGAGGTGCTAGGCAAAACGCTGACCGGTAAGCAGCGCGCGGTACTGCGGCTGGCGCTTAGTTTCTTCACTTGGCGGACGTTGATGCGCGAGAGCGGGTTAAAACAGGGCGCTGCTGTCGGAGCGATGGTTCAAGCCATAGGTTGCGACCGAGATAAGGATTGAAATGCAGTGCCATGAAGGCAGACTTTCTGCCATGGGCGACGTGCGCGCCTAAGCTCCTCGGCCTGTCTGGAGTGGGAAGCTCCCCTTTCCACTCTCCTGCCGCGCCGTCCTATTTCTCGAAGCGAATGATGCGCTTTGACGGCCGAAGCAACGGTGAAGCGAGCTTACAAGGCGTATCATTTCCGATGCTAACAAAAGGAGGATCACCATGGCGCTGAAAGTTAGTAAGGTTGAATTGTGGTCTGCGACGATTGACGACCGGGCTGGAGGGGCCGCAGCCAAGATCGAGCCGCTGGCAAAGACGGGAGCAAATTTCGAGTTCGTGTTCGCGCGCCGCACACCAGAGCAGCCCGGTATGGGCGTCGTGTTCATCACGCCCGTCAAGGGTGCGAAAGTAACTCAGGCTGCTCAGGCGGCCGGATTCGGAAAATCGATCACCATGCATTCCGTCAAGATCGAGGGCACGGACAAGCCAGGGAGGACCGCAAAGGTCATGCGCGCCCTCGCAAACGCAGGGCTCAGCTTCCGTGCGTTCTCCGCGAGCGCAATCGGGAAGAAGTTTGTAAGCTTTGTGGCGCTCGATAGCGCCGAGGACGCGGCCAGAGCCACAAGTCTGCTAAGAAGAATCGACTAACCCGAGTGTCCTTTTCACGAGCGATGGCGGCAATGTCACGCCCATCGCGCTGGCGGTCTTCATGTTTAGCCCCAGCTCAAACTTGGTCGGCTGCTCGACCGGGACGTCGCCCGGTTTGGCGCCTCGCAGCATCCGGTCGAGCCTGAAGACCGGTCTACGCTTGAAGGGCGGCGCCATAGCCATTGACAGTATGGCCCATAGCAAGGAATATCGGCGCCCATATGAAAACGACGATCGAGATCGCGGATGACCTGCTGTCGCTGGCCAAGCAGCTCTGCCGGCGCGAGGGCAAGACGCTGCGCGCCGTGGTCGAGGACGGCTTGCGGCAGGTGTTGCGGCGCGGGGGCCGCGCGGCGGGCAGGCGCGTCAAGCCGGTCGTATTCCGCAAGGGCGGTTTGAGCGCGGAGTTCAGGGACGCACCCTGGGCGGCGCTGCGCGACGAGATCTACCGTGGTCGCGGTTGAGACCAATCTTCTCGTCTACGCGCACCGCGCAGGAAGCAGTTCGCACGCCGCGGCGCTGCGGCTGCTCACTGTCCAGGATGTGGCGGTCCGCGGCAGGATCGAGGGCGGGGCGATCCACGATGCGCGAATTGCCGCGCTTTGCCTGCACCACGGCGTGAAGGAGTTGTGGACCGTGGACCGGGATTTTTCGCGCTTTCCCGCGCTGCGCGTGCGCAATCCGCTCGTCTCCTGAGCATGACCGCTAGCGCCGGCGGTTGGCCCAGAACAGGCCGATGATCGTCTTCACGTCCGTGATACGGCCGTCGGCGGCCATCGCGAGCGCCTCCTCGAACGGCAGGCTGAACACTTCAAGGAATTCGCCCGCGTCGAGCTTCGCCTCGCGCTTTTCCAGGCCGGTCGCCAGCCACAGTTCGATGCCCTCGTCGGAATAGCCGATGGCGTTGTGGATCAGGCCGAGGCGGGTCCATCCGGCAGCCGCATAGCCGGTCTCCTCCAGCAGTTCGCGCTTCGCCGTCTCGAGGTGCGCCTCACCCGGCTCGAGCTTGCCGGCGGGGATCTCGACGAAGTCGCGCCGCAGCGGATAGCGATGCTGGCGCTCCAGGATCACCTCGCCCTCCTCCGTCAACGCCACGATCGCGACCGCGCCGGGATGGCGCACGTACTCGCGTACCGCCTGTGAGCCGTCCGGCAGCCGTACCACGTCCCGGTGCAATTCAAAAAAATTCCCGGCGTGCAACACGACGCCGGAAATGCGTTCCTCCGTGAGCTTGCTCAAAGGTTCTTGATGGCGGCGAAGCAAAGCGACATCAGCGGCTGCGGCAGGATGCCGAGCGCGAGCAGCGCCAGGCCGTTGGCCGAGAGCAGCACGCGCACGCCGAGCGGCCGGCCTTCGAGCGGCGCCGAGTCCATGGGCGAGTCGCGCATTTCATCGAAATACATCAGCTTGACGACCCGCAGGTAGTAGTAGGCGCCGATGAGCGAGAACAGCACCGCCACCACCGCCAGCCAGATCTGCCCGGCGTTGACCGCGGCGGAGAGTACCGTCAGCTTGGCGTAGAAGCCCACCGTGGGCGGCACCCCGGCGAGCGAGAACATCAGCAGAAGTACGATGAACGCGTACCAGGGATTGCGCCGGTTGAGGCCGCGCAGGTCTTCCAGGTTCTCGCATTCGAAGCCCTTGTGCGACAGGAATACCAGCACGCCGAAGGAGCCGAGCGACATCAGCACATAGACCAGGGTGTAGAACATCGCCGCGGCGTAGGCGTCCGCCGCGTTCAGCAAGTTGCCGCCGACCACGCCCGAGAGCAGCCCCAGCAGCATGAAGCCCATATGCGCGATGGTCGAATACGCGAGCATCCGCTTCAGGTTGCTCTGCGCGATGGCGGTGATGTTGCCGATCGCCATCGACAGCACGGCGAGGATGGCGAGCATCTGCTGCCAGTCGTACGCCAGATCCAGCAGGCCGTTGACCAGCAGCCGCATTGCCATGGCGAAAGCCGCCAGCTTGGGCGCCGTGGCGATTACCAGCGTCACCGCCGTCGGCGCGCCCTGGTAAACGTCCGGAATCCACATGTGGAACGGCGCCACGCCCAGCTTGAAGGCGATGCCGCAGACCACGAACACCAGGCCGAAGATCAGGAACGCGTGCTGGGTGGAATCCTTCGACAGCGTCGCGATCTGCTTGGCCACCTCGTTGATGTTCAGCGTGCCGGTGGCGCCGTAGATCATGGACATGCCGTAGAGCAGCATCCCCGAGGCCAGCGCGCCGAGGATGAAGTACTTCATCGCCGCCTCGGTGGAGGCGGCGGAATCGCGGTTCAGCGCCACCATGGCGTAGAGGCACAGCGACAGCAGCTCCAGGCCGAGATAGACGGTAAGGAAGCTGTTGGCGCTCATCATCACCATCATGCCGAGCAGCGCGAACAGCAGCAGGGTCAGGAACTCGCCCGTCATCAGGTTGCGTTCGATCAGGTACTGGCGGCAATACACCAGCGCCGCGGACACCGCGCCGTAGGCCGCCAGCTTCAGAACGTGCGCCATGACATCGGCAACGTACAGCTTGCCAAAGGCGTAGATCAGCGCGCCGCCGGAACCGAGCAGCACGAACAGAGTCGCGGCAGCGGTGACCAGCAGCACGCCCTGCGCCATCGAATAGCTCGCGCGCCGGTCCGCGCTCTTCACGAACAAATCCACCAGCATCAGCGCGCAGGCGCCGGCCAGCAGCACGATCTCGGGCAGGGCAACGATGAAATCGAACTTCATGTCAGTGTTTCGGCAGCGCGATATGGCGCAGCAGATCGTTTACCGAGGCGTGCATCACCTCGGTGAAGGGCAGCGGATAGACGCCCATGAACAGGACCGCAAGCGCAAGCGCGCCCAGAATTAAAAATTCTCTTGAATTTAAATCTGAAAGTGAAGCAACCTGATCGTTCGCAACTGCGCCGAAGATCACCCGCTTGTACATCCACAGCGTGTAGGCGGCGCCGAACACCAGTGTGGTCGCGGCGGCGAAGGCGAGCCAGAAGTTGGCCTTCATCGCCCCCATGATCACCATGAACTCGCCGACGAAGCCGCTGGTCGCGGGCAGGCCGCAGTTGGCCATCGCGAACAGCATCATCAGGGCGGCGAACTTCGGCATGGTGTTCACCACTCCCCCATAGTCGGCGATGTTGCGGCTGTGCATGCGGTCGTACATCACGCCGACGCAGAGGAACAGGGCGGCCGAGACAAAGCCGTGCGAGATCATCTGCACCAGCGCGCCTTCGATGCCGTAGGCGTTGAAGATGAAAAAGCCCAGCGTCACGAAGCCCATGTGCGAGATGGACGAGTACGCGATCAGCTTTTTCATGTCGGTCTGCACCAGCGCCACCAGGCCGATGTAGACCACCGCGATCAGCGACAGCGCGATCATCAGCCAGGCGAGTTCGCGTGAGGCGTCCGGCAGGATCGGCAGCGTGAAGCGGATGAAACCGTAGGCGCCCAGCTTGAGCAAAATCGCCGCCAGCACTACCGAGCCGCCGGTGGGCGCCTCGACGTGCGCGTCCGGCAGCCAGGTATGCACCGGCCACATCGGCACCTTGACCGCGAACGCGAACAGCAATCCGAAGAACAGCCATAGCTGCGCGTCCAGCGGCAGCGGCAGCTTCCACCAGTCCCGGATCGCGAAGCTGCCGCCCGACTTGTTGTACAGGTAGAGCAGCGCGACCAGCATCAGCAGCGACCCGAACAGCGTGTAGAGGAAGAACTTGAGCGCCGCGTAGACCCGGTTGGCCCCGCCCCAGACACCGATGATGACGAACATCGGGATCAGGGTGGCCTCGAAGAAGACGTAGAACAGCAGCCCGTCCAGGGCCGAGAAGACCCCGTTCAGCAGCCCCGACATGATCAGGAACGCGCCCATGTACTGGGCGACGCGCTGCTGGATCACCGTCCAGCCGGCGATCACCACCAGGATGGTGATGAAGGAATTGAGCAGGATGAACGGCATCGAAATGCCGTCCACGCCAAGCGTGTAGAAAACGTTGAATTGCGGTATCCAGGCGTAGTGCTCGACGAACTGCATCGCCGGGGTCTGCAGGTTGAATCCCGTGTACAGCGGCAGGGTCACCAGGAAGCCGAGCAGCGCGCCGCCGAGCGCGATCCAGCGCTGCAGCGGCGCGTTGCGCTCGCCGCCGGTGGCGAGCGCGAGCAGGCCGGCGAAGATCGGAACCCAGATGGCGAGGCTGAGCAGCATCAGGCCCCGAATACCCGGTATTTGACGAGCACGTAGATCGCGCAGAGGCCGAAAATCATCATGAAGGCGTACCAGTAGACCAGGCCGCTCTGCATCAGCCGCACCACGCCGGAGAACCAGACGACAAGGCGCGCCGAGCCGTTCACCATCACGCCGTCAATGACGCGTTGGTCGCCGCCCTTCCACAGGCCGCTACCCACCACCTGTGCGCCCAGCGCAAAGAGCCGCGCGTAGAGCTCGTCGAAGCCGTATTTGCGCTCGACCAGCGCGTACAGCGGACCGAAAGCGATCGCGATCTTTTTGGGTAGATGAGTATTTTTCAAATATAAAAACCAAGCGGTCGCAATCCCCGCGACGGCAAGCCAGAACGGCAGCGCGGTCATGCCGTGAAGGGTGTAGCTCCAGAGTCCGTGGTAATCCGTTTCTTTTTCTCTATAAAGACTTTCAAGAAAGAAATCGCCAAAGACCACATAGCCGACGAGCCATCCCGCGCCGATGGAGGGGATCGCCAGCAGCACCAGGGGCACCGTCACCACCGCCGGGGATTCGTGCGGCGGGTGCGCCGGATCGAAGCGCGGCTCGCCGTGGAAGGCCATGAACACCAGCCGGAAGGTATAGGCGGCGGTGACGAACACGCAGGCCAGCACGCACAGGTAGGCAAAGGCCGCGCCCGGCGTCTGCGACAACTGAGCGGCCTCGATGATCGCGTCCTTCGAGTAGAAACCGGCCAGCGGCGGGATCCCCGCCGAGGCGACGGCGCCGGCCAGCAGCGTCCAGTAGGTCCAGGGCATGAATTTCTTCAACCCGCCCATGCGCCGCATATCCTGCTCGTGGTGCATGGCGATGATCACCGAGCCGGCGGCAAGGAACAGCACGGCCTTGAAAAAGGCGTGCGTCATGAGGTGGAACATCGCCGCCGAATAGGCCGAGGCGCCCAGCGCCACGGTCATGTAGCCCAGCTGCGACAGCGTCGAGTAGGCGACCACGCGCTTGATGTCGAACTGCGTCAGCGCCACCAGGCCCATGGAGAGCGCCGTGATGGCACCGATCACCAGCACCACCGAGCGCGCCGTCTCGGACAGCTCGTACAGCGACGACATGCGCGCCACCATGAAGATGCCCGCGGTCACCATGGTGGCCGCATGAATCAGCGCTGAAATCGGGGTCGGGCCTTCCATCGAATCGGGCAGCCAGACGTGCAGCGGGAACTGCGCGCTCTTGCCCATCGCGCCGATGAACAGCAGGATGCAGATCACCGTCAGCAGATGCCAGGAGTGATTTGGAATTATCTCCAGGCTTTTTTCTCCCAAAGACGAAGCTTGAGAAAAAACGGCAGCATAGTCGAGCGTGCCGAAGGTCGCCAGGATCAGGCCGATGCCGAGCAGGAAACCGAAGTCGCCGACGCGGTTGACCAGGAAAGCCTTCAGGTTGGCGTAGATCGCGGTCGGCCGCGTGTACCAGAAACCGATCAGCAGGTAGGACACCAGGCCCACCGCTTCCCAGCCGAAGAACAGCTGCAGGAAGTTGTTCGCCATCACCAGCATCAGCATCGAGAAGGTGAACAGCGAAATGTAGGCGAAGAAACGCTGGTAGCCCGGATCCCCGGCCATGTAGCCGACGGTGTAGATGTGCACCATCAGCGACACGAAGGTCACCACCACCATCATCAGCGCCGACAGGCGATCGATGAGAAAGCCGATGTGCAGCGGCGTGTCGCCCATCGTGATCCAGGTATAGAGGTTGCCGTTGAAGGTATTGCCGTTCAGCACGTCGACAAAAATAACCGTTGAACAGACGAAGGAAACAAAAACCGAGGCGATGGTCGCCCAGTGCGCTCCGGCGCGGCCGATGGCGCGGCCGAACAAGCCGGCGAGGACGGCCCCGAAGAGAGGCGCCAAGGGAACCAGGAGGTAAAGGGTTTTCATTTTGCTTTTTTTTTACGTATTTTTCTCTTGCCTACTAACCCTTCAAAGAATCCAGGTCTTCAACGTCGATCGAGTTCAAGTTCCTGAAAAGCACCACGAGAATCGCAAGGCCGATCGCCGATTCCGCCGCCGCCACCGTGAGAATGAAGAACACGAACACCTGCCCGGCGATGTCGCCGCGGAAGTGGGAGAAGGCGATGAAGTTCAGGTTCACGGCGAGAAGCATCAGCTCGATCGCCATCAGCAGAACGATGATGTTGCGGCGGTTGAGGAAGATGCCGACCACGCTGATCGCGAACAGAATCGCCCCGAGAACCAGGTAGTGCGAGAGCGTAAGGCTCATTCTTTTTCCGAAGGCATGGAGACGAGCGTCACGCGGTCCTCGCGCCGCACCCGCACCTGAGCGCCGGGGTCCTGGTGGCGGCTGTCCTTGCGCCTGCGCAAAGTCAGGGCGATGGCGGCGATGATCGCCACCAGCAGGATCACGGCGGCGATCTCGAAGGCGTACGCATAGTGGGTGTAGAGGACCCGGCCGAGCGCCTTGGTGTTGCTGTACTCCAGGGGCGCCGCACGGGGCGGCGGCAGCAGGTTGAAATAGCCCCCGGCGAGCACCGCGATCATCTCCG
>JBBPIU010000108.1:0-10177 GCA_038040245.1 Pseudomonadota bacterium | reverse complement strand
GGTTTTTCATGAACGTCGTGATCAGGTCCTCGAGGTCCTTGGCAACGCTAACGGGTATCGGTTGGTCGTTCATGAAACGATTATAAAGTGTGGACGCAAAAGCCGCTTTCGCCGGCTTTGTGAAAGTCAGTGAAAGTCGCGAGAACGCACCCGCAGCGCTCCGGGCGCCTCTGCCTGGAGGTGATCGAGCAGCAGGCTGTGATCCTCCAGTCGCCGGGCGAGCAGGTGCACCACCCAGCCCTCGCGCTGGATCACGCCCTCGACGCCCAGCAGGCGCGCGCCGAGCAGTTCCCTGCGCTGGCGCTCCAGCAGGTCGCGCCAGACCACCACGTTGACGCAGCCGCTCTCATCCTCGAGCGTCACGAACACCACCCCGCTCGCGGTATCGGGCCGCTGCCGGCAGGTGACCAGCCCCGCGGCACGCACCCGGCTGCCGTGGGGCAGCAGAGAGAGGTTTTCCGCTTTTACTATCTTTAGTTTTTCCAGATAAATTCTTAAAAGAGCGAGCGGATGACGTCCTAGCGTAAAACCAAGACTACGGTAGTCAGCCACGACCTCTTCGCCTTCGGCGGGCGGTTCGAATTCGGGTTGCTCTGTGGTTCTTGTTTCTGAAGGCAAAAAGGCAGTTCCCTTCTCAATCCCGGACGCGGCCCAATGCGCGCTTCGTCGATGCCCGGCCAACGTCTGCAAGGCGCCCGCCGCCGCCAGGCACTTCAGGTCCTTGCGGTTCAGCCCGGCGCGCCGCGCCAGATCTTCGACCGAAACATGCGGCCTGCTCTCGACGATCCGTATTGCCGCAGCCCGGGCAAGCCCGCCTGCCATGCGCAAACCGAGGCGCACCGCGCTGTTTTTCGCGTCGTTTTCCACACCGTCCTCCATGCTGCAGTCCCACAGGCTGAGCGCGGCATCCGCGGGCCTCACCTCCACGCCGTGCCGGCGCGCGTCCTGGACCAGCTGCGAGGGGCTGTAGAAACCCATCGGCTGGCTGTTGAGCAGCGCGGCCAGGAAAACCGCCGGGTGGTGGCACTTGAGCCAGGCCGAGCAGTACACGAGCAGCGCGAAACTCGCCGAATGCGACTCGGGAAAGCCGTAGTCGCCAAACCCCAGGATCTGGCGGTAGATCGAATCCGCGAACGCCGGCGGGTAGCCGTTGCGCTGCATCCCGCGCTTCAACTTTTCCTCGAACGGCTCCAGGCCGCCTTTCTTCTTCCACGCCGCCATCGCGCGGCGCAGCTGGTCCGCCTCGCCGGGTGAGAAGCCGGCGGCGACCATCGCGAGCTGCATCACCTGCTCCTGGAAGATCGGGATGCCGAGCGTGCGCTCGAGTACGCCTTTCACCGCTTCGCTCGGATAATCCACCGCTTCGATCCCCTGCCGGCGCCGCAGGTAGGGATGCACCATGCCGCCCTGGATCGGCCCCGGCCGGACGATCGCGACTTCGATCACCAGGTCGTAGAAATTCGCCGGCTTGAGGCGCGGCAGCATCGACATCTGCGCACGCGACTCGATCTGGAACACGCCGACGGTGTCCGCCTTCTGGATCATCGCGTAAACCGCGGGGTCTTCGCGGGGAATATCCTGCATTTTTTTTCCTATGGAATTCAACCCCCGGCGAAGGGCGGACAGCATCCCCAGCGCAAGAACATCCACCTTGAGCAGCCCCAGCGCTTCGAGGTCGTCCTTGTCCCACTGAATCACGGTGCGATCGGCCATCGCCGCGTTCTCGACCGGCACCAGTTCGGCCAGCGGCCCTCGCGATATGACGAAGCCGCCGACATGCTGGGACAGGTGGCGCGGAAAGCCGATCAGCTCGCCGGCGAGCGCGAGCAACTGCTGCGGCTTGGGCGCTTGCGGATCAACTTCAAGCGCCTTGCACAGGTCCCGCAGTGCGCTTCTGGGCCGGTAGCAGATTACGGTCGCGGCCAGCGCCGCGCGCTCGCGGCCGTATTTGCCGTAGACGTACTGGATCACCTCCTCGCGCCGTTCGTGCTCGAAATCGACGTCGATGTCGGGCGGCTCGTCCCTCTCCCTGGACACGAAACGCTCGAACAGCGCGTGGCCGTTCTCCGGGTCCACCTCGGTGATCCTGAGACAGTAGCAGACCGCCGAGTTCGCCGCCGAGCCCCTGCCCTGGCACAGGATGCCGCGCGAACGCGCGAAGCGCACTATGTCATGCACCGTGAGGAAGAAGGCTTCGTAGCCGAGTTCCGCGATCAGCGCCAGTTCCCGCTCGACCAGGGCGCGCACGAGCGCCGGCGCGCCGGCGGGAAAGCGCCACGCCATGCCCTCCAGGGCCAGCTTGCGCAGCCAGGAAGCCGGCGTCTGGCCCGCCGGCACCAGTTCCTCGGGATA
Source organism: Pseudomonadota bacterium (assembly GCA_038040245.1). GTDB lineage: Bacteria > Pseudomonadota > Gammaproteobacteria > Burkholderiales > SG8-39 > RBG-16-66-20. The sequence goes on along the minus strand of JBBPIU010000108.1, from coordinate 7,825 downwards.
TTCGTAGCGCAACTCATCGAGCGAGAAGTGGCAGCGGTCCGCTATTTTGACCGTTTCTTTAATTAAATCAAAAGGATATAGTTGAGCGATGCGTGCGCGCAGGCGCAAATGTCTTTCGCCATTTGAAAAAATATTTTTCCCACATTGCCCAACTGGAACTCCCAGGCGGATCGCGGTGAGCGTGTCCTGCAGGCGCCGGCGCGAGCGCAAGTGCATATGCACATCGCCCGCGGCAACCAGCGGCAGACCGGAGTGTTTTGAGATTGTTTCCAGTTGCTTTAATTTTCCAGAATCATTCGGGCCGCAATGCAATTGCGCTGCGAGCCAGCTGTTATCCGGAAACCGTTCCCGGACCCAAAGCGCATTTTCAAGAGATGGTTTTTCTTCGGCAAGCCAGAGAACCAGCAGACCATCCCTCAAATGCACTTCCAGGTCTTTCCGGCAAAGCGCATACGCCCCCTTCTTCATCCGCCTTCGTCCCGCGGTAATCAGGGAGGCGAGCGCGCCGTAGGCCTTGCGGTCCGGCGCCAGCAGCACTAGTTTGAGATTGTCCTGGAAACAGAACTCAGAACCGACGATTAATTTAAAACCCCTCTCTTTTGCCGCCACATGGGCGCGCACGATCCCGGCCAGCGAGCACTCGTCGGTGATGGCAAGCGCCGAATAGCCGAGTTCGGCCGCCCGCCCGACCAGTTCCTCCGCATGCGAGGCACCGCGCAGGAAACTGAAATTCGACAGGCAATGCAGCTCCGCGTATTCAGGCAAACAAGCCATGCAGGAACCAGTCCCCTTCCCTTTCCCGGTAAACCCATACCAGCGAGGATTCCCCGGTGCGTGCGATGAAGTAATCGCGCCGCGCCTCGGCGCCGTCCCACCAGCCCGTCTCGATCCGCTCGGGCCCGGCGAGCAGCACGAAATCCCTCTGCCTGAGGCGGCGCGGCGGGTCGAGCAGCCACAGCGGACGGGGTTCGTTCTGCTTTTCTTCTTTTGGAAAAAATTCGTTTCCGGGAAAAACCGAAACCCAGGCGCGTTCCGGCCTGTGATCCGGATGCGTCCCCAGGCCGTGCACTGCCTCGCTGCCGAGCCGTGCCTGCAGGCGCTCGACCAGCCGCAGCCATTCCTCCCCGCCCGCGCGCGGGTCGCCGAAAAAATTCTTGTTTTCCCCCGGGAGAACTGCAAGATTCCCGGCTTCGATCCGGATGGCTTCCACCGCCGCGCACAGCGTGGTCCGCGCCAGGCGCTCGCGCAGCAGCCGCGCGAAGTGCTCCGCGCCGCGCCCGCAGGCAGCGAGCCCCACTTTTACTTCCGTTGTTCGCAGATCGTCGTGCAGCAGGTGCAGGGAAAAACCCCGCACCCCGGCATGGCGCGCGGCAAGGAAACCTTCCATCTGCGCGAGCAGCCGCCGGGCGGCGAACAGCGCCTGTTCCGCCTGCATCACGGGCGCGGGCAACTCGAGCCGCGCCGCAAAACGCGCCGCCGGCACAAAGAACTCGCGCGCCTCGGGCGCCTTGCCGCCCGCCTGGTCGATCTGCTCGAGCAGGCCCTGCCCGAAGCGCCGCGCGACGCCCTCGCGCGGCAGGCGCAGCAGCCCGCCGACGGTCCTGATGCCGAGCCTCGCAAGCAGTTCGAGCGCTTCCGGAGCCAGGCCGGTGACGGCCACCGGCAGCGCCTCCAGCCTGCCGCCGTCGCCGCGCGCCATCCAGAGCGCGGCGCGCGCCGAGGGCGCTTCGGCAACCCGCGCCTCGAAACCGAGGCGCGGCAACCCCGCGCGCAGCCGCGCGAGAAATTTCCAGCGGCCGCCGAAATAGCGCAGGCTGCCTTCGACCTCCATGAGCAGCGCCTGCGGCGGCTCGAGCGAGACGCGCGGCGTGAACTGGCAGGCCCAGGCGGCTACCGCCGCCAGCGCTTCCCGCTCAGGCTCAGGCAGCGCATGCCCGCGCGACAGCGCCTGGCGCCGGAGCTGCGGAAAATGGAGCGCGACCCAGAGCACGCACGGGCCTTTCGATGGGGATGGGGAGCGGCGCCGCCAAGGGCAGGCCGCGCCTCTTGAGAATACGCACTGCGAGTTGTCCTTCTCCCGCTTCCAGCGCCAGCCGCAGGACCGCGGGCGAGGATTCGCAGGCCGCCTCCGGCGGCCGGAACGCGAGCACGAACCCGGGGCCGGCCTGCGCCGCCACGGCCAGCCGCCGCAACTCCGCATAGCTCGCCCGCGGCAGCCACAGCAGCAAGGCGTGGAAGCTGCGGGCGCGCAACGCCTGTTCCGCCGCCCACAGCGCATCGCGCCTCCCCGGGGCGCGGATCACGGTCAACTGCTCCAGGCGCACGCCCGCAGCGCGCAGCGCGGGCGCATAAGGCAGGTGCGGGGGAGCGAGCCAGGCAACGCGATGGCCCGCGGCCGTCAGCGCAGCGAGCGCCGGCAATACGATCTGCAGCTCGCCGATGCCCTCAGACCGGCAAAGAACCTCGGCCAGCCCGCCCACCGGCCAGCCGCCCCCGGGGAGTTCGGCATCGAGTTCGGCGTAGCCGGTCGGCGCCGCCGGTGCGGCCGATGTTACGGGGGCGGCTGCGCCGCGCCAGACGGCTTGCCGCTGGAGGAGGTCTGCAAGGGTGGCCATTGATACTGTATTTTTATACAGTATCAGGCCGTTTGGCAAGCCCCCCTAACGCACGAGTGCGTTCCGGTTAACCGCCGCTGCGCAGGCGCTTCACCTGGGCCATGTAGGTGCCCATGAATTCGCGCCCGAAGACCTTGTTGAAATCATCATCGGCGTCGCGCGCCAGTTTCTGCTGGTAGGCCGCGAACAACTCCCAGAGCTTCGCCTTGCGGTTCAGGCCCAGGCCGCCGGCGCCCTTTGCCAGTTCGGCCTCGAGCATCTTCGGATCGAAGCGCTGGATCGTGCCGAGCAGCGCCGCGCGCATGGCGGCGAACAGGGCCACTTCGTGCGCGCGCAGGTCCTCGAAGGCATCGCCGACCGCCTGCACCGGATCGAGGAAGCCGTCGGTGCGGTCCCTGGTGTCGAACAGGAAGGCCAGCGCCTCCTGCGGGTCGGACATGAGCTTGAGCGGGTTGTTGTCCTTGGAGGCCACCATGGTCCGGTCCTCGGCGCGCAATTCCTTCTTCGCCGTGGCGCGCGCCGCCAGCAGCGCCATGGATCCTTCGATCGCGGCGCGCATGATCTTGCCCGACAGGCGCAGGAACTCCTCGCTGTCGGCATCCCGGATTTCCTTGCCGGCAAGCCCGACGCCGTCGAGAAAGGCTTGCACGGCGTCGCGCATCCCCGCTTCGCCGCCGGGCCGCACCGCGGCGGCCCCGGCCGCCGAGGCACCCTGCGGCGTCCTGCCGCCGACGTAAGTCGCCTCGTCGAAGATGTTTGGCGCGGTGTTGGACGTGCCCACGTAAGTGGCTTCCGCAAATACGTCCGCCTCGGGTTCCGGTGCTGCGGCAGGCGCTGTCTGTGCAACCGGCTCGTCGAATATTCCGGGCTCGACCGGCGGCAACTTCTGCCCCATGAACGTCGCCTCCTCGAACACCGGATCCGGCGGCGCAGGGGGCGGTGGTGCGGCAGCGGGAGCGCGCACCGTCAGGGGTTCCACCGGGACGGTTTTCTCTGGCGCCGGCGGCGCCGGCTTTTTCGGCATCACGAGCTGCGGGTTGTCGGGCCGCGTGGTTTCCTCCACGGACGAGACCATCGCGTCCGCCTTCGGCGACGCGACGGGCGGCGGCAGCAGCTCGAGCTCGTACTCGCCGAGCTCGAAGCGGTCGCCCGCGGTGAGGTCGAGCCGGCTGCCCGGCGCATGCTTCTTGCCGTTGACGAAGACCGGGTTCACCTTCGACACGATCGTCAGGTGGAACGTGCTTTCGTCCTTCTCCTCCAGTTCGACGTGCACGCGCGACACATGCTTCTTCGGGTCCTCGAGCACCAGCGTGCACTCCTCGCCGCGGCCGATGGAGATGCGGCTTTGCGACCAGGACCGGCTCGCGATCATGTCGGAGCGTCCGCCGACTTTCTTCGAGATCTTGAGCGACAGCGACATGGCGTGCGCCTACGCGCTCGTGCGCTCGCCCGGGTGCGAACTCCACTCGCCGTTCAGCATGGCGCAGAACTGCTCCACCCCGGGCAGCTTCTCGCACAGCATCAGGCTGCGGCCGAAGATCTCCGATTCCTCGGCGAGCCACGCGGAATACGGCTCGGCGAGCGGCTTGGCCAGGCCGCGCAGACCGGCCTCTCCCTGGAATTCGGTCCCCAGCGGAATCCACAGCGCGCGCTGGCTGCGCCCCCGCGGCGGCACGGTCTCCTCGGTGCTTTCGGGCACCGCGAGCAGGTCCGCCGGAAAGCGCCGGTTGCGCAACTGCGCGTCGAAGGTCTCCATCTCGGCCTCGGGCGAGAGCGCCGCATAGACGACCGGCTCGACCTCGCCGTACCAGTTGTGCGCACGCACCACGGTGGTGACCGGATCGAGGCTCTTCGAAGGCAGCGCGCTCGCCACGGTGATTGGGAAATAGCGTCCGACCGAATCCACGCTGGGCACCATCACGCCCGCCCAGCCCTGCTGGCAGACGACGCCGGGAGCGAACACGAAACGCCAGGCCGGCGCCGAAAGGAATGCGTCGCGCCAGCCGGCGCCCAGGCGCTCGCGGCTGCCCAGCAGCATCGCGTTCAGCCACGCATCCCAGGGTTCGATGAACGACGGCGGCAGGCGCCGCGTGACGAAGTCCCCGTTCGCGGGAAGTTTTCCGTACCAGCCGGTTTCGAAAGATTCGCTCATGAGCTCTTTGCCTGCGCCGGTTTCTGGCGCGCGTTGGTGATTATGGCCTCGTCCAGGATTGCGCGCACGTGCCCTGCCAGGTCGGCACGCTCGGCCTCCGACAGCCGCCACTTCGAATAGTCATCCTGCGAGGCTGCCAGGCGCGGCACAAGCGCGTCGCGCAGGGCGTTCCTGTAGGCGCGCAGTGCCTGCGCGCCCAGCTTTTCGCCCTGGGAAAGGCCAAATCCGTACGTGGATGCGCCGCTCATGGACGCGCCGCTCGCCCGCTCCCGGTATCCCCCGGGCAGGTCGCGCAGCGCGTTCAGCGCGCGCACTAGCTGCGCCTCGTCACCGGCGCGCGGCGGGCCGAGTTTTTCGAGTTCGGCCTTCGCCGCCGCGGCCTTGTTCTGCGCGGCGGCGATGAAGCTGCGGTTGCCGACGTAGCTCACGGTCCAGAGCGCCGCCAGCGCGACGCTCACGGCCGCGAGCGCGGCAAACGCCAGCGTTCTCGCCCGCCGTTCCCGGCGCTCGAGGCCCTCGTCGCTGCCGGCCAGGCCCGCTTCCGGGAAAATCACTTCGCGCACCAGCCGCGTGAGGAAGAAGCTCTTGCCGCTGCCCGCGGCAACGGCCGGCCCCCCGGCATTCGCCGGCCCTCCCGTGCGCTCCAGCTTGAAGCTTCTCGCCAGTGTCCCCAGCACGCGGTCTATCGGATTGCCTTCCTGCGTGCCGCTGGTGAAATACACGCCCCGCAGCAAGGGCTCGGGCGCGCCCGGCACGCCGATGAAGGCGGCATCGAGGAACTGCTCGATCAGCGGGCCGACGCCGCGGAATTCCTGCGCGAAGCGGTAGGCAGCGGCGCGCCGCTGCAGGTCGCGCTCGTCCTGCAGGCGCCCGAGCATCTCGGCGTAGAGCCTGCGTTCGAGGTCGCCGAATTCGTCGGCGAAGCGCTGCCCCGGGGACCCAGTGACGAAACTATCGCCGGTGATGTCGAAACTCACGCCCCAGACGCGCTTCCTCGCCTCGGCGTCGAGCTCGCCGAAGAACTCCATGAACCCCGCCAGCAGGTCCGTCTTGGTCACCAGCAGGTACACCGGGAAACGCACGCCCAGGCGTTCATAGAGTTCGGCCACCCGCGCGCGCACGTGCCAGGCGTAGCGCTTGCGCTCGTCCTCGCTCCAGAGCATCAGGTCCGACACGCTGAGCGTCACCAGCGCGCCGTTCAGCGGCCGGCGCGGCCGGAAGCGCTTGATCAGGCCGAGGAATCCCTGCCACGCCGCGGCGTCGGCCTCGAGATCGCTTTCCTGCGTGGTATAGCGGCCCGCCGTATCCAGCAGCACCGCCTCTTCGGTGAACCACCAGTCGCAGTTGCGCGTGCCGCCGACGCCCGCCAGCGCCGGATCGCCGCCCGCCCCCCTGAGTGGAAAATTGAGGCCCGCGTTCACCAGCGCCGTGGTCTTGCCCGAGCCCGGCGCGCCGATGAAGACGTACCACGGCAGCTCGTGCACATAGCGGCTCTCGCCGTCCGGACCCTTGAAGCGCGTCTTCTTGAGGATCGCGGCGGCCTCTTCGAAGCGCTGGCGCAGCAACGCGATTTCCCGCACTGCGCGCGCCGCCGAGTCGGTCTGGCTGCCGCTGCCCGCGAGCACTTCCAGCAGGCGCTCGTTCTCGAGCCGCGCCCGGCGCGCACGCCACAGTTCCCAGCCGATCCAGGCCGCCGCCGCAACCGCGATCAGTGCCCCGCGGCCCGCCGGCGCCTCAAACGGCCGCCAGCCGCCGAAAGCAACCAGGTCGCCGACGAACCACGCCACCAGCGAAAACGCAATCAACGCGAGCCCGCCGAGCAGCCAGCGGTTCTTCAGCCAATCGAGAGGATTGAGGGAACTCACGGCGCGCTGCGCAGGATGACGGTCACGCGGCGGTTGCGCGCGCGGTTCGCGGCCGAGTCGTTGGGCGCCACCGGCGCCGAATCGGCCAGCCCTTCGGCGCGCAGTCGTGCGGGTTCCTTCAGCTTGCCTGCAATCAGCTTCACCACCGATGCCGCGCGCTCGGTGGACAGCTCCCAGTTGGAAGGAAAGCGCGCGGTGCGGATCGGCACGTCGTCGGTGTGCCCGGTCACCAGGATCGTGCCTGGCACGCGATCGAGCGCTTCGGCGATGCGCAGGATCACCGGCTCGACCTCGGCTTGCAGGCGTGCGCTGCCGGACGCGAACAGCCGGTCGCTGCGGATCACGATGGTGCTCAGGCCGGCAGCGTCGGTCACTGCGACTTCGCCGCGCGCGATCTCCACGGTCAGCTGTTCGTTGATGCGCGGCGTCGCCAGGCCCGCTGCCGGACGTGTGACGCTCGCCGCGGGCTCGGCCACCTTCAGTTGCGCCAGGTCGCGCGCCACCGGATCGGACAGCGAGCCGAGCGAAAAACTGAAGGCGATGTACAGCGCCGCCAACAGCAGCGCGGCGAGCGAACCGGCGGCCCAGAATGCGAGGCCGCCCGCCGGGCGAGTCGCGGGCGCCGCCACGCCGCGCCAGCGCCCCGAAAGTTCGCCATCGTGCGGCGCATGCTGCTGCCGGATCTGCTCGAGCAGCCTGGCGCGCAGCGCGGTGAGTTCCTCGCGGCCGTTCGCGGCGTCCCGGTAGCGGCCCTCGAAGCCGAGCGCGAGACAGACATAAAAAAATTCGAGCAATGCAAGATTCGCCGCCGGATCCCCGCACAGAGTGTCCAGCAGTTCGAAAAATTTCTCGCCGCCATTGCTGTCCGCGTGCCGCTCCGCGAGCAATCCCGCCTTCGCCCAGCCCGCGCCCCAGGGCGTGGAGGCGGCCGATTCGTCCAGCAGCGCGCACAGCGCGTAGCTGGCAGTCGTGAAGGTGTCCTCGCCGCCGCCCGCGGCCCGCGCGTCGCGCTCGAAGGCGTCGAGGCTCTCGCGCAGCCCCGCGCGCAGTCCATCGGGGTCGGGATGCCGCAGAGCGTGCCGGATCTGCGGCACCACCGCGAGTACCGGATTCGCCGCGGCGACGAGCGCATTGAGCCCGCCCAGCGCACCGAGATCCGCGGCGCTTGCTTGCCGCCCCGCGGGGGGAGCGGA
>JBBPIU010000107.1:0-10270 GCA_038040245.1 Pseudomonadota bacterium | reverse complement strand
AGCAACCTGTGCCACAAGTTTCCCAAAGCCCTGGTCGGGGCGCACAAGCGCCACAAGTTCGGCCAGGTGGACGTCAAGCTCGGCCTGGTGATGGCGGCCTCCGCCAGCGCCGGCGTATGGATCGGCGCGGGCTTCATGGAATCGGTGCGCCGCAACTACGGCGAGGCAGGCTCCAGCCTGTATGTAAGCGTCGTCTTCGTCGCCGTGCTGACGCTGGTCGGGGTGTTCGTGTTGCGCGATGCGCTGCAGATGATACGCAGCGGCGACGCCGACCGCGAAGCAACGCATCGCTTCGCCAGGTGGGTCCAGTCGGTGGAGATCCCCGGCACCATGATGACCTTCCACGTCGCGAAAGTGCGCGTTTCGGCGCTGTTCACGCTGCCGCTGGGGTTCGCCACCGGCCTGCTTGCCTCGACGATCGCGGTGGGCGGTTTCGTCGGCGTGCCGGGAATGATCTATCTGCTCGGTGCGACCAGCCTCGTCGCCAGTGCGACCGAACTCGTAATCGCGTTCGTGATGGGCCTCGCCGGCACGCTCAAGTACGCCATGGGCGGGTTCGTGGATATCCGCCTCGCGATGCTGATCCTGCTCGGGTCCCTGTTCGGCATCCAGCTCGGGGCGATCGGCACAACCTACGTGCGGCCGTACATGATCAAGCTCGTCACAGCCATGATCATGCTGATCGTCGCGGTGAGCCGGGCGCTCGTAATCCCAGTGTACCTCGGCGAACTCGGCGTCCTGGCGGTCGCCGAGCCGGCGGCGAAGTTGCTGAAGGGCGCGAGCTTCGCGTTCATGGTGGCCGCGCTGGCCGTGGGGGCGATCGTCATCGTCGGCGCGATGCTGAGAGGCCGGAGATTGCCGACATCAACGTAGACGGACTAGACTACAACCAAGGAGGATCACAATGAAACGAATACTTTCCCTTACCGTTGGTTTCGCACTCCTGGGCGCGGGCGGCGCCTACGCGCAGGGCACGCTGGACACGGTGCAGAAAAAGGGGTTTGTGCAGTGCGGCGTCAACGGGGGTGCTCTGGCCGGATTCTCTGCGCCCGATTCCAAAGGTGTCTGGAAGGGGATTGACGTAGACCTCTGCCGCGCGGTCGCGGCGGCGGTGTTCGGGGATGCGAACAAGGTTCGCTACACGCCACTCACGGCGCAGCAGCGTTTCACCGCGCTGCAGTCAGGGGAAGTGGACGTGCTGTCGCGCAACACCACCTGGACCATCACGCGCGACACCAGCCTTGGCCTCAATTTCGTTGGCGTCAGCTTCTATGACGGCCAGGGGTTCATGGTGCCGAGGAAGCTGAACGTGAAGAGCGCCAAGCAACTCAACGGCGCCACGGTCTGCGTGCAGCCGGGCACCACGACCGAGCTCAACCTCTCGGACTACTTCCGCGCCAACCGCATGACCTTCAAGCCGGTGGTGATCGAAACGCTGCCAGAGGTGCTGAACGCCTACTTCTCGGGCCGCTGCGACGTGTTCACCACGGACGTGTCGGGTCTGGTGTCGGTGCGCGGATCGCGCGCGCCGACCCCGGCCGACCACGTGATCCTGCCGGAGGTGATTTCGAAGGAGCCGCTCGGGCCGGCGGTGCGCCACGGCGACGACCGCTGGTTCGACATCGTCAAGTGGTCGCTGTTCGCCATGATAGAGGCCGAGGAAATGGGCCTCACCTCGCAGAACATCGACCAGCAGGCCTCGAGCAAGGACCCCGCCGTGCAACGCTTCATCGGCGCGACCGGCGACTTCGGCAAGATGCTCGGGCTGGACAACCGCTGGGCGCTGAATATCGTGAAGCAGGTCGGCAACTACGGCGAGAGCTTCGACGCCAATCTCAAGCCGCTCGGCTTCGAGCGCGGCCTGAACCAGCTCTGGAACAAGGGCGGTATCCTGTACGCGCCGCCGATCCGCTAGAGCGAAGTGAAGCGCAGTTGGCTTTACCAGGCCGCGCTGCTCGCCGCGGCCGGCTTGGTGCTTTGGTTTTTCGCTTGGAACACCGCGCATAACCTCGAGACGCGCAAGATCGCGAGCGGCTTCGGCTTTCTCTGGCGCGAAGCGGGCTTCGAGATCGGCGAAACCGGGGCCATCGCCTACGGCGCCGCCGACAGCTATCTGCGCGCGCTCGGCGTCGGGCTCTGGAACACCTTTCGCGTCGCCGCGATCGGGGTGGTGTTCGCCACCCTGCTCGGCACCCTGATCGGCCTGGCGCGGTTGTCGCCGAACTGGCTGCTGGCGAAGCTTGCCGGTGCCTACGTCGAGGTGATCCGCAACGTGCCGTTGCTGGTGCAGTTGTTCTTCTGGTACGCGATCATCTCCGAGAACCTGCCGGGGCCGAGGGACGCGTTGCAGCCGTGGCCGGGGGTATTCCTCAGCAACCGGGGCATCGTCTTCCCCACGCCGTGGAGCACGCCTGTGCTCAGCGGATTCAACTTTGTCGGAGGCGTGACGCTGACACCCGAGTTCGCGGCGCTGCTCGTCGGTCTGGTCACTTATACCGCCGCCTTCATCGGCGAGATCGTGCGCGCCGGCGTGCTCTCGGTCGGGCGCGGGCAGGTGGATGCCGCGTACTCGATCGGCCTGGCGCGCCGCGCCGCGCTGCGCTTCGTGGTGCTGCCGCAGGCTCTGCGCCTGATCGTGCCGCCCCTGACCAGCCAGTACCTGAACCTCGCCAAGAACAGCTCGCTCGCGGTCGCGATCGGCTATCCCGACCTGGTTTCGATCGCCAACACCACCATGAACCAGACCGGCCAGGCGATCGAGGGCATCGCCATCATCATGGCGGTCTTTCTCACCATCAGCCTGTCGATTTCGGCGTTCATGAACTGGTACAACCGGCGCGTCGCGCTCAAGGGGGCGCGGCAATGAGTTGGCTGCCGCATTGGTTCCGCCGCAACCTGTTCTCGAGCTGGCCGAGCGCGCTGGCGACGATCGCGATCCTCTGGCTGGCGTGGCAACTGGTGCCGCCGCTCCTCGACTGGGCGTTCGTCGAGGCGATCTGGCGGGCGCCCGACGCGCGCGCCTGCCGCGAGGCGCAGGGCGCCTGCTGGGCGTTCGTCACCGAGAAGCACCGCTTCATCCTGTTTGGCACCTACCCGTTCGAGCAGCACTGGCGGCCCGCGCTGGCGACGGCAGTATTGATTTTGCTTTGGGTTTTTTCTTCCCTGAAAAGATTTTGGAAATGGTGGCTGTCGGCGGTCTGGGTCACCGGTCTTGCCCTCATCGGCGCGTTAATGTGGGGCGGCATTCTCGGCCTGCCCTACGTCGAGAACGAGCGCTGGGGCGGCCTTATCCTGACGCTGATCCTCGCAACCTTCGGCATCGCGCTCGCGTTCCCGCTTTCCATCCTGCTCGCGCTCGGCCGCCGCTCCAAGCTGCCGGTGCTGCGCGCGGGGTGCGTCGCCTACATCGAGCTCATCCGGGGCGTGCCGCTGATCAGCGTGCTGTTCATGGCCTCGGTGATGCTGCCGCTGTTCCTTCCTGCCGGCATCACGATCGACAAGCTGCTGCGCGCGCAGATCGCGCTGATCCTGTTCGCCGCCGCCTATCTCGCGGAAGTGGTGCGCGGCGGGCTGCAGGCGATCCCGCACCACCAGTACGAGGCGGCCGAGGCCCTCGGCCTGTCGTATTGGAAGCGGACGCTGCACGTGATCCTGCCGCAGGCATTGCGCTTCTCCATTCCGCCGCTGGTGAATACGTTCATCGGCCTGTTCAAGGACACCTCGCTGGTGCTGATCATCGGCCTCTTTGATCTCCTCAGCACCATCAAGGTCTCTCTGCAGGACCCGGCTTGGTCGGGCTACGGCATCGAGGCCTACCTGTTCGCCTCGGCGGTTTACTTCGCCTTCTGCTACGCGATGTCGCGCTACAGCCAGGGCCTGGAACAGGGCGCCCCGGCGCGGGCGCTGCGGGAGTCGTGATAAACTTTTTGCGCTCCCCACAGCACACGAACAGGAGACAATCATGGGCGCAATCTTCCAGTCCCTCGGCCGCACCGTCATCGCCGGGGTTGTCATCCTCGCCATCATCCTCGGCATCGCCGGCACCTTCGGCAAGATGGGCGATCACGCGTACTGGGCGTTCTTCATGCGCTACCTGCACGTGCTCTCCGGTGTGATGTGGATCGGGCTGCTGTGGTACTTGAATTTCGTGCAGATCCCCTCGATGCCTAAGATCCCTGACGAGCACAAGCCGGCGATCTCCAAGGTGATCGCGCCCGAGGTGTTGTTCTGGTTCCGCTGGGCAGCGCTCGCCACGGTCGTTACCGGCCTGCTGCTCGCGGCGATGAGCAAATACATCGGTGCGCTGCTCACGCTGCAAGCGCCGTACACAGCCATCGGCATCGGCATGTGGCTCGGCCTGATCATGGCATTCAATGTGTGGTTCATCATCTGGCCGAACCAGAAAAAGGCGCTCGGCATCGTTCAGGTCGAAGCGGCCGAAAAGGCCGCGGCCGCGCGCCTGGCGATGCTCACCTCGCGCGCCAATACCATGCTCTCGATCCCGATGCTCTACTGCATGGTGGCGCAACAGAACGGCGGCTTCTGAGCTAGCGGGGGGAAAGTTTCTCCAGGCCACGGAGCTTCGCGCCGGGCTTGATGCCGCGCTGCGCGAACCAGCCCTTGTTCATCTCGAGCGCGTAGCGCGCGGGACGCGTCGCGCAATGCGACTGTTCGCTGTGCGGCTGCATGTCGGCGATGTTGATGATCGCCCCGGCCTCGTCGAGGAACGCGACCGACAGCGGAATCAGGGTGTTCTTCATCCACATGCAGTGGGTGGTGGTCTCATCGAACACGAACACCATGCCCGAACCCTGGGGCATCGACTTGCGGTGCATCAGGCCTTCCATGCGCGTGCCCATGCTGTCGGCGAGCTCGGCACGGATGAGATGCATCCCGGCGGCGAGCTGCACCGAGGGAAGCTCTGCGAACGCGCTTCCGGCAAACCACGCCGCCAGCAGGAAAGCGATGTATTTCATGGCCGCTGATTTCTTCACGCAAGCCATTGTAAACAAAAGGAGATTCGTCTTCAATGGTCAGCAAAGCCTTGTTTCGCATAGACATTCCTAATGGCCTGACGCATAAGGCCATTCTCTTATAATCCGCCCTTCCGCAAATTTTCCCCACCCCGGCTTCAGGAGCATCTCATGGCGTACAAGCACATCAAGGTCCCGGCCAACGGCGAGAAAATCAAGGTCAACAAGGACTTCTCCCTCTCGGTGCCGAACAACCCGATCATCCCGTACATCGTGGGCGACGGCACCGGCATCGACATCACCCCGGTGATGCTCAAGGTGGTGGACGCCGCGGTGAAGAAAGCCTACGGCGACAAGAAGAAAATCGTCTGGATGGAAATGTATGCCGGCGAGAAATCCTGCAAGGTCTACGGCGAGAACGTCTGGCTGCCCGAGGAAACGCTGGAAGCCGCCAGGGAATTCGTGGTGTCGATCAAGGGGCCGCTGACGACGCCGGTCGGCGGCGGCATCCGCTCGATCAACGTCGCGCTGCGCCAGGAACTGGACCTCTACGTCTGCCTGCGCCCGGTGCGCTGGTTCAAGGGCGTGCCCAGCCCGGTGAAAGAGCCCGAGAAGGTCGACATGGTGATCTTCCGCGAGAATTCCGAGGATATCTACGCCGGCATCGAATGGGCGGCGCAGACCCCCGAGGCGAAAAAGGTGATCGACTTCCTGATCAAGGAAATGAAGGTGAAGAAAATCCGCTTCCCGGAGACTTCGGCCATCGGCATCAAGCCGGTCTCCATCGAGGGCAGCGAGCGCCTGATCCGCAAGGCTTTCCAGTACGCGATCGACAACAACCGCAAGTCGGTGACCATCGTCCACAAGGGCAACATCCAGAAATTCACCGAAGGCGGCTTCCGCGACTGGGGCTACAAGCTGGCGCAGAAGGAGTTCGGCGCCAAGCTGGTCGATGGCGGCCCGTGGTGCAGCTACAAGAATCCGAAGAACGGCCAGGAAATCATGGTCAAGGACGTCATCACCGACGCCATGCTGCAGCAGATCCTGCTGCGGCCGGCGGAATACGACGTGCTCGCCACGACCAATCTGAACGGCGACTACATCTCCGACGCGCTCGCCGCGGAGGTCGGCGGCATCGGCATCGCGCCGGGCGCAAACATGTCGGATTCGGTGGCAATGTTCGAAGCGACCCATGGCACGGCGCCCAAGTACGCGGGCAAGGACCAGGTCAACCCCGGCTCCCTGATCCTGTCGGCCGAGATGATGCTGCGGCACATGGGCTGGTCCGAGGCTGCCGACGCGATCCTTTCCTCGATGGAACGCGCCATCAGCGAAAAGATCGTCACCTACGACTTCGCGCGCCAGATGCCGGATGCAAAAAAGGTTTCCTGCTCCGGGTTCGGGCAGGCGATGATCGAACGGATGTAACGCTTCGGCGACTGGGGAAGTACGTCGGTATCCAGTAGCCAGTTCACAGCTTCCGGCGCCGCGGCAATGCGCGGCGGCGGCGCGGCAAGTAGTCCATGCCCGTCGGACAATCCTTCAATACCTCCAGCCAGTCGCTCATCTCCACAACGCGGCGAAATACGATGGCGTCGTCATCGGCGTCGAAGCGCGCTTCAAACTGGTCGCCTGGCGCCGCGCTGGCGAGCGACACGGGCACCGTGAGACGGCGTTTGAAATCGAGAGTCACCCGCATGGTGGGTCGTCCCCCTATCGCCTCCCGGCGTCAAGAAATCCGGTTCACTCGATCACCTCATCCGCGCGCAGCAGGACAGATTGCGGAAAGGTAATGCCGAGCGCTTTGGCGGTCTTCAGATTGATCACCAGATCGAACTTGACAGGCTGCTCCACCGGAAGATCGGCGGGTTTGGCGCCCTTCAGAATCTTGTCCACGAAGGTCGCTGCGTGCCGGTGAATCCGGGGAAAATCGGCCAAGTAGCTGAGCAAGCCGCCTGCGACCACGTGATCGCGCAATCCGTAGGCGGCGGGCAGCCTGGTTGCGCGTATGAGTTCTTCCAGTTTCGCGCGCTCGCTTAGATACATGCCATCGGCGACCACGACGATCGCCTGCGCCTGCTCGCGCACACTTTGCGCAATGGCAGCCGCAATTTGATCCGGCGCGCTGGCGACAACGCGCAATGGGACGAGCTTGAGCGCGGCGCAAGCGCTTTGGGCGCCGGTCCAGAACGCGCGATGCGAGGGACTCGATTCATTCACGAGGATGGCGATGCGTCTGGCGCGAGGCACCGTTTCGTGGAGTATCTCGATCAATTTGCCCAGCACTTCTTCGGCTTGGCTGGTCACGCCGGTGATGTTTCCCCCCGGTCTGGCGAGGCTGGCGATAAACTTGTTGTCCACGGCGTTCGACACGTTCGCCATGACGATGGGGATCGTGCTGGTCGCTTTTTGCAACGCCTGGGCGGCTTGCGTACCCCCGACCACGATCACTTCGACTTTCTGCCCGACTAGCTCTTTCACGAGGGCGTCCAGACGATCCACCTGCCCTTCCGCATACGCGGCGCGATACTCGACGTTCTGCCCCACCCGCCAGCCGAGGTCATGCATTCCCGACCTGAACGCGTCGTGAAGGCGGGCGGTTGATTTGCTATTGCTTGACCCGAGAGTCAGGATTCCGACGCGGCGGATTTTCGCACCCGATTGACCCCATGCCGGAGAACGCGAGGCAAGCAGCACCACGCCGCCCGCAAGCAACAGCCGGCGCCGGGAAATCACTGAATCACCTCGTCGGCGCGCACACGCAGCGACTGTGGGATCGTCTTGTCGAGCCCCTTGGCGGAGGCAATCTGAAACTGTCTGCGTTCGACTTGCCTCATACTCTTCCCCCAAGAGAACCGGCGGGAAAGTCTACGCTTAGGTGACCGCTCCGGGTCGAAACCGGCTGCTGACACTGACGGACGCGTCGGACCGGTTCCATAGTACGGAGCACCCGAGAATCCTGCGTAGTATTCTCCGCTTATGCAATGTCAACGACGGATAAGGCCCGGAATCCGCCGGGCAAGGGAAAGCTGTTCGGCGCGCGGCAAACGACGGCGCCGCCCGCGATGCGTTTCTTGCCGACCACATCGCGCACGAAAGCGAGGTTCGCCGCGTCACCGGCTGCGGGCAGTTCGGACCACTTTGCCTCGAACAGGTCCAACCGTCCGCCCACGTCGGCCACGAAGTCCATTTCGCGGGTGCGGTCGCGCCAGGAGAACAGGCTCCCAGCGCGGCCCCTGTGTCCCATGTCTCCCCTGTGGCGCGAATCATTTTTTGTAGTGGAAGCGGCAGCGTGCAATTTCGATGGGGCCGGCACGGATGCGATAGATCAGCCGGTGCTCTTCCGTAATACGCCGGCTCCACCATCCACGCCAATCGCCCTTGAGCGGTTCGGGCTTTCCCAAGCCCCTGAACGGCGTTGCCTCAATGCTGGAAATCAGGGCATTGATCTTGCTCACCAGGCGCGGGTTGGTCGCTTCCCAATAACCAAGGTCACGAATCCCCTCGGCGGTGAATTTGACGATCACCGCTTGCGCGGATCGAACTCCACCAGATCGCCGCGCTCAGCGGCTTTGACCGCATCGCTGACCGCTTTTTCGTTCGCCGGGTTCGAGCGCAAATATTCATCCGCCGGCAGCGCGAACTTGTTGCGCGGCTTGGCGGTTTTGCGGGCGGGTTTCGGCTTGGCGGGAACGGGCAGGGTTTGCATGACAACCTCCGGGATCCCGCCATTTTACGCGCTTCGGCGGAGTCCGCACCCCCAGTGACGACGCCGCCCGCGATGCGGTATTTGCCGACCACAAAAAAGCCGCCCGAGAGCGGCATTCTTGTGGTGACGGAGGCCTGCTAGGTTTTCTGGATGTTCGAGGCCTGCTTGCCCTTGGGGCTTGAACCTCCCAGCCCCGCTGCCCTCCAATAGGCAGTCCAGACAGCCCAAATCCAAACATTCGGCGGCTTGTACGCGCCTTCCGAACCCTCGTCAAGGGGCCCGGCCCCGCGTCATGGTTCGTCAACCGCGTGCCGAACTGCGCGTTCTGCCCTTGCATGGGGTTTGCGCTCCCCCCTTGCATTGATTAGGATACAAACGACCGGCCACCACATGCATGCAACACAAGGACGAATCGGTACTCGAAACGAAAAAGGCGAAGCTCAAGCTTCCGCCGATGTACAAGGTTTTGCTGCTCAACGACGACTACACGCCGATGGAGTTCGTGGTGCTGGTGCTGCAGAAGTTTTTCGGCATGAGCCGGGAGCGGGCGACCCAGGTGATGCTCAAAGTCCATCGCGAGGGAATGGGGGTCTGCGGCGTATACCCGCGCGACGTGGCCTCGACGAAAGTCCTGCAGGTCGCGGCCTATGCACGCAAGCACCAGCATCCGCTGCAATGCGTGATGGAGGAAACCTGAAATGATCGCCCAAGAGCTCGAAGTCAGCCTGCACATGGCGTTCGTCGAGGCACGGCAGAAGCGCCACGAGTTCATCACCGTGGAGCACCTGCTGCTCGCCCTGCTGGACAACCCGACCGCCGCCGAGGTGCTGCGCTCCTGCGGCGCCAACATGGACGAACTGCGCAAGAACCTGACGCAGCACATCACCGAGCAGACCCCGCGCATCGCGGCCGACCGGGAAGTGGACACGCAGCCCACGCTCGGCTTCCAGCGCGTCATTCAGCGCGCCATCCTGCACGTGCAGTCCTCGGGCAAGAAGGAAGTCACCGGGGCCAACGTGCTGGTGGCGATCTTTGGCGAGAAGGATTCGCATGCCGTGTACTTCCTGCAGCAGCAGGGCATCACGCGGCTGGACGTCGTCAACTACATCGCGCACGGCATCACCAAGAGCACCCAGCCGCAGCAGGGCAAGGGCGAACCGGAGTCCGAACAGGAGAACCCGGCCGAGGCCGCCAACAGCCCGCTCGATAACTACACCCAGAACCTAAACACGCAGGCACTGGCGGGCAAGATCGATCCGCTCATCGGCCGCGACAAGGAGCTGGAGCGCGTGATCCAGACGCTGTGCCGCCGGCGCAAGAGCAATCCCCTGCTGGTGGGTGAAGCCGGGGTCGGCAAGACCGCGATCGCCGAGGGCCTGGCACGCCGCATCGTCGAGGGCAGCGTGCCCGAACTGCTGGAGAAATCCACCGTGTACGCGCTCGACATGGGCGCGCTGCTCGCCGGCACCAAATACCGCGGCGATTTCGAGCAGCGCTTGAAGGCGGTGCTCAAGCAGCTGGTGGACAACCCGAACGCGATCCTGTTCATCGACGAGATCCACACCGTGATCGGCGCCGGGGCTGCCTC
>JBBPIU010000106.1:0-10554 GCA_038040245.1 Pseudomonadota bacterium | reverse complement strand
CGGATGAAACAGCGCCGCCGGAAGCGAGCGCCGAGGAAATCGACTACATGTGCCGGGCGTTGAACCGGTACCTGGCACGCCCCGTGCGGCCCGAGGAAGTGGTGTGGAAGTACGCAGGCGTGCGGCCGCTCTACGACGACGGCACGGACGATCCGTCCGCAGTGACGCGCGACTACACGCTGCGCGTGGACGACGAGGCGGGCCAGGCACCCGTGCTGTCGGTGTTCGGCGGCAAGATCACCACTTACCGGCGCCTCGCGGAGCAGGCATTGGACAAGCTCGCACCTCATTTTCCCGGGATCAAACCGGCGTGGACCGAACGGGTGCCGATTTCCGGAAGCGATTTCGGCAATGCGACGCGGGTCGAGGCGAGGGACGCGTTCTTCACCAGCCATCCGCACATTCCGGAGGTGACGCTGCGGGGAATATTCCGCCGGCATGGGACCCACTCGCAGGCGGTGGTCGGCGACGGCGACCTCGGCGAGGATTTCGGTGCCGGGCTTAGCGAGCGTGAAGTACGGTACTTCGTGGATCAGGAATGGGCGCGGACTGCAGAGGACGTGTTGTGGCGGCGAACCAAGGCCGGATTGCTGATGAGCCCGGCACAACGGGAACGGGTGGCGAAGGCGCTCGGCAGGGCATGAAACCGCTGGCAGACCTGCGGCACCTGCGCCATCTCCGCGGGCTGCTCTTTGATATCGACGAGACGCTCACCACCGAAGGCAAGCTCACGGCGGAGGCCTACGCCGCCATGGAGCGCCTGAAGCGCGCCGGGAAACTCGTGGTGCCGATCACCGGGCGCCCGGCCGGCTGGTGCGACCACATCGCGCGCATGTGGCCGGTGGACGCGGTGGTCGGCGAAAACGGAGCATTTTACTTTTGCTCCAGTCAGGGAAAACTTCACAAGAAATTTCAGGACAGCATGCAAGTTCGCGCGCTCAACCGAAGCCGGTTGGACGCGATCGGTGCACGCATTCTCGAACAAGTCCCCGGTTGCGCGTTCGCTTCCGACCAGCCCTACCGCGAAACGGACCTCGCGATCGACTATTGCGAAGACGTGCCGCCGCTGCCGCTGGAAACTGCCGAGCGGATCGCGGCCTTGATGCGCGCCGAAGGCCTGAGCGCAAAAGTCAGTTCGATCCATGTCAACGGCTGGTTCGGCGCCTACGACAAACTTGCGATGACCAAATTGCTGTTTGCCGAACGGTTCAAGATTTCCCCCGACATGCTGCGCCAGGAGTTCGCTTTCGCGGGTGACTCCCCGAACGATGCCGCGCTGTTCTCGTTCTTCAAATGCTCGGTCGGCGTCGCGAACGTCGCGCGCTTCGCGGGCAGGCTCGAAGCGGAGCCGAAGTACGTCACGCGCGGCGCCGCCGGCGCGGGCTTCGCCGAGCTCGCCGCGCAGCTGCTCGCGCATCTTCCCGGGGATGCCTGATGGAGTGGTGGTGGGCCTACCTCGCCATCGGCCTGGCAGTGGGCTTCCTTGCGGGCCTCTTCGGCATTGGCGGTGGCATGATCATGGTGCCGATGCTGGTGTTCGTCTTTACCGCGAAAGGATTTCCCGCCGAGCACATGATGCACCTGTCGCTCGCGACTTCGATGGCGACGATCGTGTTTACTTCGCTTTCCAGCGTCCGCGCGCATCATCGGCACGGTGCGGTGGACTGGGCCGTGGCGCGTGCAATGGCGCCCGGGATCGTCGCCGGCGCGCTGGCGGCGACGCTGGCCGCCGGCTTCGTCCCGACCCGGCCGCTGGCGATCTTTTTCACCGGCTTCATGTTTTACGCGGCCACGCAGATGTTCATCGAGGTCAAGCCCAAACCCTCGCGCCAGTTGCCGGGGCCTGCGGGGCTGTTCGGTGTCGGAGCGGGGATCGGTGCCTTGTCCAGCGTGCTCGCCGCCGGAGGCGCGTTCCTCTCCATCCCTTTCCTCGCCTGGTGCAACCTGCCGCTCAAGCGCGCCGTCGGTACCGCAGCGGCGAACGGATTTCCGATCGCGGTTGCGGGTACGGCAGGTTACGTGCTCAACGGCCTGCGCGCCGACGGCCTGCCCGAGGGCAGCCTCGGCTTCGTCTATCTTCCCGCGCTCGCGCTGATCGTCGTTGCCAGCATGCCGGTAGCACCGCTGGGCGCGCGGCTCGCGCACCGGTTGCCGGTACGGCGCCTGCGCATGGTGTTCGCATTGATGTTGTTCGCGATTGCACTGCGAATGCTCGTGAACCTCTGGTAGATTCACGGCCTTACATGGCAGGCCCTCTCTCGCACATCCGCGTACTCGATTTGTCCCGCGTTCTCGCGGGGCCCTGGGCTGGGCAGAACATGGCCGACCTCGGTGCCGAGGTCATCAAGGTGGAGCGGCCCAAGGTCGGCGACGACTCGCGCGCCTTCGGGCCGCCCTGGGTGAAGGACAAGGAAGGCCGCGAGACGAAGGACTCCGCCTATTTCACCTCGGCGAACCGCGGCAAGAAATCCATCACGGTGAATGTGGCTAAGCCGGAAGGTCAGGCGCTGATCCGTGCGCTGGCGCGCGAATGCGATGTCCTGATCGAGAACTACAAGCACGGCGACCTGGCGCGCTACGGCCTTGGCTACGACGATCTCAAGAGCGTGAACCCGTGCCTTGTCTACTGCTCGGTCACCGGATTCGGCCAGACGGGACCGTATCGCGGGCGGCCGGGCTATGACTTCATGATCCAGGGCATGGGCGGGATGATGAGCGTTACCGGCGAGCCGGACGGCGATCCCAAGGAGGGAAAGGCAGGCGGCGGGCCGCAGCGCGCCGGCGTGCCGATCGCCGACATCATCACCGGCATGTACGCTTCGATCGCGATTTGCGCCGCGCTCGCGAACCGCGCGGAGACCGGCAAGGGACAGCATCTCGACCTCGCGCTGTTGGATTCGCAAATCGCGCTGCTCGCCTACCAGAACACCAACTTCTTCTCTACCGGCAAGCCGCCCGGGCGCATCGGCAACCTGCATCCGAACATCGTCCCCTATCAGCCGTTTCGCTCGAGCGACGGCGAGGTGATCGTCGCCTGCGGCAACGACAACTTGTTCCGGAAATTCTGCGATGCGGCAGGATGTCCCGAATTGGCCACGGATCTGCGTTTCGCCACCAACGGCAAGCGCGTGGAGAATCGCGCCGAGATGACCCGCCTGATTCAGGCAATTTTCCAGAAAAAGACCACCGCCGAGTGGCTCGCGCTGCTGGAAGCCGCCGGCGTGCCGAACGGCCCGATCAACGACATCGCGCAGGTCTTCCAGGAGCCGCAGGTCAAGGCGCGCGGCGTGAAAATCGAACTGGATCATGCAGCGGCGGGCAAGCTGCCGCTGGTGGCCAGTCCGATGCGTTTCTCCGGAACCCCGCTCGAATACCGGCTGCCGCCGCCTTTGCTAGGCGAGCATACCGATCAAATATTGAAGGAATTCCTGAAATTGAATGAAACTGAAATCGCCAAGCTGCGAGCCGATGGCATTGTCTGAAGACTAGTTGTCTACCTTTGCGCCGGCGTCCTTGACGACCTTCGACCACTTTACAATCTCGGTGCGCACCAGCTTGACCATCTCCTCGGGCGGCATGCCACCCGGATCGGCGCCCTGCTCGGCCCAGATCTTCTTAAGGTCCGGTTGGTTCATCGCGATAACAATTTCCTTGTACATGCGGTCCTTGGCTTCCTTGGGGGTGCCCTTGAGTGCCCAGATGCCGTACCAGGTGCGCACCTCGTAGCCCGGCAGACCCGCTTCGGCCATGGTCGGGAGGTTCGGCAGCACCGGGTTGCGCGCCACGCTCGTGATAGCCAAAGGAATCAGTCTTCCGGCCTTGATCTGCACGGACGAAGTGCCCATGCCGTCAAAGGCGAGGTCAACCGTTCCTGACAGCAGACCGACCATCAGCGGGCCGGCCCCCTGATAGGGGATGTGGACGATGAAGGTCTTGGTCATCGTCTTGAACAGCTCCACCGACAGATGATGCGTGGTGCCGTTGCCCGCGGAGCCGTAGTTGAGCTTGCCAGGGTTGGCGCGCACGTAGTCGATCAGGTCCTTGAGCGACTTGATCTTGTCGGCGTGCTTGGGATGCACGACCACCACGTTCGGCACGAAGGCCGCGACCGTGATCGGCTCGAAATCCCTTTCCAGACTGTAGGGCAGGCGCGCATACAGGCTCTCGGCGATGGTGTGGTGTACCGCGCCGAAGAACCAGTTGTAGCCGTCGGGTGCGCGCTTGGCGACGTTGGTCGCTCCCACCGTGCCCCCGGCGCCGCCCTGATTCTCGATCAGGAACTGCTCGCCGACCTGTTGCGAGAGCTTGGCCGCAATCGGCCGTGCAAAAGTGTCGGTTCCGCCGCCTGCAGGGAACGGGTTCAGGAACGTGACTGGCTTGGTCGGCCAAGTCTGGGCATGCGCGGCGAATCCAACGGCCGCGATTGCGGTGCACAAAAGCGTTCTTAACATTTTTCCTCCTCGCATGAATCAGTCTCCAATGGAAATCATAGCACTGCGCCGCTAGCGTCGCGTTCGACGAGGACGGTCCCGCTGCTCATGCTGCGGCGCGCGCCGGGCTGGCGTGACATTCGGCGAGGTAGGTCATCGCGGCCTGTACGCCTTCCTTCCTTACCGGTACTCCGGCGAGCTGCAATCCCATCTCGCATCCCGCGAGGGTGCCCATGAGCGTCAAATCGTTGAAATCGCCCAGGTGTCCGATACGGAACACCTTGCCGGCGAGCTTGCCGAGGCCGGTACCGAGCGACATGTCGAAATGCTCCAGGATCAGCTTCCTCACGCGGTCGGCATCGTGGCCGGCAGGCATCAGCACGGCCGTAAGCGAGCCGGAATACTCGGCAGGATTCTTCGCCAGCACCTCCAGCCCCCAGGCGCGCACTGCGCGCCGCGTTGCCTCGGCATGGCGCTGGTGGCGCGCGAACACGTTCTCCAGGCCTTCTTCCTCGAGCAGCATCTTGAGCGACTCGCGCAGGCCGTAGAGCAGGTTGGTCGCGGGCGTGTACGGGAAGTAGCCGTCCTTGTTGCTGGCGATCATTTCGCCCCAGTCCCAGAAACTGCGCGGCATTTTCGTCGTCTTCGAGGCTGCGAGCGCTTTCGCCGAAATCGCGTTGAAGGAAAGCCCGGGCGGCAGCATCAGTCCCTTCTGCGAGCCGCCGACTGTGACATCCACCCCCCATTCGTCGTGCCGGTAGTCGATCGAACCGAGCGATGAGATGGTATCGACCAGGAAAAGAGCGGGATGACGTGCGGCATCGATCGCGCGCCGCACTTCGGCGATGCGCGATACCACGCCGGTGGCGGTTTCGTTGTGCACCACGCATACCGCCTTGATACGGTGATCCTTGTCATCCCGCAGACGGGCTTCGATGGCTTGCGGATCGGCGCCGCTGCGCCAGTCGCCAGCGATGAATTCGGGTTCCAGGCCGAGCCGCTTGGCCATCTTCTGCCACAGCGCCGCGAAATGCCCGGTCTCGTACATCAGCACCTGGTCGCCGGGCGACAGCGTATTTACCAAGGCAGCTTCCCAGGCGCCGGTTCCCGAGGCCGGATAGATGACCACAGGGCTGGCGGTCTTGAAGACGCGCTTCATGCCCTCGAGCACCTCCTTGCCGAGCGGCCCGAAGGCCGGACCGCGGTGGTCCATGGTCGGGAAATCGATGGCGCGCAGCACCCGGTCAGGAACGTTGGTCGGTCCGGGAATTTGGAGAAAATGGCGTCCGGCAGCTCGGGTCATCCTTGCTCCTAGAATTGCATACAAACTAATTTATTGTGCGCAACATAAGGGCTAAGTGTTGCGTAAAACCTGTAATTTTTGTATTCTGCATACAAAATGGACGCCATGCAAGAGGTTACCCCGATCCCCCGCCGGCCCCTGCACGAAGAGGCGACGGACCGCTTGCGGGACCTCATTGTGCAGGGCCGCCTGGCGCCCGGCGCACGGCTGAACGAGCGCCTGCTGACGGGCCAGTTGGGGCTGTCGCGCACGCCGCTGCGCGAGGCTTTCAAGGTACTCGCCACCGAGGGTCTGGTCGAGTTGCTGCCGAATCGCGGCGCCATCGTTTCGCAGATGGATCCGGTACGGCTGTCGGAATCCCTGGCGGTGATGGGCGCCCTCGAGGCGCTGGCCGGCGAGCTTGCCTGCCTTAACGCGACCGAGGCCCAGATCAACGAGATCCGCGCGCTGCACTACGAGATGCTGGCCTACCATGCGCGCGGCGATCTCGCCGGCTACTTCAAGTTCAACCAGGCGATCCACCTGAAAATTGTGAAGTATTCGGGCAACGCGGTGTTGTTCAACACCTACCGGCATATGAACGGCAATGTGCGGCGCGCGCGCTACATGGCGAACCTGTCGAAGGAGCGATGGGATGCCGCGGTGCGCGAGCACGATGCGATCCTCGCCGCGTTGAGTGCAAGGGACATCGAACGCATCAAGGCGCTGCTCTCGGACCACCTCGCGCACAAACTCTCCAGCGTGCTGGCGGAACTGAAAGCGCTGTCGACGCGCCAGGCGGCGTGAACGTGCCGTCCTTTCCGATCAAGGTTGTGGCTGCCCGGCCGGGCGACTCTTCGCTTGCCCAACGGCTGCTCAAGGACGTCGACGGCGAGGTGCTGTTCGATGCCGCCTCGCGTGGGCGCTATTCGACCGACGCCTCGATCTATCAGGTGGAGCCGATCGGCGTGGTGGTGCCGCGCAGCGCGCAAGCGGCGCGCGCCGCGATTGCGATCGCCGCCGAGGCAGGCGTGCCGGTGCTGCCGCGCGGCGCCGGGAGTTCGCAGTGCGGCCAGACCGTCGGCGCGGCCCTGGTGATCGATGACTCGAAATACCTGAACCAGTTGATCGAAGTGGACGCCGCGGCGCGCACCGCGCTCGTGCAGCCGGGAATGGTGCTGGACGCCTTGAACGCGAAATTGCGTCCGCTTGGACTCTGGTTTCCGGTGGATGTATCCACCAGCGCCCAAGCGACGCTGGGCGGCATGGCGGGCAATAATTCCTGCGGCTCGCGTTCGATCGCCTACGGCAACATGGTGCACAACGTGCTCGCGATAGACGCCGTGATCGTGGACGGCAGGCGCTGGTGTTTCGGCTCGATGGAGAACCCGTCCGGGCCGACCGACTATCTGGAATTCCTTTCGAGGTTGAAAAAACTCTACCAGAGGGAAAAGGACGAAATCGAAGCGCGGTTTCCGAAAGTCCTTAGGAAAGTCGCCGGCTACAACCTGGATCACCTCGGACCACCGCACGCCAACGCGGCGCATCTGCTGGTCGGCTCGGAAGGCACGCTCGCCTGGTCCGAGCGGCTGCTGCTCAAGCTCTCGCCGCTGCCCGCCGCGAGGGCGCTCGGTGTCGTGCATTTTCCGAAGTTCCATACCGCGATGGAACTCACGCAGCACATCGTGAAGCTCGGGCCTTCGGCGGTGGAGCTGGTGGACCGCACCATGATCGGCCTGGCGCGCGAGATTCCGGCGTTCCGCAACACGGTCGATGCGTCCATCAAGGGTGAGCCCGAGGCGATCCTGCTGGTCGAATTTTCTGGTGAAGATTTTTCTCTTCAGAATTCGAAGTTGAAACAGTTGACGGAACTTATGGCCGATCTCGGCTTGCCTGGCAGCGTTGTGGAAATTACCGACGTGCAGCGGCAGAAAGACCTGTGGGAGGTTCGCAAGGCGGGCCTCAACATCATGATGTCCATGAAGGGCGACGGCAAGCCTGTTTCCTTCATCGAGGACTGCGCCGTGCCGCTGGAGCACCTGGCCGAATACACCGACCGGCTGACGCAGGTGTTCGAGAAGCACGGCACGCGCGGCACCTGGTACGCGCATGCCTCGGTTGGCACGCTGCATGTGCGCCCGGTGCTCGACATGCGGCGCGACGGCGCCGAGAAAATGCGCGCCATCGCCGAAGAGGCCTGCGCCATGGTCAGGCAGTACAAGGGCGCGTACTCGGGCGAGCACGGCGACGGCCTGGTGCGCTCGGAATGGATCGCACCCTTCTTCGGTCCGCGCCTGACTGCCGCGCTGGGCGAAATCAAGTCGCTGCTCGATCCTCGCGGGCTCATGAACCCCGGCAAGATCGTCGCGCCATCGAAGATGGACGACAAAATGCTGTTCCGCTTCAAGCCGGGCTACGAGACCAAGGCGCCGCCGCCGGCGCTCGACTGGTCGGAATGGGGCGGCCTGGATAAGGCCGTCGAGATGTGCAACAACAACGGCCACTGCCGCAAGTTCGACGCCGGCACCATGTGCCCCTCGTACCGGGTTACGCAGGACGAGCAGCACTTGACCCGCGGCAGGGCAAACACGTTTCGCCTCGCGCTGTCCGGGCAGTTGGGTCCGGACTCCGACGCGATGGTGAAGGAGGCGCTCGACCTTTGCGTCTCGTGCAAGGGCTGCAAGCGCGAATGCCCGACCGGCGTCGACATGGCGCGCATGAAAATCGAGTTCCTCGCCCACTACCGCAAGAGCCACGGCCTGACGCTGCGCGACCGCGCGGTGGCCTATCTCCCGCGTTTCGCGCCGCTCGCGGCGGCCGTCGCGCCGCTGTCGAACCTCGGCATGCGGATGTTTGGCGGGCTTGCCGGATTCACGGCCAAGCGCGCGCTTCCTGCCTGGCGGCGAGACCGGTTCGTCGATCGGGCGTGGCCAAAAAGCGGCGCGCGTGAAGTGGTGCTCCTGGTCGATACCTTCAATCGCTATTTCGAGCCCGAAAACGTGCATGCCGCAATCCGCGTGCTTCAGGCTGCCGGCTATCGCGTGCACGCGGCGGACCCGGTCGAAGGCAGCCGGCCGCTTTGTTGCGGCCGCACCTTCCTGTCCGCAGGCCTGGTCGACGAAGCGCGGGCCGAAGCGAAGCGCGTGCTCGACGCGCTCGCCCCGTGGCTGGCGCACGGGGTGCCGATCATCGGGCTCGAACCTTCCTGCCTGTTCACCCTGCGCGACGAGTACGGCGTGCTGCTCCCCGGAACCGAGGCGCTGGCGAAAAACTCCTTCCTGTTCGAGGAATTCCTCGCCAACGAATCAACTGCTGGCCGCCTCAACCTGAAACTGAAGGCCGTTGCGTCCGAGGCCTTGCTGCACGGTCATTGCCACCAGAAAGCGTTTGCGGTCATGGGCGCCGTCGAGCATGTCCTGCGCCTGGTTCCGGGCCTGAACGTCCGGACGATCGAATCCTCGTGCTGCGGCATGGCAGGCAGCTTCGGCTACGAGGCGGAGCACTACGAGGTTTCGATGAAGATGGGCGAAGCAAGCCTGCTGCCCGCGGTGCGCAATGCTTCGCCAGATACGCTGGTGGTCGCTGATGGCACCAGCTGCCGCCACCAGATCGCCCATGGGGCGAAGCGCGAGGCGATCCACGTTGCTCGGGTGCTAGAAAGTGCGTTGGCGTAAGAAACAGTCCTGGCAACCTCACCGCGCCCTTCGAAGTTGAATCAGTTCCAGAGGTCCACCGGTTCGCCGCGGCCGCGCAATCGCTCGGCGCGCGCCTGCAGGTAGCGCTGGAAGGAAGGCTCCTTGCGATAGGCGCTGCTCGCGACATAGTCGAGCGCCGCGGCGAGATGGAACGGCCGCAGATAGGTCTCGACGCGAAACACTTCCTTGCCGCGCACGAAGAACACGAGGGCCGGCGTGTAGGCGACGTCCAGTTCGCGCGCCCAGGTCGTCGTCGCGTCGCGCCGGTCGTCCAGGGTCAGGCGGTAGACCTCGAAGCGCTCGAGCAGCTTGCGTACCTCGGCGCGCCGCAGGCCCTCTCGGTGCAGTTCGTCGCAGCCGGCACAGTGCGGCGTCTCGAACAGCAACGCGACCGGCTTCGCGCCCCGCAGCACGACCGGCGGCGCGGCGAAGAAGGCTTCGTCGTGCAGCGTCGCGCTCGCTGCTTCCTTGATCGCGGTCTTGATGTACTCGTCATAGCGCATACCCTTGCCGGCGAGCCCGGCGGCGTAGTCCAGCGCCGCATCGAAGCGGTGGGGCGGCAGGTAGCCGTTCAGGCGCAACGCGACTGCGCCTTTCTCGTCGAGGAACAGCAGCGTCGGGGTGAACTGCACGCGCAGCTCGCGGCCAAGCGCTTTTTCAGTCATGCGGCGCCCGTCCACCCAGGCGACTTCGCGATCGCCCCAGAGGTTGAGCGCGATGGCGACGAAGTGGCGCCGGGTCTTGTCGGCGATCGAGCGCTGGCTGAAATTGGTCTGCATCAGGGCGGTGCAGTAGGGGCAGCCGTCCTGGCCGAAGTAGAGCATCACGCGCCTGCCCTGTGCCGCGGCCTCGCGCACGTCCTCGCGCAACTCGAACAGCGACTCTGCGAACCAGGACGGGACCTCGATGGCGTGCAGACTCGGCGCCTGCGCGCCCGCGGGCGCCGCCGCCGCCGCGAGAGCCAGCAGCAGCGCGATGATCCTCATGCGCGGCTGCGGGCAAAGAGCCAGATGCCGGCGAGGACCATCGGCAGGCTGAGCCACTGCCCCATGCTCAACCCGAACGCGAGTAGCCCGAGGAAGGCGTCGGGTTCGCGCGCGAACTCACCGGCGAAGCGGGCGATGCCGTAGCCGATGAGGAACAGCGC
>JBBPIU010000105.1:0-10626 GCA_038040245.1 Pseudomonadota bacterium | reverse complement strand
ATAGTGACAGCACGGCGTCACGCCGGGAACGGGCGACCAAGGCCGCGCCCCCGCGCTCCGCCGCAGCCCGACGTGGACGCAGGTCAGCGCAACACTGAGCGGCGGCGATCGAGCGCGGTCAGTCGGCTCGATCCGCCAGCAGCATTGAGCGCAAAGACTCGAAGTTCCACGGCGGCGGGTACGACGGCCACTTCCGCGTGGTGCAGGGATTTCGCTTCATTGGGGCCGCCAGTCACCGGGACCCGCCATGACCCAACCGCAATGTCCCTACTGCAACGTGCAACTCGTCAAGATGCCGCAGCGCCAGACGAAATGTCCGGCGTGTCGCCGGCCGATCTACGTTAAGTCAACGCCCGATGACAGGATGAAGCGGCTGATGACCGAAGGGCAGGCGCAAGCGGCCGAGGCGGCTTGGGCGAGACGGGCGTTTATCGAGCGTGTTTCCGGTGTCGCGCCGGCGCTGGGTTTGTTCGCTGCGACGGTAGAGCAAACACTTGCTGGGGCGCCAAACCCAGAAGCGGCTTGGGAGGTGATGGTGTCCTTTCGCGCGATTGAAGCCAAGCCGTTGCACGAACGGGCGTTCGCGTGCTCGGTACTCGCAGAGATCAAGGCTCAACACGGCGACATCGCGGCGCTCGGGCTGTTGCGGGCCGCGGCAATACTGAGGCTCGATAAATTGGGTGAATCGGCGGCGCTCGTGCCAGGCATCAAGGCGGAAATATCTCCTGGCGCCGGCGCCAATCTGCACGATATTTGCCGGGCGATGGCAGCACAACCACCAATGGCAATCGAGGAGGAGTTGCGCAATCCGCGGCTTCCGAATCCTGCTTGCCCTGCGGCGCGGGGCACGCTAGCTCGCGGGTTCTGCACCTGCACTTACGTCGCTTCGAAGGCTGATTGGAAGCTTTCTAGATCGCGGAAACCGGAAAGCGACAGCAAATGACCCCTCCGAACGCGAGGCGGCGTTCCGGCGCGCCCGCAACCGGCTCGTGCGCCGCCGGACGAAGCTGATGCGCGGCACGCGCGACGACATCGCCGATCTGCTCAAGGATTCGCGCCGCGCGATCGCCGAGGTCCTGGCCGGGCAGCCCTCGCAGTTCGGGCGCTGGTGGCTGCCGCAGCTCTCGCGGGAGATCGAGCGCGAGCTGGCGGATTTCGGCCGCAAAGGCGGCGAGCGGATCGTTGGGCCTCAATTGCGTGCCGCAATACGGGCGGCTATTGCGGCCTGAGCGGTCGGCTCGCGTACACATTTAAGCGCCCTTTTTCAGGCACTTAAGGCATCCTGCTCACAGCCTATCATTTCAATCCAGCCGCTCCTGCGCGCGCTCAGCCCGATTTTCCGGGTTCACCTGGAAAGCCGGCCTCAATCCGTCCTCGGGGCGCGTTTCCCTCTTCACATCAACACCATACCGCTTTATTCCGTCGAGCCCCGCCTTTTCCCGGTTGTTTCCAATCCATGTGCTCCCCTTCAAGTCTTCAATAGAATCCAGCAGTGTCCACCGCCCGCGGTCTTGTTTTTCTCCTTGTTCTGAGTGCGACTGCGTTCCGCGCCCACGCGCAGGTCTCTTTTCCGCCCCCGGTGGCGCAGGCGCTGGCCGCGGCGAAGATTCCCGCCGGCGGTGCCGCGGCGCTGGTCCAGGAAGTCGGTGCGCCGCGCGCCTTGCTCAGCGTCAATCCCGCAGCGCCCATGAATCCTGCTTCGGTGATGAAGCTAGTGACCACTTACGCCGCGCTCGAACTGCTCGGGCCCGCGTACCGCTGGAAAACCGAGGCCTACACCACGGCGCCCGTGCGCGACGGGATCCTGGAAGGTGATCTGGTGCTGAAGGGATACGGCGACCCGAAGCTCGACCTCGAAGCGTTCTGGATCCTGCTGCGCGCCTTGCGCGGCAAGGGGCTGCGCGACATCCGCGGCGACCTGGTGATCGACCGCAGCCATTTCGAGCGCGTGACGGATCACGCAGGGCGCTTCGATGGCGACACGTTTCGCCCCTACAACGTGCTGCCCGACGCCCTGCTGGTGAATTTCAAGTCACTGCGCTTCGCCTTCGTGCCCGAGCCCGAGCGCGGCACGGTGCGCCTCTACGTCGAGCCGCGGCCACCAGCACTGGATGTGGTGAATGTGCTCAAACTGACCGAGGGCGCCTGCCCCGAAGGATCGGCATTCCGCGAATTGCTGAAAGCCACGTTCGAAGCGGCGCGCCAGCGCGCGGTATTCGCCGGCCGCTATCCGGCCAGTTGCGGCGAAAAGGACCTGAACGTCGCGCTGCTCGAACCCAACGACCACGTCGCGGGCACGATGCGCCAACTCTGGGCCGAGATGGGCGGGACCTGGACCGGCGCCGCGCGCGAAGGCTCCGTGCCGCCCGGCGCACGCCTGCTGCACGCGATGGATTCCACTCCGCTTGCGGAGATCGTGCGCGATACCAACAAGTTCTCCAACAACGTCATGGCGCGCCACCTCTACCTCACGCTGGGCGCGGAGAGCGCCGGACCGCCGGCGAACAGCGAGAAAGCCGTTGCCGCCATCAAGGCCTGGATCGCGCGCAAGGGAATCACCGCGCCGGAGTTCGTCATGGAGAACGGCTCTGGACTGTCGCGAATCGAACGCATCAGTGCCGCCAACCTCGGCAATCTGCTGCAGGCGGCATGGCGCAGCCCGGTGATGCCGGAGTTCATCGCTTCCATGCCGGTGGCCGCGGTGGACGGCACCATGCGGCGGCGCTTGCTCGGCAGCGGCGTCGCCGGCCAGGCGCATATCAAGACCGGGCTGCTATCGGACGCGCGCGCGATGGCCGGTTACGTGCTCGACCGCAGCGGCCGCCGCCATGTGGTGGTGATGATCGTGAACCATCCAAGCGCCCCCGAAACGCAGCCCGCGATGGACGCGCTGCTGCGGTGGGTGTACGAAGGGGCTCGTTGAAAATATTGACTCCCGGTCGTGGTTCTTGAATAGTTCCCCACAAACTTGCGAGATTTGCGAGAATTCGATTCATGAAAGCATCAGGAAAAAAGAGGGCGTCAAAGCCTAGCTTCAAGAAGAAGCTGGCTGTTGCCCGGCAGATAGCACGCCGCTATCGCAACACGCTGCAACGGCTTGCGAAATAGTACTTTCGCTTAGGCTGGCATCGGCTTGCCGTCCTTGAGCGCCAGCCAGCCGCGGATCACGCGGTAGATCACCCACACGCCGACGGCAAGGAATAACGGAATCGCCACGAGCGCGCCTACCACCGTGACGAACAGCAACCCGCCGATGACGCACCACAGCAGCGTGAACCAGAAGGTACGGATCTGCCAGCCGAAATGCGACTCGAGGAATGTGCCGCGCGCCTCGGCGCGCTTCAGGTAATTGAGAATCACCGCCACGATCGATGGCACACCGAAAACGAACGCCGTTACGATGAACGCGGCCGAGGTGATGCCGATCACGACGGAAGCTGCGTGCAAGCCGTAGATGATGTGCGTCCAGGCGCGCAGGCCTTCCAGGTTCTGGTCTTCGCTCATAGTCCGAGTTCCTTCCAGAGCTCGTCCACGCGGCGCTTAACGTCAGCATCCATCGTGATGGGGCGCCCCCATTGGCGTGCCGTCTCGCCCGGCCACTTGTGCGTGGCGTCGATGCCCATCTTCGAGCCCAGGCCCGCGACAGGGCTGGCGAAATCGAGGTAGTCGATCGGCGTGTTCTCGGCGATCAGCGTGTCGCGCGCCGGATCGACGCGCGTGGTGATCGCCCAAACCACTTCCTTCCAGTCGCGCGCATCGATGTCGTCGTTCACCACGACGATGAACTTGGTGTACATGAACTGCCGCAGGTAGCTCCAGACGCCGAACATCACGCGCTTGGCGTGGCCCGGATACTGCTTTTTCATGCTCACCACGGCCATGCGGTAGGAGCATCCTTCGGGCGGCAAATAGAAATCCACGATTTCCGGAAATTGTTTTTGAAGTAAAGGTATAAAAACTTCATTGAGCGCGACGCCCAACATGGCGGGCTCGTCCGGCGGTTTGCCGGTGTAGGTGCTGTGATAGATCGGCGAGCGGCGCGTGGTGATGCGCTCGACCGTCAGCACCGGAAATTTCTCGGCTTCGTTGTAGTAGCCGGTGTGATCGCCGTGCGGCCCTTCCAGCGCGGCGTCGCCCGGTTCGATCACGCCCTCGAGCACGATCTCCGCGGAAGCCGGCACCTGCAGCGCGCTGCCCAGACACTTCACCACCTCGGTGCGCGCGCCGCGCAGCAGGCCCGCGAACTGGTATTCGCCGAGTGAGTCCGGCACCGGCGTCACCGCGCCAAGCATGGTCGCCGGATCGGCGCCCAGCGCGACCACGACCGGAAACGGCTCGCCCGGGTGCGCGAGCACATGGTCGCGGTAATCGAGCGCGCCGCCGCGGTGCGCGAGCCAGCGCATGATGACGCGGTTGGGCGCAATCACCTGCTGCCGGTAGATGCCGAGGTTCTGGCGCGTCTTCAGCGGGCCCCGCGTCACGGTAAGGCCCCAGGTGATGAGCGGTCCCGCGTCTTCGGGCCAGCAGGTCTGCACCGGCAGTTGCGACAGATCGACGTCTTTGCCTTCGCGGACGATTTCCTGGCAGGGCGCCGAAGAGATTTCCCTGGGCTGCATGTTGAGAACCTGCTTGAGCAACGGCAGCTTTTCCCAGACGTCGCGCAACCCCGTGGGCGGTTCGGGTTCCCGCAGGTACGCAAGCAGCTTGCCGAGTTCCCGCAGCGCAGCGGTGTCTTCCACGCCCATCGCCAGGCACACGCGCCGCACCGTGCCGAAGAGATTTCCGAGTACCGGCATCGAATGTCCGGACGGCCGCTCGAACAGGATCGCCGGGCCACCCTGGCGCAGCACGCGGTCGCAGATCTCGGTCATTTCCAGACGCGGCGAGACCTCGGCCTGAATACGCTTGAGTTCGCCGATGCGCTCGAGCTGGCCCAGAAAATCGCGCAGGTCGGCGTAATGCATCTCTAGCCCTTGCGCGCCGCAAGCTGATCGGCCACGGTCAGCGCGAACTCGACCAGGAAGCGGTTGCGCCCCCGCACCGCGTAGCTGCGCTCCGCCGCGGCGAAAGCGAGCGTCAGCACCGTCGCGCCGAGCCAGAAGAACACCAGCAACGCCGCCGCCACCGCCGCGAGCGCCGCGGCAAGCCCGGGCAGGATGCGTGCGAAGCCACCGAGCGCCTTGAATACCCCAAGCAGTACCGCATCGAGCGATTCGCGGCGTACCGGGTCGCCGACTTGCGCCACCGAAGCGGCAATCCAGCTTTGCAGCGGCCCCGAGATCGACGCGAGAATAAGAGCGAGGACCAGCAGCGCCACCGCCCAGTTGAGCTTGCGGTGGTCGCGCTCGAAGGCGACGCCCACCGCTGCGAGCTGCGCGAGTGGCACCGCCTCCATCACATCGCCGCCCTGATGCACCAGCCGGTTTGCGTACAGGGTCAGACGCGAGCCGCGCTGCGCGCCGGAACCAAACTCGAATTCAGCAATGGGACTGTCGAGGCTCACAGGTAGAGTGAAAGCGCGATTCCGGCGAAGATGACCAGGCCAACCCAGTTATTGTGCCGGAACGCCCGGAAACAGCCCTCCGGCGAGCGCTCGCGGATCAGCGTGTAATGGTAGAGCATCATGCCCGCCGCCGCCGCGAGGCCGGCGTAGTACGGCCAGCCGATCTGCAGCGCGATGCCGACCCAGGCCAGCAGCGCGACCATCAGCGCGTAGCTCGCCATCACCGCGGCCACGTCATAGCGGCCCAGGGCGATCGCCGAGGTGTGGATGCCGATCTTGAGGTCATCGTCGCGGTCGACCATCGCGTACTCGGTGTCGTAGGCAAAACCGTAGAACACGCTCGCTGCAAACAGCGCCCAGCACTCCCATGGAAGCGCGTTGCGTATCGCCGCAAAGGCCATCGGGACGCCGAAGCCGAAGGCGACCCCGAGGCAAAGCTGCGGCAGCGCAAAGTAGCGCTTGGCGAACGGATACAAGCAGGCGATCGCGAGCGCCACGAAAGAGAGCAGGATCGCAAAACGGTTGAGGAACAGCGCGAAGCAGAAAGCGAGCGCTGCCAGCGCCGCGGCCAGTATCAATGCTTCCTTGGGCGCGATCTCGCCGGCGGCAAGCGGCCGGTCCCGGGTACGCGCGACGCGGCCGTCGAAATCGCGGTCGGCCCAGTCGTTGATCGCGCAGCCAGCAGAGCGCATCAGGACGGTGCCGACAACGAAGATCATCACCACGTCGGCAAACGGCTGGCCGCGCGCGGCAATCCAGACCGCCCACAACGTCGGCCAGAGCAGCAGCAGCGTGCCGACCGGCTTGTCGAGCCGCATGAGCCGCTCATAGGCGTCGATACGCTTGGCGATGGAGGCGAGGTTCATGGCTGCAGCGGGAGAGAATATCAGGCGCGCGAGTACTCGTGGCGCGAAGCGAGCCAGCGCTGGACGTGGCGCCGCGCAGCGTGCGGCTCGTCGTCGAGCAGCCTCTCCGCCGCCTCGCGCGCCTCGCGCGCCAGCAGCGCATCCTTCTCCAGATCCGCGTAGCGCAGCAGCGGCATGCCGCTCTGGCGCTCACCGAGCACTTCACCGGGCCCGCGCTGCAGCAGGTCCTGGCGCGCGATCTCGAAGCCGTCGCGGGTCTCGAAGATCACCTTCAACCGCGCACGCGCCGTTTCCGACAGCGGCGAGGCATAGAGCAGGATGCAGACGCTCTCGCGCGAACCGCGTCCGATGCGTCCGCGCAGCTGGTGCAGTTGGGCGAGGCCGAAGCGCTCCGCGTGCTCGATCACCATCAGCGAGGCGTTGGCGACGTCCAGGCCGACTTCGATCACCGTGGTTGCGACCAGCAATTGAATTTTCCCTGTAGAAAATAACTTCATGGTCTGCGCCTTTTCGGCGACGGGCAGACGGCCGTGCAACAACCCCACCCGCAGGTTTTTCAATTCAATGCGAAGCGACTCGAACGTATCCACCGCGGTCTGCAGATCTCCTTCTTTCGACTCTTCAATGACAGGGCACACCCAGTACGCCTGCTGCCCTTCGGCGCAGGCCTCGCGGATGCGCTTCAGAACCTCGGCGCGCCGGCCGCTCGAGACCAGGCGCGTGGCGACGCCGCGCCGCCCGGGAGGTAGCTCGTCGATCGTAGACACGTCCAAGTCGGCGTAATAGCTCATCGAGAGCGTGCGCGGGATCGGCGTCGCGCTCATCATCAGCTGGTGCGGCGCCTGGTCCGATTCCGCTTTCTTGCGCAGGGCGAGCCGCTGCTGCACGCCGAAACGGTGCTGTTCGTCCACGATCGCGAGCGCGAGGCGCGAGAACGCCACCTTCTTCTGGAACAGCGCGTGCGTGCCGATGGCGACGACCGGCGCCGGGCCCTGCAGCCGCTTCACCACCGCCTTCTTCTCGGCCGCCGAAAGGCCGCCGTGCAACCAGGCGATCGGCACGCCCAGGGGGCCGAGCCACTCGGAGAACTTGCGCAAATGCTGCTCGGCAAGGATTTCGGTGGGCGCCATCACCGCCGCCTGGCAGCCGGCGTCGATCGCGGCGAGGCAGGCGATCGCGGCGACGATGGTCTTGCCGCTGCCGACATCGCCCTGCAGCAGGCGCTGCATCGGATGCGGTTGGGCGAGATCGCGCAGGATTTCCGTCATGGCGCGCCTTTGCGCGCGCGTCAGGCGGAACGGCAGCTTGCCGAGGAAGCGCTTGAGAAGCGGCCCGTTCGAGGGCAAGGCAACCGCGTTCCGGCTGCGGCGCGCGCGGTACGCCATGCGCATCGAGAGCTGCTGCGCGAGCAGTTCGTCGAACTTGACGCGCCGCCATGCCTCGCCGCTGCGCTCGGTGAGCTCCGCCGGAGAAGCATCGGGCGCCGGCCGGTGCAGGCAACGGATGCTCTCGGCGATGCCGGCAAGCGCATGGCGCCGCCGCACCGGCTCGGGCAAGGTGTCCTCCAGCACCGCTTCATCGAGCGCCTCGAGCACCAGCTTGCGCAGCGCGTACTGCGACAAACCGGCGGTGGTCGGATAAACCGGCGTCAGTGCCTGCGCGAGCGGCTCTCCGGCCGGGACGACGCGGTAGCGCGGATGCACCATCTCCGCGCCGAAAAAGCCCGGGCGAACCTCGCCGTAGGCGCGCACCAGCAGGCCTTCATCCGCCGCGCGTTGCAATGCTTTCAGCTGGCTGCCGTAGAAATTGAGAAAGCGCAGCACCAGGCCCTCGGCATGGACCACGAGCTGGCGCTTGGGCCGGTAGGCGACGTCTGCACGCTCGACGCGCGCTTCGACCAGCACCGGCTTGCCGGCGGGCGCGAGCTCCGGCGCAGTGAGGCGGGTTTCATCCTCGTAGCGGTGAGGCAGATGCAGGGCGAGGTCGTCCGGTGAACGCAGGCCGAGCTTGGCGAGCTTTTTTGCGACCGCGGGCGCGGGTTCGCGCTTCAACCGGCGTACAGGATGCAGTCGATCTCTACCAGCGCGCCGCGCGGCAGGCTCGCGACCCCGATCGCCGCGCGCGAGGGATACGGTTGGCCGACGTACTGCGCCATGATCTCGTTCACTTTCGCGAAATGGCCCAGGTCGGTAAGGTAAACCGTCATGCGCACGGCGCGATCCAATCCCAATCCCGCGGCTTGCGCGATCGCGGCGAGGTTCCTGAACACGCGATCGATCTGGGCGTCGATGCCCTCCACCAGTTGCATGCTTGCCGGATCGAAACCGATCTGACCGGAAACGTAGACCGTGTCTCCGGCGCGCACCGCCTGCGAATAAGTGCCGATCGCCGCGGGCGCGCCATCGGTCTGGATCGGGGTCTTCATAGCGGGTATCTTAGCCCAATGGCAACGCCCCTCATCGCCAACCTGGAGAAGCTGCTCGGCACGCCGCGCGACGGGGCCTTGCTGCGGTTTTCGCTGGGAATGGAGTATTTGAAAATAGAAAACACCGCAAGAGCGACGGAGTATCTGCGCGCCGCAGTGGAAAAAGACCCCGGCTACTCCGCGGCGTGGCGTTCACTCGGCAAAGCGCTGGAGGCCGCCGGGCAGACGGCCGAAGCGCTCGACGCCTACCGCAGCGGCATCGCGGCGGCGCAGAAAAAAGGCGACAAGCAGGCGGAAAAGGAGATGACCGTGTATGCGCGCCGCATCGAGAAGAAACTCGCCGGATGAAAGACCGCCGGCAATCCGAGCAGGCGCTCAACGTCGTTGGCCAGCCGCTGCAGCCCTGCGCTCTGGATCCCCTGACCGGTTTCTACCGCGACGGCTGCTGCAACACCGGTTACGACGATCCCGGCATGCACGTCGTCTGCGTCAGGGTGACGCGTGAATTTCTCGCGTTCTCGAAGAAACGCGGCAACGACCTTACGACGCCCCATCCGCAAGCGGGGTTCCCGGGACTCAGGCCCGGCGACCAGTGGTGCCTTTGTGCAGGACGCTGGAAGGAGGCGCTGGATGCCGGCGTCGCGCCGCCCGTGGTGCTGGCGGCGACGCACGAGGAGACGCTGGCGATGCTGCCGCTGACGGAACTCAAGCGGCATGCGATCGACTTGAGCTGAAAACCTAAGCGGAAGAATCTGGTGGAGTGGAAGGGGATCGAACCCTCGACCTCCGCATTGCGAACGCGGCGCTCTCCCAACTGAGCTACCACCCCAGTGAAGGGGCGGAATTTTACCGCAGTTCGACCTGTGGAGAACAGCCGCACGGACAGCCAGGGCGGCGCCCGTTATCATTCAGGCTTGAGAGGAATACCCATGGATATCAAGCCGCCGTTCGGCTACAAAGACATCGCCCCGCTGGGCCGCAACCAGAAGGTCCGCCTGCTCGCCCCGGGCGAAGTGCCCGCTTTTGCGCGCGGCCTGAATTCGATCCCGATCAGCTACACCGAATTCGCGCTGGTCGCGCGCGAGTATCCGATCATTTTCACCACTGCGGGCAACAGCCAGAGCTTCACGCCGGTCGCGGTGTTGGGAATGTCCGCCGGCGAAAACCTGTACGACAACAACGGCACGTGGGCGAGCAATGTCTACGTCCCGGCCTACGTGCGCCGCTTCCCCTTCTGCATGACCAAGGTCACACTGGACAAGGTCGAGCAGCAGAACCGGCTGATCTGCGTCGAGAAGTCCCACCTGGACGACAAGGACGGCGAGCCGATGTTCGACGCCAAGGGCCAACCGCTGGCCAAGTGGAAAGAGATCGAGGTGCTGCTCACGGAGTACGAAGTCGACCTGGAGCGCAGCCGCGAGATGTGCGGCATCCTTGCCGACTACGGCCTGCTCGAGCCCTTCACCATGCAGGCGAAATTCAACCAGGGCGGCGATCCCCTTCACCTCACCGGGATGCACCGCGTCGTCGAAAGCAAGATCGAGCACCTGAACGCGAGCCAGCTCAAGAACCTCGTGAAGAAAGGCATCCTGTCGCGCATCTACGCGCACCTGCTCTCGCTCGACAATTTCGGCAAGCTGCTCGACCGCAAGGCGGTGAAAAAGGCCGCCTGAGCTGGCGTTCGCGCATGGGATTGAAGTGGGCCGGGTTGGAATCGAACCAACGACCAAAGGATTATGAGTCCTCTGCTCTAACCAGCTGAGCTACCGGCCCTCCTCGCGCATCTTACTGCCGGGTCACATTATGTGCGCCACCGAACATCACCGGCGTTG
>JBBPIU010000104.1:0-10754 GCA_038040245.1 Pseudomonadota bacterium | reverse complement strand
ATCGTGATCGGCTTCGGCCACCCGGTCTACACCACCGGCGACCCGCGCAACAAGGTGATCAAGGCGGTCGCCGAGCAGTTGTCGCAGGAAGCGAACGACATGACGCAGGTCCAGATCGCCGAGCGCATCGAGTCGGTGATGTGGAGCGAAAAGAAGATGTTCGCCAACCTGGACTGGTTCAGCGCCGTCTCGTACAGCAAGATGGGCGTGCCGACGCTGCATTTCACGCCGCTATTCGTGATCTCGCGCACCAGCGGCTGGGCGGCGCACGTCATTGAGCAGCGCATCGACGGCAAGATCATCCGGCCGAGCGCCAACTACACCGGCCCCGAGAACCGCAAGTGGGTGCCACTCAAGGACAGGGCCTGAACATGTACGAATCCGAACTGACGAAGTTCATGCGCGAATACCTCGAGCAGCATCCCGAGGAGCGCGAGTCGCAGAAAAAGGGCCGCGCCATCTGGTGGGACCACGCGGGCGACCAGCGCACCGCGCCGGAACCGGTGCTCCACTCGCCCAAGGCGGGCGGCAACGAATACCTTTTCAAACCCCTGTCGGAAGAAGATCAGGAACAAAAATAGTGTCCGCGCACATCTCCAACGTCCGGCCCAAGCCAGACAAGGTCCTGACGTTGATCGCCGATTATGCAAAGAATTTTCCAATTAAAAGCCAGCAGGCGTACGACACGGCTCACTACTGCCTGATCGATACTCTCGGCTGCGGTTTCGAAGCGCTCGAATACCCGGCCTGCACCAAGCTCCTCGGGCCGATCGTCAAGGGCACGCAGGTGCCGAACGGCGCCAGGGTGCCGGGCACCCAGTTCCAGCTCGACCCGGTGCAGGCGGCGTTCAACATCGGCGCCATGGTCCGCTGGCTCGATTTCAACGACACCTGGCTGGCTGCCGAATGGGGCCATCCGTCCGACAACCTGGGCGGAATTCTTGCAACCGCAGATTGGTTGTCTCGAAATCAAGAAAAACCTTTAGTTGTAAAAGACGTGCTGACAGCGATGATCAAGGCGCACGAGATCCAGGGCGTCCTGGCGCTGGAGAACAGCTTCAACCGCGTCGGTCTCGACCACGTGGTGCTGGTCAAGGTCGCCTCCACCGCGGTGGTTTCTCAGTTGTTAGGTTTAGATAAAGAAGAAATCATAAATGCGGTCTCGCAAGCCTGGGTGGACGGGCAATCGCTGCGCACCTACCGCCATGCGCCGAACACCGGCTCGCGCAAGAGCTGGGCGGCGGGCGACGCGACTTCGCGCGCGGTGCGCCTCGCGCTCATCACCCGGACCGGCGAGATGGGCTATCCGTCGGTGCTGAGCGCCAAGGGCTGGGGTTTCTACGACGTGCTGTTCAAGGGCAAGCCGTTCAGGTTCCAGCGCCCCTTCGGCAGCTACGTGATGGAAAACGTGCTGTTCAAGATCTCGTTCCCGGCCGAATTCCATTCGCAGACCGCCGTGGAATGCGCGATGCAACTGCATCCGATCGTGAAGGACCGCATTGCCGGCATCAAAAAAATAAAAATCAGAACCCACGAGGCGGCGATCCGCATCATTGACAAGAAGGGCCCGCTCAACAATCCGGCCGACCGCGACCATTGCATCCAGTACATGATCGCGGTGCCGCTCATCTTCGGGCGTCTCACCGCGGCGGACTATGAAGATGGTGTTGCATCGGATATTCGTGTTGATCAGTTAAGAAGCAAGATCTTCTGTGTGGAAGATAAGAAATTCACCCGCGACTACCACGCGCCGGACAAGCGCTCGATCGCCAATGCGCTCACGGTGGAGTTCAAGGACGGCAGCAGGCTGGATGAGGTCGTCTGCGAATACCCGCTCGGCCACAAGCGCCGCCGCAAGGAAGGCATGCCGCTGCTGGTGGAGAAATTCAGGAGCAACCTCGCCCGCCGCTTCCCCGCCAAGCAGCAGAACGCCATCCTCGAGCTGTGCCTGGACGCGGACCGGCTGGCAAAGACGCCAGTGCACGAATTCGTCGATCTTTTCATCATCTGAGGTGACTGCCATGCGCCCACGCTTGCTGTTTGCCGGTCTCTTTCTTGCCGCTGCCACCGCATTCGCCCAAGATGCGCCGCGGCGCAAGTCGGGCCTCTGGGAAATCAGCATGACGATGCCGCAGATGGCCGCGCCGATGGTCTCGCGTCAATGTGTGGACGAGAAAACCGACAACCTCGCCAGCCGGCCGTCGCGCGGCGGCCCGCCCGAGAAGTGCTCAAAGAACAGCGTGCGGCGCGAGGGCAACAGCGTGATCGTCGAGTCTGTATGCCAGATGGAGGGCAGCACCGCGACCAGCCGCGGCGTGTTCACGGGCGACTTCGCCACTTCGTACAAGGGCGACATGACGACCAGGTTCGTTCCGCCGCTGCACGGAAGCGCCGAATCGAAGATGGGCTTTCAGGCACGCCTGACCGGCCCCTGCGCGCCCGGCCAGAAGCCCGGCGATATCGCGGTCCAGGGAATGCCCGGTG
Source organism: Pseudomonadota bacterium (assembly GCA_038040245.1). GTDB lineage: Bacteria > Pseudomonadota > Gammaproteobacteria > Burkholderiales > SG8-39 > RBG-16-66-20. Next base: position 8,270 of record JBBPIU010000104.1, on the reverse strand, counting down.
GCGGCGGCAAGGCCGGACGGATGGACCCCGAGCAGGCGCGCCGCATGGCCGAAGAAATGCGCAAGCAGTACGGAAAATAGGCCTGCGGTGCGCGCCGACTTGCAGCAGCGGATCGACGAACTGTCCCGGGAAATCCGCAACTACCCGACGCCGATTGCGCGCTGCGACGAGCAGCTGAGCGGATTGATCGAAGAGCGGGCAAGGCTGTTGCAGCAATTAAACGAATTTCTGGAAAAATCCGACGGAGGTTTCAATGCCGCATAACCTGCACAACACCCTGCAGCCCCTCAAAGGCGGCAAGTTCTACTCGCTCCCCGCACTGGGGAAAGCCCTGAACGTGAAGATCGAGCGGCTGCCGCTCTCCATCCGCATCGTGCTCGAGTCGGTGCTGCGCAACTGCGACGGCAAGAAAGTCACCGAAGAGCACGTCCGGGAGCTCGCGAACTGGCAGCCGAACGCGACCCGCACCGACGAGATCCCCTTCGTGCTGGCGCGCATCGTGCTGCAGGATTTCACCGGCGTGCCCCTGCTCTGCGACCTCGCGGCGATGCGCGGCGTGGCGCACAAGATGGGCAAGGATCCCAAGGTGATCGAGCCGCTGGTGCCGGTGGACCTGGTGGTGGATCACTCGGTGCAGATCGACCACTACGGCAACAAGAACGCGCTCGACCTGAACATGAAGCTGGAATTCAAGAGGAACGAGGAGCGCTACCAGTTCATGAAGTGGGGCATGCAGGCCTTCGATACCTTCAAGGTGGTGCCCCCGGGCATCGGCATCGTGCACCAGGTGAACCTGGAATACCTGGCGCGCGGCGTGCACCAGAAGGATGGCGTCTACTACCCGGATACGCTGGTCGGCACCGACAGCCACACCACGATGATCAACGCCATTGGCGTGGTCGGCTGGGGCGTGGGCGGCATCGAGGCCGAGGCCGGCATGCTCGGCCAGCCGGTGTATTTCCTGACTCCAGATGTTGTGGGCGTTGAATTAAAAAATAAATTACACCCGGCATGCACGGCAACCGATCTGGTCCTCACTGTGACCGAGATGCTGCGCAAGGCAAAGGTGGTGGGCAAGTTCGTGGAATTCTTCGGCGAAGGCTGCGCCTCGCTGTCGGTGACCGACCGCGCGACCATCGCCAACATGGCGCCCGAGTACGGCGCGACCATGGGTTTCTTCCCGGTGGATGACAAGACCATCGCCTACTTCAAGGGCACCGGACGCACGGAGGCCGAGATCGACGCCCTGCAGGCCTACTTCAAGGCGCAGCAGATGTACGGCGTGCCCAAAGCCGGCGCGATCGACTACAGCGAGCGCCTGGAGCTCGACCTCTCCAGCGTGATGCCCTCGCTGGCGGGCCCGAAGCGCCCGCAGGACCGCATCAACCTGGCCGACGTGAACAAGACGTTCACGAACCTGTTCTCGGCGGCCGTCAAGGACAACGGCTTCGGGAAAAAACCCGAAGAACTGCAAAAACCCTACAAGACCTATGACGGTCTCAACATCCGCAACGGCGACGTGCTGATCGCGGCGATCACTTCCTGCACCAACACCTCCAACCCCGGCGTGCTGCTGGCCGCCGGCCTGCTGGCGAAAAAGGCAGTCGAGCTGGGCCTGACGGTCAAGCCGCACATCAAGACGTCGCTCGCGCCGGGCTCGCGCGTGGTCACCGAGTACCTGACCAAAGCGGGCCTGCTGCCCTACCTGGAGAAGCTCGGCTTCTACCTGGCCGGCTACGGCTGCACCACCTGCATCGGCAACGCGGGCCCGCTCGCGCAGCCGATCGAGGAAACCATCGTCAAGAACGAGCTGGTCTGCGCCGCGGTGCTCTCGGGCAACCGCAATTTCGAAGCGCGCATTCACCCGAACATTAGGGCCAACTTCCTCGCCTCGCCTCCCCTGGTGGTGGCGTACGCGATTGCTGGATCTGTTTTAAAAGACTTTAGAACTGAACCCCTTGGAAAATCAAAGGATGGGCAGGATGTCTACATCGGCCACATCTGGCCCGGCGCCGACGAGGTGCAGGCGCTGATGAAGCTGGCGATGGACGCGCCGACGTTCCGGCGCCTGTACGGCAATCTTGCCGAAGCGAGCCCGATGTTCAAGAAAATCTCGGCGCCGACCGGCCAGGTCTACACCTGGCCCAAGTCCAGCTACATCGCCGAGCCGCCCTTCTTCAAGGACTTCGGCATGCAGCCGGGTCGCCTCGGCAACATTTACAGCGCCAATGTGCTGGGCGTGTTCGGCGACTCGGTTACCACCGACCACATCAGCCCGGCCGGCGCGATCAAGCCGACCTCGCCCGCCGGCATCTACCTGCAGGAGCACGACATCGCGGTGGCCGACTTCAACAGCTACGGCGCGCGCCGCGGCAACCACGACGTGATGATGCGAGGGACGTTTGCCAACGTGCGCATCAAGAACCTGATGCTGCCCGGCACCGAGGGTGGTTTGACTTTGTATAAAAATGAAAAATTACCCATTTACGAAGCGGCCATGCGTTACATCGCCGACGGCACGCCCACCGTCATCTTCGGCGGCGAGGAATACGGCACCGGCTCGTCGCGCGACTGGGCGGCCAAGGGCACCCAGCTGCTCGGCGTCAAAGCGGTGATCACGCGCAGCTTCGAGCGCATCCATCGTTCCAACCTGGTCGGCATGGGCGTGCTGCCGCTGCAGTTCCTCGGCGACGACAGCGTGGCCTCGCTCGGCATCAAGGGAGACGAAGAGATCTCGATAGCAGGGCTGGACGAACTCCATCCGCAGCAGGAATTGACTGTTTCGATTCGCCGTTCCGACGGTTCGGTAAAAGAAATTAAAGTTAAAAGCAGAATCGACACGCCGATCGAGGTCGATTACTTCAAGCACGGCGGCATCCTGCCCTACGTGCTGCGCGAGCTGATTGCCAAAGCCGGGCCGGCGCGGGTGAAAGCCGCCTAGCCGGAAGAGAGCTTTTCCAGCGCTCCGACGGGACAGGACACGCCGGTGCCACCCAGGCCGCAGTAGCCGTTCGGATTCTTGCCGAGGTACTGCTGGTGGTAGTCCTCGGCGTAATAGAACTCCGGCGCGGGACGGATTTCAGTGGTGATTTTGCCATGACGCGTTTGTAGCAGTTCCTTTTCGAAAATTTCCTTCGAAGACAAAGCCGACTTCAACTGCGCATCACCATGCGCATAGATCGCCGAGCGGTATTGGCTCCCCGAGTCGTTGCCCTGGCGCATGCCCTGCGTCGGGTCGTGCCCTTCCCAGAACGCCTTGAGCAGCGCCTCGTAGCTGACTTTCTTCGGATCGAACACCACCAGCACCACCTCGGCGTGGTTGGTGAATCCGGAGCAGACCTCTTCGTAGCTCGGGTTCTTGGTCTCGCCGCCGGCGTAGCCGACCGCGGTGCTGTAGACGCCGGTGATCTTCCAGAACAGCCGTTCCGCGCCCCAGAAGCAGCCCAGGCCGAACACCGCCTGCGCCATGCCTTGCGGAAACGGCGGCGCGATCGCGTTGCCGTTGATGAAATGCGCCTCCGGCAGCGGCACTTTCCCGGCGCGGCCCGGCAGCGTGCTGTCGGCGGGCAGCAGGGTCTTCATCTTCTTCATGAATGCGAACATGGGCGGCGCTCCGAAATTCCTCGGCCGTTAGAATAACACCATGAAAATCTGTATTTACGGCGCCGGTGCGGTCGGCGGCCTGATCGCCGGCCGGCTCGCGCAGACCGGCCACGAGGTTTCAGTCGTGGCGCGGGGAGCTCACCTTACAGCGATCCAGAAAAATGGCTTGCGCATCCGCCACGAGGAAAAACAAACCGTCGTAAAAATGAAGGCGGACAACAACCCCGCCCGTCTTGGACCGCAGGATTACGTCATCGTTGCCGTCAAGGGCCAGAACCTGCCCGAAGTGGCGGCCGCGATCGGGCCGCTGGTCGGCGCGGACACCTCGATCGTGACCGCGATGAACGGCGTGCCGTGGTGGTTCTTCGACCGGCTGCCGTTCGGGGAGGGCAAGCTGCGCCTGGAAAGCCTCGATCCGGGCGGAAAGCTCTCGCGCGCCATGCCCACCGAGCGCATCGTCGGCTGCGTCATCCACCTTGCCGCCTCCACGCCCGAACCCGGCGTCATCGGCCATAACATGGGCGAGCGCCTGATCCTGGGCGAGCCGGGAAGGAAAACCACCGCGCGCACGCTGCGGCTTGTGGAGGCGCTCGCGGCAGCGGGGTTCGAGGCGCAGAAAAGCGATTTCATCGAGAAGGATTTCTGGGTGAAGCTGATCGGCAACGTGAGCTTCAACCCGGTCGCGGCGCTGACGCTCGCGACCGCGAACCGTCTGATCGAGGACCCGTACGCCAAGGCCTACATGGTGGCGATCATGCGCGAGGTGCTCGCCATCGGCCGCGCTGTCGGCGTGGACGCGGACATCGATCCCGAAGCGCGCATGGACATGGCGCGCAAGCTCGGCGCCTTCAAGCCCTCGACGCTGCAGGACCTCGAGGCCGGCAAACGCCTGGAAATAGACGGCCTGCTCATCGGCACGCTCGAAATCGCGCGCAAAGCAGGCGTCGCCGCGCCTTTCACCGAAAGCCTTGCGGGCCTGGCGCGCCTGCGGGCGGAATCGACGGGGCAATACAGGTAAGTGGCCGCGATGAAACGCTGGTTTCGCCCGCCGGTCCTCGGCCTCAAAACGAAAATCCTGCTGGGGGTCGGGCTCGCCGTTGCGCTCACGCTGGCTGTGTTCGACTGGAACTGGTTGCGCCCGTGGCTCGAGCGTCATCTATCGGAAAACTCCCAGCGGGTGGTCACGATCGGCGACCTGGAGGTGGAGCTGGGATTTTCCTTCGAGCCGACGGTGCGCCTGCGTAGCGTTTACATCGAGAATGCGCCGTGGGCCGACACCAAGCGCCCGATGGCGGTCGCAGGCGAAGCGTCGTTCACGTTCGCGCTGAATACGCTGTGGGACGAACGGCGGGTGGTCTCCAGGATCGTCCTCAAGGATGCCGAAGTGGACCTGGAATGGCTGCCCGATGGTCTCAGGAACTGGCGTCTGCGCGAGCCTGACTATCGCGGTCCCGGCAGATACAAGGTGCTCGCGCTCGAAACGCACCGCACCAGCATCCGTTTCGCCCGCCCGGGCATCGATCTCGACGTTGTCGGCGCCTCGACCCGGGCGACTCAGGCCGAACCGGGCGGCGAGTCCGTCGCGCCGCCTGCTCCGGCCCTCTCGACCAGAATCGATTTCAATGGCAAGTACCGCGGTGCCGCGTTCGCGGGCGCAGTCCTGACCAGCGAGCTGCTGACACTTCAGGAAACCGGCAGGTCCTTTCCGTTGCAGGGCCATATGACCTTCGGCAAGACCAGGTTCGACGCCGACGGGACGGTCGCCGATCTGCTCAAGCGCACTGCGATCGACGCCAGAATACGCGCCTCCGGTCCGTCGCTGGCGGCGCTGCGGCCGTTCTTCGACGTGCACTTCGTTTCGCATCCGTACCGGGCCGATGCGCGGCTGCGAAAGAACGACAACGACTATGCGGTCGAGCAATTGCAGGCGAAAATCGGCGCCACCGACATTGCCGGCGAACTCAGTTACCGCGACGGCAAGGACGGCGAAGGCAGCGGGCGGCCGCTGCTGCGCGCAACGTTGCGCAGCGAATCGGCCGATCTGGCGGACCTCGGCGTGGTCGGTCGGCCCGCTGCGAAAGAAGCCGGAGCCGAACGCATGTTTCCGCGCAACGCGTTGGGCGCCGAAAGCATCAAAACGATCGATGCGCACGTATCCTTCGTCGCGCGCAAACTCAAATCTGCCGCCATGCCGGCACTGGAAAGCCTTAAATTCTCAGCCGACCTCGATGACGGGATCCTCCAGTTGAAGCCGATCGACCTCGGCGTGGCGGGCGGCCACGCGATCGGCGCGATTACGTTCGACGCTAAACGCGAACCGCCGTCCTCGCAGATGGCGATCGACTTTCGCGGCGTGCGGCTCGATCAGCTGTTGCCGGCGCTTGCCTCGAAGGGGGTGAGCCCGGGAGCGGTCAGCGCGAACCTCAAGCTGAGCGGCCGCGGCAATTCGATCGCGGCGATCGCCGGCAACGCCAGCGGATCGATGTCAATGAAGATGGCCGGCGGGCGCATTTCGAACCTGCTCGACGCAAAGCTCGGCCTGAACCTCGGCAAGATGCTGCGCCTGACGATCAGCGGCGACCGCGCAATCGACGTGCACTGCGCGGCGATCGCGTTCGATTTCAACAACGGCCTCGGAAAATCGCGCGCGATCCTGCTCGACACCGAGCAGACGCGCATCGACGGAAACGGCACCATGAATCTGCGCGACGAGACGCTCGACGTGCTGCTCTACCCGACCCAGAAGAAGCCGGGCCTTTTCTCGCTGCACTCGGCGTTCCGCGTGCAGGGTGCGTTGCAGCGCCCGGTTTTCGCGCTCGACAAAAACGCCGCGCCGCGCACGGTAGCCGATCAAAAGCACGTGCAATGCCCGTGAACATGCGTGAGGCGGTGATCGACCCGGGACTCCGCGCGGTGGTGCTCTCGCGAACGCCACTCCGGTACGCCGAAGGCGCGCACCTGCCTTCCGATCGGCCGGCACACGTGCGCGCCGGTTCGGGGCTCACCTGGATCGGCGAACGCCTCGCGTTGATTCAGGACGACGCCAACTTCGTCGCCTTGATCGACCCCGTGAGTTTGCTCGTCAACGCGGTCGCGTTGCCCGCGGGAGAGGGTGGCCTGCGCCAGTTCGACGACGTCCGCGGCAACAAGAAGTTCAAGCTGGATCTCGAAGCCTGCACCACCCTTCCTGACCCGGCTGGTCCGGTACTGCTGGCCTTTGGTTCGGGCTCCAAGCGTCGCCGGCGATGTGTTGCAGCAATTGATCGGTGGAACGAACCGATACCGCAGGTGAGCGTCGTCGACGCGACGGCTCTGTATGAGGAACTCGAGGCCGAGGCGTCGTTCGCGGGCAGCGACATGAACATCGAAGGCGCGCTGTTTCTCGTCGACCGCGTGCGGCTCTTCGGGCGTGGCAACGGCGCGTCCAGGGGAGACGGGCGACCGCTCAACGCCACCTGCGACCTCCACCTGGCCGCACTGCGGGCCTACCTTGCGGATCCCGAACGACAGGCCGTACCGCGCCCGCAATCGGTGGTGCAGTATTCCCTCGGAACGCTGGAAGGAATCACCTTGGGCTTCACCGACGCGACCGTCCTGGACCAGCATGTGCTCTACGCGGCGGCAGCGGAAGCGTCGGCCGACGCGGCGAGTGATGGCGACGTGTTCGGATCGGTGTTGGGAGTCATTCCGCCCGCAGGAACGCTCCGCCAGGCGCTCCTCGTGGACGCCGCGGGAACCGCGGTGCGGGAGAAAGTCGAAGGGGTCGCACGCTCGCGGTCGCATGCGGATCGCGTGTACGTGGTCATCGACGGCGATGATCCGGCTCGCGCGAGTGAGTTGTGCGAAGTGCAGCTCGTGGGCGCGTGGCTGTGAATCTTGCGACCGAAACAACGCGAGCTCACCGCCTGTGCGTGGCCCCGATGATGGACTGGACCGATCGGCATTGCCGGTTTTTCCTGCGCCAGGTTTCCTCCGGCGCGTTCCTCTACACCGAGATGATCACCACCGGCGCCCTGCTCCATGGCAATGTCGAGCGCCATCTCGCCTTCAGCCCGCAAGAGCATCCGGTGGGCGCGCAGCTGGGAGGAAGCGAACCCGATGAGCTCGCCAAGTGCGCGAAGCTGGTCGAGCAGTACGGCTACGACGAAATCAACCTGAACATCGGCTGCCCGAGCGAGCGGGTGCAGCGCGGCGCGTTCGGCGCCTGCCTGATGGCCGAGCCCGAACTGGTGGCGGATTGCGTGCGCGCGATGCGCGAAGCGGTGCGGATTCCGGTAACCGTGAAGCATCGGACTGGTTTGAACGCCATGGAAGATTTTTCTTTCATGGAAAAATTCGTGAGGACGGTTTCCGAAGCAGGTTGCCGGACCTTCATCGTGCATGCGCGCAATGCGGTACTGAAAGGCCTGTCGCCGAAAGAGAACCGTGAGATTCCACCGTTGAAGTACGAGTACGTTTACCGGTTGAAGAAGGATTTTCCGAATCTAGAATTCATAATGAACGGCGGAATTTCGACGAAACAAGAGATCGAAAACAAACAATCGAAAGTCGATGGCGTGATGCTCGGCCGGGCGGCCTATCACCAGCCCTGGGTGATTGCGGATGACGGAAATTCACGCGATCTGGTCACGAGAAAAATGCATGAATACTGTAAAAAAAGCGTTTCC
>JBBPIU010000103.1:0-10789 GCA_038040245.1 Pseudomonadota bacterium | reverse complement strand
GGGTGTGCACCCCCTCGCTTACCGTTGCGGGGGCAGTCCAGGCTTTGCGCCGCCTGAGGGGGCGGCAACGCACCTGATTCCCGTTTCACCCGCGGCGCGTGGACGCGCCGCGGACACCTTGCAACTGACTACGGGGGCATTATACAAAGCAGCGCAACATGATCAGGAATCACTTGCAAAAGCAGCCCTTGTTTCTTGACGCTGTAGCGGATTTGCAACATAGTTCCGGCGTGGACGCGGAGTTCAACTCCCTCGATGCCAAGGTCGCGCAGTTCGTCGGCCTGTGCGAGCGCTTGCGCGCCGAGAACCACGATCTGCGCCAGCAACTGGCCACGGCAAAGAACGACGCCAAGCGGCTGAACGAGCGCATCGAGGGCGCCAAGGTGAAGCTCGAAAGCCTGCTGGCGCGCTTGCCCGACTGAACGGGGCTGCCATGGCCGACAGCGCCAAAACCATCGAAATCAGCCTCCTGGGACGCAGCTACAAGATCGCCTGCGAAGAGGGCGAGCGCGAAGCATTGCTGGAAGCAGTCGCTTACCTCGACGGCAAGATGGGCGAAATCAAGAATGCCGGCAAAGTGAATGGCACCGATCGCATCGCGGTGATGGCGGCGCTCAACATCGCGCATGAATTTCTCTCCACCAAGCTGGGGAACGGCTTTGACATCGGCCAGGCCAAGCGTAGAATTTCCGTGATCGAGGCGAAGCTCGATGAGGTGCTCGCCCAGCAGGACAAACTGTTCTAGGCCGCGTTTTGCGGCACGCTTCTTTGTCCCCTGCTGTGTTCGACTGGGCCCATATTTTCCGAACCGATAGCTTCCCAAGGTTGCGGCCTCTAGTGCCACTGTTGTGATCGTCCCTCGCCTTCGGGCCCGCCGGACGAACCTGATGTGGACGGTACGCGACCACCCTGATTAAGCAGGGTTCGGAGGCCGGGCCCGCCGGCACAAGCGGGGGACTCCCCTATCTGTCTATGAATGCTTGGCTCATGAAATCCGAGCCCGACGAGTGCTCGATCGACGACCTGCTCGCGGCGCCCAAGCGCAGCACGCCCTGGAGCGGCGTGCGCAACTATCAGGCGCGCAACTTCATGCGCGACACCATGCGCCTCGGCGACGGCGTGCTGTTCTACCACTCGAGCTGCGCCGAGCCCGGCATCGCGGGCCTCGCCGAAATCGCCTCCGCGCCCTATCCCGACCCGTCGCAGTTCGACCGCGAGAGCCCCTATTACGACCCGAAGTCCGATCGCGCCGCGCCGCGCTGGATTTGCGTCGATGTGCGCGCGCTGAAGAAGTGCAGATTGATGCCGCTCTCCGAGCTCCACGCGCATGCTGCGTTAAAGAAAATGTGGGCACTGCGCCCGGGCAACCGCCTTTCGATCACACCGGTCAGCGCAGCCGAATGGCAGTTCATTTGCGGCAAACTCATCTGAAAAACGACATCCTGCTGCGGGCGCTGGCGCGGCAACCCACCGAGTACACGCCGGTCTGGCTGATGCGGCAAGCGGGGCGCTATCTCCCCGAGTACAACGCGACGCGGGCGAAGGCGGGAAGTTTTCTCAAGCTGGCCAAGACCCCCGCGCTCGCCACCGAAGTGGCGCTGCAGCCGCTGGCGCGTTTTCCGCTGGACGCGGCGATCCTCTTTTCCGACATCCTCACGGTGCCCGACGCGATGGGCCTGGGCCTTTACTTCGCCGAGGGAGAAGGCCCGCGTTTCGAGCGGCCGCTGCGCGATGAAGCGTCAATAGGGCGCCTCGCCTCGCCCGATCCCACCGCCGAACTGCGCTATGTGCTGGATGCGGTGCGCGAAACCCGCAGCGCCCTCGGCGGACGGGTGCCTCTGATCGGCTTCTCCGGCAGCCCGTACACGCTCGCCTGCTACATGATCGAAGGCTCGGGCAGCGACGACTGGCGCGCGGTCAAGGAGATGCTGTACGCCCGCCCGGACCTGCTGCATCGCATTCTCGAAGTGAATGCGCGCGCGGTGACGGATTACCTGAACGCGCAGATCGAAGCGGGCGCGCAGGTGGTGATGCTGTTCGACACCTGGGGCGGGAGTCTCACCGCGGCGCAGTATGAGGAATTTTCGCTGTCCTACATGCGCAAGGTGATGTCGCAGGTGCACAAAGCCCCGCGCATCGTCTTCACCAAAGGCGGCGGCGGCTGGCTCGAGAGCATCGCTGCGAGCGGCTGCGACGCGGTAGGCCTGGATTGGACCGTCGATCCCGGCGATGCGCGCCGCAGAGTCGGCGCCAAGGTCGCGCTGCAAGGCAATCTCGATCCTGCGGTGCTTGGCGCGCCGCCGGCGCGCGTGCGCGAACAGGTGCGGCGCGTGCTCGATGCGTTCGGAACCGCGCCCGGCCATGTCTTCAACCTCGGGCACGGCATCTCGCCGCACGCGCGAGTCGACGCGGTCGAAGCGCTTGTAGACGAAGTGCGCGCTTACAGCACGCAGCTCAGGGCGCCTTCGGGCTGACTTATGCACACGGGCACGGCAGAGGGAGAAACGGCCGTTCTCCGGGGCTTACGCCCGGCAATAGGCGCGCAAGCTATTGATTGCAGGACTGAAATCGTCATAATTTCGGGCATTTCTTCGCATTGCGCCGCCGCCTTGTGGACAACCCGCCCAAAGCGCCCGCTTTTATTCACAGCTTTATCCACAATTCACGAATGAGGGTTTTGCGTGTCGCGCTCGATGTACCGGTCGCCAAACTATTTGATTACCTGATCGACGATGCGACCCCGGCCGCTGCCGGCGACCGCGTGGTGGTTCCGTTCGGCGCGCGCCAGCGCGTCGGCGTCGTCGTCGAAGTCGCCGATGCCAGCTCGGTTGCGGTTTCCCGGCTCAAACCGGTCGCGCGCGTCCTGCAGGATGCGCCCAGGCTCTCCGCCGATTGGCAGGAACTCATGCGCTTCCTCGCTTCCTACTACCAGCGGCCGTTCGGCGAGACGGTGGCGGGCGCACTGCCGGCGCGGTTGCGTTCGCTCAAGCCGTTGCCCAAGCGCAAAAAACCCGCTGAAGGGGGCGCGACTGACACAGCGCACCACTTTGTGGCGGGTCACAACCCGAATCCGGCGCAGGCCCATGCGATCGAGCGGATCGGCGCTGCGCTTGGCTCGTTCCGGCCGTTCCTGCTGCACGGCATTACCGGCAGCGGCAAGACCGAGGTCTACCTGCGGCTGATCGCGGAGGTGCTCTCCAGAGGCATGCAAGCGCTGGTGCTGGTTCCCGAGATCGGCCTGACGCCGCAACTGGAGGCGCGTTTTCAGCAAGCGTTTCCCGACGCGTGGATTGCGGTGCTGCACAGCGCGCTGCAGGATACCGCTCGCACCCACGCATGGCTCGATGCCGCGCGCGGCGATGCGCCGATCATCCTAGGCACGCGGCTGGCGGTACTGACGCCATTGCCGCGGCTCGGGATCGTGGTGGTGGACGAGGAACACGACGCCTCCTTCAAGCAGCAGGAGGGGTTGCGCTACTCCGGGCGTGATGCGGCGGTGCTGCGCGCCAAGCTCGCCGGCTGCCCGGTCGTGCTCGGCACGGCGACGCCGTCGCTGGAGACCTGGTTCAACTGCCGCGCCGGCCGCTACGAGTTGCTCACCCTGCCCGAACGGGCCGTGCCCGGCGCGAGGCTTCCCACGGTCTGCAGCGTGGACCTTCGCATCGAGAGCGCCGAGCACGGGCTGGCGAAACCGGTGCTGGATGCCATCGGAGGGCGCCTGGCGCGCGGCGAACAAAGCCTCGTCTTCATCAACCGCCGCGGCTATGCGCCGGTCCTCGCCTGCGAGGCCTGCGGCTGGGCGGCGGGCTGCACGCGCTGCAGCGCGCATATGGTTGTGCATTCCACCGATCAGAGTTTGCGCTGCCATCATTGCGGCGCCCAGCAAAAAGTCCCGCGCGAGTGCCCGACCTGCGGCAACGTGGACCTGCGGCCGCTGGGGCGCGGCACGCAACGCATCGAGGAAACGCTGACAGCGCTCTTTCCGGCGGCGCGCATCCTGCGCATCGACCGCGACAGCACCCGCAAGCGCGCCGAGCTCGCGCGCACGCTGGAGGGCATCGGCCGCGGCGAGGGCGACATCCTGGTCGGCACGCAACTGCTCGCCAAGGGGCACGATTTTCCGAACCTGACGCTGGTTTGCGTTCTGAACGCCGACAGCGCGCTGCTGTCCACCGACTATCGCTCCGCCGAACGCCTCTTCGCCACGCTCGCCCAGGTCGGCGGCCGCTCCGGCCGCCGCGAACAGCCCGGCGAAGTGCTGGTGCAGACGCGCTATCCCGGGCATCCGATGTTCCAGGCGCTGATCCGCCACGACTACGCCGGGTTCGCCGAGTCGCAGCTCGCCGAGCGCGAAAGCGCGGGCTTCCCGCCTTTCGTCCACGAAGCCGCGCTGCGTGCCGAAGCGACCAGACTCGAAGCCGCGATGGCGTTCCTGCGCGCCGCGGCGCGGCTCGTCGAAGTGCCCGAAGCCGTCCAGATCTACGACCCGGTGCCGCACGTGATCACCCGGCGCGCCGGCGTCGAGCGCGCTCAACTGCTGCTGCAGTCGCACTCGCGCCCCGCGCTGCAGGAATTCCTGCGCCTCTGGTCGGCGGCCCTGCCCGCCTCCACAGCCAGCGGCGTGCGCTGGCATCTCGACGTCGATCCGATCGAATTCGACTGAGTCTGAGTCTTGCCCCGGATATGTACATGTCGCATAATACGTATGTACATATCGGACGGAAGATCATGAGCGACATGACACTCACCGCGCTGCGCAAGCGGCTGTTCCGGGTGGCGGACCGGGTACTTTCGACGGGCGCGCCGGTCCGGATCCGGCGCGGCGAGCGCGTTCTCACCCTGTCCGCGGACGAGCACCGCAGGAATCCCGCCCGGCTGGCTCGGCTGAAGCGGCGCGATCTTATTTCGGGCGACGCAAGCGGCCTGTGGAAAGTAACGCCGGGCAGATGGCGCGGCCGCAGAAGTTCCGTCTGATTCATCTCGATACCCATGTGGTCTGCTGGCTGTATGCGGGACGCACGGATTTGCTGTCGCCGCCGGCACAAGAGGCGATCGAGCAGCATGCGCTCGCGGTCTCGCCAATGGTCGGGCTCGAGCTCCAGTACCTGCGGGAAATCGGCCGCATCCGGCATGGACCAAAGCGCGTCATTGCGGCCCTGCGCAGCGAACTCGGGCTCTCGTTGAGCGACCTGCCGTTCAGCGCGGTCGCGGCGCGGGCGCAAAGCTTCTCTTGGACGCGCGATCCGTTCGACCGCCTGATCGCGGCGGAAGCCGCGGTGGCGCGCGCCCGGCTGGTGACCCGGGACGATCTCCTCAGGCGCAACTTTCGACTCGCATTGTGGTAGCAAGATTCGGGTGACTGCCCGATTCCGAGACCGGCAGGGCCTATAATCCGCGCCCCTTTTCGATGGCATCCGATCCAAAATTCGAGCTCGCGCGAATCCTCACGGAAGGCGTAGCGCGGATCGCGCCCAACGTGCCGGGCATTTCGGTGCAGCTCGAAAAGCCCCGCAAACCTGAACACGGGGACTACGCCTGCACCGTCGCATTGCAGCTTTCCAGTAAATTGGGTCGATCGCCCAGGGTGATCGCAGAGGAGTTGCGTCAGGCAACCGCCCAGGCTCTGGCCAGCACAGCGATGTGGCAGCCCCTGGAGCTGGCAGGCCCGGGATTTCTCAATGCGCGTCTGGTAACAGCTGAAAAACAATCGATTGTTCGCCGAGTCCTCGAACAAGGCGCCTCGTTCGGCAGAACGGCCGCCAGCAAGCCCGAGAAAATCCAGGTGGAGTTCGTGTCGGCGAATCCGACCGGGCCGCTGCACGTCGGGCATGGGCGCCAGGCGGCGCTGGGCGATGCGCTCGCCGCGCTGCTCGAATCCCAGGGGCACCAGGTCACGCGCGAGTTCTATTACAACGACGCCGGCGCGCAGATCCAGAACCTCGCGCTCTCGGTCCAGGCGCGCGCGACGGGCATCGAGCCTGGCGGCGCCGGCTGGCCCGCTGACGGGTACGCGGGAGATTACATCCGCGAGATCGCCGAGGATTTCAAGACGCAAAAAGGTGACCTTAATGATCTCGAGGCGGTGCGCAAATTCGCGGTCGCGTTCCTGCGCAAGGAGCAGGACATCGACCTGCAGAAGTTCGGCGTGACATTCGACGTCTACACCCTGGAATCGAGCATGTATTCGGACGGTAAGGTGGAGGCCGCCGTCCAGGGACTCATCGCGAGCGGCAAGACCTACGAGAAGGACGGCGCGCTGTGGCTGCGCACCACCGACTACGGCGACGACAAGGACCGCGTGGTGCGCAAGTCCGACGGCAGCTACACCTACTTCGTGCCGGACGTCGCCTATCACGTCGCCAAATGGCAGCGCGGCTTTGCCAAGGTGATCGACGTCCAGGGTACCGACCATCACAGCGCCGTGACGCGCGTTCGCGCAGGCCTGCAGGCGCTCGGCATCGGCATTCCGCAGGGCTATCCGGACTACGTGCTGCACAGCCTGGTCAAGGTGATGCGCGGCGGCGCGGAGGTCAGGATCTCGAAACGCGCCGGTTCTTATGTCACCGTAAGGGATCTGATCGAGTGGGTGGGGCGCGACGCGGTACGGTTCTTCCTCGTGTCGCGCAAAGCCGACACCGAGTTCGTGTTCGACGTCGACCTCGCGCTGGCGAAGAGCGAGCAGAACCCGGTGTACTACGTGCAATACGCCCATGCGCGGGTGTGCAGCATGCTGGCGCAGTGGGGCGGCGACCCAGGATCGCTCGCGGCGGCGGATCTGGGATCCCTGAAAAGCGGCAAAGAGCTCCAGCTCGCGCAGCGCCTGTCCGAATTCCCGGAAATGCTGAGCGCCGCGGCCGAAGAGCTGGCGCCGCACGCGGTCGCGTTCTACCTGCGCGCCCTCGCGGGCGAATTCCACAGCTACTATAATGCCGAGCGCATCCTGGTCGAGGACGAGGCCTTGCGCGTTGCGCGGCTCGCGCTGTGCGCGGCGGTCCGGCAGACGCTCGCAAACGGCCTCGCGCTCCTCGGCGTGAGTGCGCCGGAGAAAATGTAATGCCCAAGCCCGCCAGAGGTTCCGTTCCACCGAGCCGGTCCGGCGGCGGGTTCCTGCTCGGCATGTTGGTCGGCCTGTTCATCGGCCTTGGCATCGCGCTGGGCGTGGCCTTCTATCTCAACAAGACGCCGCTGCCGTTCATCGGCAAGTCCAAGCCCGCGGAACCGGCCAGGCCGCCCGCAATCGCCGGCATGCCCCAGGGCGCGGCCAAAGGGGCCGACAAACCCAAGTTCGATTTCTACAAGATCCTGCCCGGCGGCGAAGAGCCGGTTTCGGAGAAGGAGCTGAAAGACGCCGCCAAGGCCGGCAAGAATCAACCGGAAGCCGCCAGGGGCGTTTACTTCATACAGGCGGGCTCGTTCCAGAACCCGGCCGACGCCGACAACCAGAAGGCCAAGATCGCCATCCTGGGCTTCGAGTCGGCCGTCGAGCCCACCGTCCTGCCCGACAAGGGAACCTGGTATCGGGTGCGGCTGGGGCCGTACACGGGGCTGGAGGACCTGAACCGGGTGCGGCGGGTGCTGGTGCAGAACGGAATCGATGCGAGCCTTGTCAAAGTCAAAGCCCTCGCCGCCAAAGACAACTAGGAACAATCTCGGAAAGAACCTCTATGGACAAACTACGCCGCACGCTGCTCACCGCATTCGCTCTCTCGCCGCTGGTTGCGCGGGCGCAACCGGCAGGGGAGTCTTCTGCGTACACCACCCTCAAGAACGAGCTGCCGGTCGACACCCAGGGCAAAGTCGAGGTGGCCGAGTTCTTCTGGTACGGCTGCATTCACTGCTACAACCTCGAGCCGTTGCTCGAGAAATGGGTGCCCGCGCTGCCCGCCGATACGCAGTTCCGGCGCATTCCGGCGGTCTTCAACGAGCGCTGGGCGCATGACGCTGCCATCTACTACGCGTTCGAGGCGCTGGGGACGCTCGACAAGCTGCATCGCCCGTTCTTCGACGCGATTCACAAGGACCGGCTGAAGACCGACAATCTGGCGGCACTCAACGAGTGGCTGGGTAAGAACGGCGTCGACCTGAAGAAATTCGAGGCGGCGATGAAATCCTTCGGTGTGCAGAGCAAGGTGAAGCGCGCGGCGCAGCTCACGACCGGCGCGCAGATCGACGGCACGCCGGCCCTGATGGTGCACGGCCGCTACACCATCAGCACCGATCAGGGCAAATCGCGCGAAGGCATGCTGGCGACGGCCGAAGCGCTGCTCGGCAGCGTGCGCAAGAGTCTCGCCGGCAAGAAATAGCGCTCGCCACCCGGGCCGCCGTGCGCCGCGTTTTCATCACCGGCGCATCCACGGGCATCGGCGAAGCGCTGGCGCGACATTACGCTGGCGCGGCCGGTGCGGCCGGTGCGGATAGTGCGGACAGCGCGATCGGTCTCGTCGCGCGCCGCCGCGACCTGCTCGAGAAGCTGGCCTCGGGCATGCCCGGCCGCACCGCTCTCTATCCCCTCGACGTTACCGACACTGCGGCACTCACCGCTGCCGCGCAGGACTTCATGGCCCGCTTCGGCACGCCGGACCTGGTGATTGCGAACGCCGGCGTTTCGGTCGGCACCCATGGCGACGAGATCGAGGACGTGGGGATTCTTCGGCGCGTGCTGGAAGTGAACGTCACCGGCCTTGCCGCAACGCTCGCCGCCTTCGCACCGGCGATGCGCGCCGCGGGCAAGGGCACGCTCTGCGGCATCGCGAGCGTAGCCGGATTCCGCGGCATCCCGGGCGCGGGCGCCTACAGCACCTCCAAAGCCGCGGCGATTAACTGGCTTGAGGCGCTGCGCACCGAGCTTGCCGGCAGCGGCGTATCGGTGGTCACGATCTGCCCCGGCTACATCGACACCCCGATGACGCAGGTCAACACCTACCGCATGCCGTTCCTCATTTCCGCCGACGACGCGGCAAAGCGCTTTGCGCGCGCCATCGCCTCGAAGCGCCGACTGGCCGTGATTCCCTGGCAAATGGCGATCGTCTCGACGCTGTTGCGCGCCATGCCCGGCTGGCTCTACGACCGGCTCGCCGCACGCGCCCCGCGCAAGCCGCGCGATGTGCAGATCTAGACGCGCCCTTTGAACCGGATTGTTTCGCTGGTTCCCTCCATCACCGAACTGGTGTGCGAGCTCGGGCTCGCGCAACAGCTGGTCGGACGGACGGGATTCTGCATTCATCCAAAGGAAACACTAAAGAAGATTCCGAAGATCGGCGGCACCAAATCGGTCAACCTGAAAAAGATTCGCGAGCTGGCGCCGACCCACGTGATCGTGAACGTGGACGAGAACAAGAAGGAAACCGCGGACGCGCTCGCGCAGTTCGTCCCCAACGTCATCGTCACCCATCCGCTCGGGCCGGAGGACAACCTCGCGCTGTATCGGCAGATCGGCAGCGCGTTCGGCAAAGAGCGCGAAGCTGAAGCGCTTTGCGCACGGTTCGATTCAGCCTACCGAGAAGCGCTAAAGCGGAAATTTCCGGAAAGGATGATCCTGTACCTGATCTGGAAGGATCCCTGGATGACGGTGTCGCGCGACACCTATATTTCGCGAACGCTTGGATTGTTCGGACTGCAGACGCTCCCCGAGAACATGGAAGCGCGCTATCCTGAATTGGATGATCTTGAAATGGACGGCACGGAACTTGTTCTGCTCTCTACCGAACCCTACCGTTTCAAGGAAAGTCATCGAGCGGAACTGCAAGCCCGGCTCAAGAAGCCTGTTTACCTCATCGACGGCGAAATGACGTCCTGGTACGGCAGCCGCGCAATCCAGGGGTTGCGCTATCTTGCCGAGTTCTCCACCTCCCTTTGAAGGAAGCCATTTTGAGCCTAGAGATCAGCATTCAGTTCACGCGCTTTTCGGCGTTCTACTCGCCGCTCATCGCCACCATGGCAGGCGGCTTTCTCGAACAGGAAGGACTGCGTCCACGGCATTCGGTGTCGCCGCCGGGCACCTCGGCGATCACGGGCCTGCTCGATGGCTCGGTGCACGTCGCCCAGTCCGCGCCCTCGCAAGGCTTCGGGCCCCTCGAGCAGGGCAAGACGCCGCCCGCGCTGCACTTTGCGCAGATCAACGAGATGGACGGCTTTTTCCTTGTCGGGCGCACGGCCGAGCCGCAGTTCACCTGGGACCGGCTGAAGGGCCGCAAGGTGCTCGTCGACCACGGCGCGCAGCCGCTGGCGATGTTCAAGTACGCCTGCCACAAGCGCGGGCTCACGTTTCAGAGCATCGTCGCGGTCGATGCGGGTTCCACCGAGCGCATGATCGAAGCCTTCCGCAAGGGCGAGGGCGACTATATCCACCTGCAGGGGCCCGCGCCGCAACAGCTCGAGCACGACGGCGCCGGCCATATCGTCGCCTCGCTGGCCGGAGCCATCGGGCCGTGCGCGTTCTCGAGCCTCGCAGCGACGCGCGACTGGCTCGCGACCGACATGGCGCTACGCTTCATGCGCGCCTACCGCAAGGCGCGCGCCTGGGTGATCGGCGCGCCCGCCACGGAGGTTGCCAAAGCCGAGGCGCCGTTCTTCCCCGATGTCGATCCCGGCGTACTCACCGCGACCATTGCCACCTACCAGACGCTCGGCAACTGGACCCCGCACGTAGAGATCACGCGCCCGGCCTGGGAAGCGACGGTGGACATTTTCCTGCACGCGGGCTTGATCAAACGGCGGCACCGCTACGAAGACGTAATCGCCCCGCCGCCAGGTACCCCGTAGGCGAACGCCGGGTGCCAGCCCGGCGTGA
>JBBPIU010000102.1:0-10928 GCA_038040245.1 Pseudomonadota bacterium | reverse complement strand
TGACGTCGGCCACATAGCCCTCGGGCACGACCAGCGTGTCGTTCGATGCCGTCGGGATGCCTTTGAACGATAACAACGGGCCGGACACCGTCGCTCGCGCTTCGCCCGGGCTGATGGCGCAGCCGCCAAGCCAGGCGGGCAGCACCCCGCCGGCGAGCGCCGCCAAACCGCCGTGCAGCACCAGGCGCCGCGCCGGATCGCTCACCTCGTGGATGCTCGGGTTCGCCGAGCGATTGCTGTTTTCCATCTCATCGAAGTCTTTGGCCATCGTACGCTCGCAGTCGTGTGTCAGAAAGATTGGAGCTGCTGCTCGGTGGGCTCGGCGCAGCAGTACCACGGTTCCGACAGACGGGGGATCGGAAATCCCAGGTTCTCCGCGAGGTTTAGCACGGGGCGCCCTGCGGCCTCGTGCGCCATGCGCCAGATGGCGGCGAACACGTCGCGGCGCGCAACACCGTCCTGTTCAGATCGCGCTACCGACGCGGTAATCTCCTGCTGCAGGCGATCCACTCGTGGCTCCGGATGGACCCAAGGATAGCCCAGCAATCCCGGATCGAACGCCATCAGTTTTTCCTTGAAGCCGGGCAGCTGCAGCAGATAAGAGCCTGCGGGGACGAGCAGCCGGATGGCGAGCTGCACCGGTGGCACGCTCTCGACGAGTTGCAGTTCCAGGATCCGTTCCAGCAGGGCGATATAGCCTTCCAGTGTCGTCCAGGGAGTGAACGCTACAAAGGTCGGGGCGAGCGCAATGCCGGCTTCGCGGGTGAGCGCCACCGCCCGGTCGAAATCCCGGCTGGTATGGTTCTTTGCGAGCAGGCGCAGGATGTCGTCGTCCACGGCTTCCACCGCGGAGGTGATAAACAAGCACCCGCTGCGCCGCAACTCGGGCAGCAGTTCGGCGTGATCGATGAGGTGCTGGATCTTGATGGTGGCATCGAAAGTGACGTGGGGGAATGCTTCGTGCAGGGCGCGCGCGAGCCTCATGCCATGGGTGGGACCGTTAAAGAAGTCCGGGTCGCCGAAGGAGATATGGCTTGCCCCTTCTTCGACCTGTTGCCGGATGTCTTCCATCACCACGCCTGCCGGGACGATCCGGAACTTTCCCTGGTACACCGGGACCACCGGGCAGTGCCGGCACAGGTGCTTGCAGCCCCGGCTGCCCTCGGCAAAGCCGGCAACGCCGGTGGAACCGTCCGGCAGCACCAGGTGGGCGTAGCGGGAGAGCTTTGGCAGACCACTGCGGTCCGGCACCTCGAACGGCACTCGGCCCAGGCTGATCACCGGCTCGCTCTGGGTTATTGGTTTTCCATTTATCCGGAGTCTCTGTCCTAGGGAAAGGAGCGCCGGCTCCACCTCTCCTCCCAATACGGTGTCCACGCCCAGCGCGCGCAGCAGCGCCTCGTTCATGGGGGCGTAGAGCCCGTAGACGCAAACATGGGCCTGCGGGGCGAGTTGTTTGACGCGCGGCAGAGCCTGCACCGCGATGCGGGTCGCGGTGTGCATCCCGACATAGAGCGCCACCAGGCCCGCATCCTCGAGGATCCCGGGATCGAGCTTCTGCAGCGAGAGATCGAGGCAGCTCACCGCAAAGCCCTCGCGCTTGAGCCAGGCGGCAGGCTGCGCCAGGGCAAACGGCTGCCGCCCCAACTCGTAGGGGTTGATGAGGACGACTTCGAATGGGCCGGCTATTTTGATTTTGGCCGCTGCTCGAAAGGCGCGGGGCCCGGCGCAGGGCCCAAGTCACGGCTCGCCCCGGCCTGCGCCAGGCGCTCGAGGTATTGCGGCCAGAGCGTATCGCGGTTCTGGCCCAGCCAGTACAGGTAATCCCAGGAATAGATGCCCGTGCTGTGCCCGTCGGAGAACGCAGGCGTCACCGCGTAGCTGCCGCTCGGTTCGAGCGCCGAGATCTCCACCTCGCGCTTGCCGACCTGCAGCACCTCCTGGCCGGGCCCGTGACCGCGCACTTCGGCGGAAGGAGAATAGACCCGCAGGAACTCGCAAGACAGCTGGAAGGTCTTGCCGTCGGCAAACGAGATTTCCAGCATCCGGGACTTCTGGTGCAGCTTGATTTCCGTAGGGCTGGGGGTGTTCGTGTCCAGTTCTGCCATGGCAGTGATCCTTCATCGAAATCATAATCCATATCAGTGCGGCTGCGGGTCAACGGCAGCCGGGTCAAGACGTAGAAGGCGTCCGGGTGTTCAGGCTGTCAACGGCATGTACCGGAGGTGCATCGCCCTTCATCAAGTGAGCGATCGCGCCGTACACCATGCGCTGACTCTCGAGCATGCTCCTGCCGGCGAACGCGGGCGACGTCACCTCGATGGCGAAGTGCCCGCCACCGCCGTTCACTTCGGCCCGTGAACCGGGAATCTTCCGCTCGATGGCTTCGCGCAGCGCGTCGATGACGGAACCCTGGAAATCGGTCGGATGCGACGACACGTGTCCTCCTCGTTTCAGTATCGCGGCACCGAGGGGTCGACCATCTGGGACCACGCGTCGATGCCGCCTTTCAGGTTGTAGACATTGCGGAAGCCTTCGCGGAGCAGTTGCTCGCCGGCTTCCTGGCTGCGCATCCCAAGGTGGCAGTGGAATGCGACGGGCGTCTCGCGGTCGAGCCCAAACAGGTATTTCTGGCCGGCCGCATCAAGCGGGCGCGCCGCCGCAATCGTGGCGATGACGCGCTCGTCTTCGGGCCGGACGTCGAAGACAATGACCTCGCCCCGGTCGAGCATGGCCTTTAGCTCGGGGGCGCTCAACTGCCTCACCTTTGGCGGCGCGTTCGGGTTGTCGATCTTGAGCCCGCCGCCGGTTCCGTCGATGAAGTCGATACTCATGCCGTTGGCGCGGCGCGCGCTCGAACGATCGAGCAACAGGGTCAGCCCGCTCGTACGGACCTCGATGTCTCCCGGATTGCGCGGTCCGAAGAGCAGCTCGTATTGGAACTGGGCGTCGATCTTCAGGCGCAGCGGATCTCCACCCGAATCGGCCAGGGCCGCCTCGAACGCCTTGGTTGCCGCCTCGCTGATGGTGATCGTCGGCGTCGCGGGCTCGGAGACTTCTGCGCCGATGAGCTTCTGGAGCTCTCCGGAGGTGTTCATTTCGCGGATGATGTCGCAGCCCCCGATGAACTGTCCGCCAACGTACAGCTGGGGAATCGTCGGCCACTGGGAGAACTCCTTGATCCCATCCCGGATCTCGGGTGAACGAAGCACGTCGACTGTCTCGTAGCCCGGCAGCAGCTCGTCGAGGATCTGCACCACCTGGGCGGAGAAGCCGCACTGCGGATTCCGCGGAGTACCCTTCATGAAGAGGACGGTCCGGTTGCTTGCCAAGAGGCCGGTGATCTGCTTGCGGACAGATTCGCTCAACGCCACGGTTGTTCCTTTCCAACGCGTCCAGGTCGCTATTTAACATTGTTGACTAAATTAGTCAGGAAAGCTATACTTGAGTACAATACTAAGGTATCGACGCTAGGATGTGTTTGTTTTAAATAGTGTTTTATAGGTGACCCATGAAACTGACGACTAAAGGGCGGTTCGCGGTGACCGCGATGCTAGACCTCGCGATGCAGCATGGCAGCGACCCGGTGACGCTCGCCGAAATCAGCCAGCGTCAGAAGATCTCGCTGTCTTATCTCGAGCAGCTGTTCGGCAAAATGCGCCGCCGCGCACTGGTCAACAGCGTGCGCGGTCCGGGCGGCGGCTATCGCCTCGCCAAGGACATGGGGCGGGTGTCGGTTGCCGACATCATTGTTGCCGTTGACGAGCCGATCGACTCGACGCGATGCGGCGGCAAAGAAAACTGCCACCACGACAAAAAGTGCATCACCCACGACCTGTGGGCAAAACTAAATGCGCACATTTTCGATTACCTTGACGCGGTGACGCTGAAGCAACTGGTCGACGACCAGAAAGCGAAGCAGAACGGCGTTGCGCAAGTGCAAGACATGCGCGAGACCTTGTCCAAGCGCGACCGCACCCCGATACCGGTTTGAAATGGAGAATAGCGATGGCGATTACATTGACTGAACGCGCAGCAAAACAAATCCAGACGCAGCTTGCGAAACACGGCAAAGGGCTGGGCCTGCGCGTCGGCGTGAAAAAAGTCGGCTGTAACGGCTTTGCCTACACGTTCGACTACGCTGACGAAGTGCGTGCGGGCGATCAATTGTTCGAATCGCATAACGCCAACGTAGTGGTCGACGCCGGCAGCCTGTCGTTCCTCGACGGCTCGCGCGTTGATTTCGTCAAGGAGGGGTTCAAGGAGACCTTCAAGTTCGACAATCCCAACGTCGACACAACGTGTGGCTGTGGTGAGAGCTTCAACCTGAAAGAAACCACTAAAACTTAGGCGCAAACGACGCCAAGGAATCGCAATGAGTGCGGCGCTGCAAAACCTGGTCAACCAGCCCTACAAGCACGGTTTCGTCACCGACATCGAGTCTGATGTCGCGCCGAAAGGCCTTAACGAAGACACTATTCGGCTGATTTCGACCAAGAAAAACGAGCCCCAGTGGCTGCTCGAGTTCCGCCTCAAGGCGTATCAGCAATGGCTCAAGATGGACGAGCCGAAGTGGCCGAACGTCAGATATCCGAAGATCGATTTCCAGGCGATCAGCTATTACTCGGCGCCGAAGTCGAAGAACAAGCTCGCCAGCATGGACGAGGTCGATCCCGAGTTGCTGCGCACGTTCGAGAAGCTCGGCGTGCCGATGAACGAACGGGCGAAGCTTGCCGGCGTCGCGGTCGACGTGATTTTCGACAGCGTGTCGGTGGCGACCACCTACAAGGCAAAGCTCGCCGAGGTGGGCATCATTTTCGGTTCAATTTCGGAAGCCGTGCATCAGCACCCCGAGCTGGTGAGGCAGTACCTCGGCACCGTGGTGCCGGTCGGCGATAACTATTACGCCGCGCTCAACTCCGCGGTGTTCACCGACGGCTCGTTCTGTTTCATCCCGAAGGGCGTCAAATGTCCGATGGACCTGTCGACTTACTTCCGCATCAACACCCAGGAGTCGGGGCAGTTCGAGCGCACGCTGATCATTGCCGAGGAGGGCGCGTCGGTGTCCTATCTCGAAGGCTGTACGGCGCCCAAGTTCGACACCAACCAGCTGCACGCGGCGGTGGTCGAACTGGTTGCGCTCGACAATGCCGACATCAAGTACTCGACGGTGCAGAACTGGTACGCGGGTGACGAAAATGGCATCGGCGGCATCTACAACTTCGTCACCAAGCGCGGCCTGGCCAAAGGCGTCAATTCGCGCATTTCGTGGACCCAGGTCGAGACCGGCTCGGCGATCACCTGGAAGTATCCTTCCTGCGTGCTGGTTGGCGACAACTCGGTCGGCGAGTTTTACTCGGTCGCGCTTACCAACAATTATCAGCAGGCCGACACCGGCACCAAGATGGTCCACATCGGCAAAAATACGCGCAGTACCATTGTCAGCAAAGGCATCTCGGCGGGCCATTCCAACAACAGCTACCGCGGGCTGGTCAAGATTGCGCCCACCGCCGCCGGTGCGCGCAATTACTCGCAATGCGACTCGATGCTGATCGGCGATCAGTGCGGCGCCAACACGTTCCCGTACATCCAGGTGCATAACAACAGCGCCAAAGTCGAGCACGAGGCATCGACCTCGAAGATAGGCGAAGACCAGTTGTTCTATTTCGCGCAGCGCGGCATCGGCGCCGAGGAAGCGGTGTCGATGATCATCAACGGGTTCTGCAAGGACGTATTTCAACAATTGCCGATGGAGTTTGCGGTCGAGGCGACCAAGCTGCTCGGTCTCAAGCTCGAAGGAAGCGTCGGATGATTTACCAGGACAGTAAAACCCTGCTCGAAGTGCGCGGGCTGTGCGCGACCGTGCAGGGCGTCGAGATACTCAAAGGCATCGACCTCACGGTCAGAAGCGGCGAAGTGCACGCGCTGATGGGGCCGAACGGCTCGGGCAAGAGCACATTTGCCAAAGCGCTCGCCGGTCATCCCGCTTACGCAGTGACGGGCGGTGCAGTCCTATACGAAGGCAAAAACCTGCTCGAGCTCAAGCCCGAAGAGCGTGCGCGTGCCGGTGTGTTTCTCGGCTTTCAGTATCCGATCGAGATACCCGGCGTCGCCAACAGCCAGTTCCTGCGCCTTACTTACAACACGGTGCAGGCGCAGCGCGGCAAGGACGAGCTTGACCCGCTCGAGTTCGACGATTTCGTGCGCGAGAAGATGAAGCTGCTCGAAATGAACCCGGATTTTCTCGACCGCAGCGTCAACGAAGGCTTCTCGGGCGGCGAAAAGAAGCGCAACGAGATTCTGCAGATGGCGCTGCTCGAGCCCAGGCTCGCTATCCTCGATGAGACCGACTCCGGACTCGACATCGACGCGCTCAGGGTCGTCGCCCACGGCGTCAACCGTCTCGCCACCAAGGACAACGCGATCGTGCTGGTGACGCACTACCAGCGCATGCTCAACTACATTGTGCCTGACTACGTGCACGTGATGGAGTCGGGCCGCATTGTCAAGACCGGCGGCAAGGAGCTTGCGCTCGAGCTCGAGAGGCGTGGCTACGACTGGGTCAGCGTCGAGCAGCGTGCCGCGGCGGGGGCGGCGGCATGAGCATAGTTACCAGCAACAGCTATCTCGAGAGCCTGCTCCAGGGGCGGCCGCAACTGCCGGCCGCTTTTTCGTCACCGGCGTTGGCGTGGCTCAAGCAGCTGCGCGCCAACGCGGTCGATCGCGTCGCTGCGCTGACGGTGCCGACCACGCGCGACGAGGAGTGGCGTTTCACCGATATTTCGCCGCTCACCAAGCAGTCGTTCCAGCCGGTGCGCGCAGCATCGCGTCTGCAGGCCGCAGACGTCGAACGCTTTTATCTCGGAGAAGCGGCAACCCGGCTCGTGTTCGTCGACGGCGTGTATGCGCCACAGCTGTCCAGCGTTGCCAGGGACCTCGGCATGGTGGTGTCGAACCTGTCGGCGGCGGTATCCGCGCACGCGGCGGCGATAGAGCCGCATCTCGGCCGTCATACCGGATTCCAGGACAATGTGTTCGCCGCGCTCAATACCGCATTCCTGCACGACGGAGCATTGATCGTCGTGCCGCGCAACGCGTCGGTCGCGGTGCCGGTGCATCTGCTGTTCATCGCGACGCAAAAGGAAGCGGCAAGCTATCCACGCTGCCTGTTGGTGGCCGAATCCGGCAGCACAGTGACGGTCGTCGAGGATTACGTCGCGTTGCAAGAAGAAGCCTATTTCACCAACGCGGTGACCGAAATTGCGCTTGCCGATAATGCGCGCGTCAACCACATCCGGGTGCAGCGCGACAGTGGTCGGGCGTTTCACATTGCGAACTGCGCGGTGTCACTCGCGCATGCGAGCCGCTATCAGTCGGTCAGCGTCGCGCTTGGCGCGCGCATTTCGCGCTACAACTTGAATGTGCTGCTAGCGGCCGAGGGCGCCGAGTGCGCGATCGACGGGCTGGCGCTGATTGCGGAGCGCCAGCTCGCTGATACGCATACCTGCATCGACCACGTGAAGCCGCATGGTACCAGCCGCCAGCTGCACAAATGCATCGTCGGCGGCGCCGCGCACGCGGTATTCAACGGCAAGATCAACGTGCGCCCGGGCGCGCAGCGCACCGACTCTTCACAGTCGAGCCGCAACCTGCTGCTGACCGGCAAGGCGCACGTCGATACCAAGCCGCAGCTCGAAATTTTCGCCGATGACGTGAAATGCGCACATGGCGCAACCGTCGGCCAGCTCGACAACGAGGAAGTGTTTTATCTCAAGAGCCGCGGGCTATCCGATGTCGCGGCGCGCAATCTACTGACTTATGCGTTCGGCGCCGAAATCATCGACCGCATACCCATCGCATCGCTCAAGCACCGGCTCGAGCAGACGGTGCTCGAACAAACCACACGCCAGCCATGACCGCAATTCAAACCGCACTAAAATCTCATCCTGCGTCCGCGTTCAACGTCGAACGTATCCGCGCCGACTTCCCGATCCTCAAGCTCAAGGTCGGCGGCAAACCGCTGGTCTATCTCGACAACGCGGCCTCCAGCCAGATGCCGCAGCCGGTGATCGACCGCCTGGTGCGCTACCAGACCACGCAGCACGCCAATATCAATCGCGCGGTGCACACCCTGTCGGAGATTGCGACTGCCGAATACGAGGAATCGCGCCGCAAGTTGCAGTGCTTCATCAACGCCAGCGAAGATAGAGAAGTGATCTTCACCAGCGGCACCACCGATGCGATCAACCTGGTGATGCACGGCTACGGCCGCAAGTTCATCGGTGCCGGCGACGAAATCATCCTGACCACACTCGAGCACCATTCGAACATCGTGCCGTGGCAGATGCTGGCGCAAGAGAAGGGCGCGCAAATCCGCGTCGTGCCGATCAACGATGCGGGCGAACTCTTGATCGACGAATACGAGAAGCTCTTTAACGAGCGCACCAAATTCGTCGGCGTGATGCACGTGTCGAACGCGCTCGGCACCATCAATCCGGTCAAGCACATGATCGCGTTTGCGCATGCGCGCGGTGTGCCGGTGCTGATCGACGGTGCGCAGGCCGTGCCGCACATGCAAGTCGACGTGCAGGACCTCGACTGCGATTTTTATGCGTTCTCGGGCCACAAGCTGTGCGGCCCGACCGGCATCGGCATCCTCTACGGCAAGGCTGCGCTGCTCGAGCGCATGCAGCCGTTCAAAGGCGGCGGCGACATGATTTTGTCGGTGACGTTTGAAAAAACCACCTACAACACGATCCCGCACAAATTCGAAGCCGGCACACCACCGATCGCGGCCGCGATCGGGTTCGGCGCCGCGGTCGACTATCTGTCGGCGATCGGCATGGATGCGATCGCCGCGCACGAGCTCGACCTGCTCAACTACGCAACCGAGCAGCTAAACCGCATGCCGGGCGTGCGCATCATTGGCACCGCTTCGATGAAGGCCGCAGTGCTGTCGTTTGCGGTGGAGGGCGTGCATCCGCACGACGTCGGCACGCTCTTGAACCAGGAAGGCGTCGCAGTTCGCACCGGACACCATTGCGCGCAGCCGGTGATGCAGCGCTTCAAGGTGCCGGCGACGTCGCGTGCCTCCTTTGCGTTTTACAACAGCATGGCCGAAGTCGATGCATTGATCGCAGGCATCCGCACCGTGCAAAAGGTTTTCTCGTAATGGCGGACACGAAAACACTCTATCAAGAGGTCATCCTCGACCACAACAAGAAGCCGCGCAATTTCGGCACGCTCGGCAACGCGAGCCACCAAGCCGAGGGCCACAACCCGCTGTGCGGTGACCACCTCAGCGTTACGCTCAATCTCGACGGCGAGCGCATCGACGGCATCGCGTTTGAGGGTGAGTCGTGCGTGATCTGCAAGGCGTCAGCGTCGATGATGACCGCCAGCGTCAAGGGCAAGACGCGTGCGGACGCCGAAACGCTGATCCAGGAATTCCGCGCTATGGCGATCGGCAAGCTCGACCTCAACGGCCCTCACCATCTCGGACGGCTCGCGGTGTTCGCCGGGGTGCGCGATCTGCCGACCCGCGTCAAATGCGCGATCCTGCCGTGGCATACGCTGCATGCGGCGTTCAATTCGGTCGGCTGCGCCTCGACCGAGGCTGAGGACGATCCGATGCACGCACCGATCGGCAATGCCTGAGCGAACGAAGCCATGCCGAAAATCGCCGAAATCGAGGGCACGCCCAATCCGAACGCGATGAAGTTCGTCCTCAAGGAGCCGTTGACCTGGGGGATGGCGTGCTCCTACGAGAATGCCGAGCAGGCGAAGGGCGACCCGCTCGCAGCGGCGCTGTTCGACATCGAGCATGTGACCAACGTGTTTTACGTCGATCAATGGATCACGGTCACGCAGGACGGCGGCGCCGACTGGCAGGAGTTGACACGAAAAGTCGCCGAGCCGATCCGCGCCGCGCCGGCGGCGGATGCGCAATCAGCCGCCACGGTTGCAGCGGCGACCACTGCAATCGCCGACCTGAGCCCCGAGGACCAGCAACGCCTCGATAAGATCAACGCGTTGCTCGACGAGCAGATACGTCCCTATCTGCAAGGCGACGGCGGCGACCTACACGTGCTTGGCCTCGACGGCAACCGGCTCAGTGTGCACTACCAGGGCGCGTGCGGCACCTGTCCGAGCTCGATCTCGGGCACGCTCGCCAGCATCGACAATCTGGTGAAGTCGATAGAGCCCGACATCGAAGTCGTCGCGATCTAAACGGTGTGTGCCGAGGGAATCCAAGGCGATGTCAGATTGGGTCACCGTCGCCAAGGCCGACGAAATCAAATTCGGCGAATTCCGCGTTGCTGACGTCGACGGCGTGCAGATCGTCGTTTTCAATCTCGACGGCGAGTATTACGCGATCGAGGATCTCTGCACTCACGACGGTGGGCAACTTACGGGCGGCACGATCGAAGGCGCCGAAATCGTGTGTCCGCGTCACGGCGCGCACTTTTGCATCAAAACCGGCGCGGCACTAACCGCTCCCGCCTACGAAGCCGTCGCAACCTTCCCCATAAAAATCGAGAACGGCAACATTTTCGTCAAGGACGACCGCTGGGACTAGCGCCAGAGCACTTCACCGCGACGACGAAGGTCGATGGGATGACGCGTCAGACGATCGCTCCACGGCTTCGGCAGCCCCTTCAAAAAATCGCCGGGCAGCGGGGTCCGATCACCTATCCCGAGCGCCCCTTCATCGTGCGCCCGGCGGCTCGGACGCTTTGCCGGCGATGAGGCAGGACCCGAAGCCCGGGCCTTCCATGCGGGGGAGTTCAACGCCGCGGTCTCGTTCTGGGCGGCAACGGCAGCCGCTGGCAAGACCTACTTCTGCGACGGCGGGACATAGCCGGAGGCAACATCGGCGCCGCTGCCGAAGAAATGGTTCTCCATCTGCTGCGCGAGGTAGTCGCGCG
>JBBPIU010000101.1:0-11096 GCA_038040245.1 Pseudomonadota bacterium | reverse complement strand
TGCCGCCCCAACATCCCGGACTGCACCTTGTCCAAAGTGTCAGGGACGAAGCGCACCGCTTTGCGATCGTCGGCCATCGCGCGAAGCGCGCAAAGACGCGGACCACGTCCACGCTGAGCGAGATTCCGGGGATCGGCGCGAGGCGGCGCCAGAAGCTGCTGGCGCACTTTGGCGGGCTGCAGGGCGTCCAGGCCGCCGCGGTCGACGAGATTGCCAAAGTCGACGGAATCAGCCGCTCGCTCGCGGAGAAGATCTACCGCCACCTGCACGCCTGATGCCGCTCAATCTTCCCAACCTCGTGACTCTGCTGCGGATCCTGCTGATCCCGTTGATCGTGGGTATCTTCTATGTGCCTGACACATGGCTCTCCGACCAGGCAAAGAACATCTCGGCCACTGTGGTGTTCGTCGTTGCGGCGATCACTGACTGGCTGGACGGCTACCTTGCTCGCAGGCTCAACCAGATGTCGGCGTTCGGCGCGTTTCTGGATCCCGTGGCGGACAAGCTGGTGGTCGTGGGCGCGTTGATCGTTCTTTTGAAGTTGGGCAGGGTGGACATGGTGGTCGGATTGATCATCATCGGCCGTGAGATCGCGATTTCCGCATTGCGCGAGTGGATGGCGCAACTGGGGCAGGCCAAAAGCGTTGCGGTTGCGTATATCGGTAAGCTCAAGACAGTACTGCAGATGGTGGCAATCCCGCTTTTGCTTTTCGAGGACAGGCTTTTCGGGGTGATCGACTGCTATGTGCTCGGTACCGTGCTGATCTATGTCGCAGCGGTCCTGACGGTGATCTCCATGCTGTACTACCTGCGCCGCGCGCTGCCCCTGGCGCAGGGGTGAGGTATAATTCGTGCCCTTTTTCGCGGGAGTAGCTCAGTTGGTAGAGCGCAACCTTGCCAAGGTTGAGGTCGAGAGTTCGAGACTCTTCTCCCGCTCCAATTTAGTCTAGGGAAGGTCGCCAGACCTTCCCCGTATTTTGTCCGAGCAGGTTTCTCCGGCCGCGGGCGGGGTGGCAGAGTGGTCATGCAGCGGCCTGCAAAGCCGTGGACGCCGGTTCGATTCCGACCCCCGCCTCCAATTCAAGTGAGACGTTCCTGCGAGAACGGGAACAGACGCCCGGGTGGCGAAACTGGTAGACGCAAGGGACTTAAAATCCCTAGGCCGCAAGGCCATGCCGGTTCGAGTCCGGCCCCGGGTACCAAGCTACGATCAGCGCAGTTTTTTCTTCAGCTTGCGGTCGGCCATGATTTTCTCGAAGCATTCGGCGCACACCTCGCGCTTGTTCTTCACCCCTGGCAGGGTGCGGAAGGTTGCGCGCGGCCTCGAATGTTGCCCGTGGAAGCAGTACTTGAGCGGGTTGAGATTGGCCATCAGCTAGTCGAATACTGTGCCAAGTCCGGAGATTGCGCAATCGGCATTAAAATACGGCGGTCTCCCGGCACCTCCTGAACCCCCATGGCGCTTGCCGCCTTCAACTTTGCGAAATGGATCGACGGCCATGCCCACCTGCTCAAGCCGCCGGTCGGCAAGCTGATCCACGACATGCAGGACCTGTGCGAAGCCGCGCGCCGTTTTCTGGGGTTGCCATGAGACAGAGGACCAGGACCGCGGTGCCGCGCAGGCAGAGGACTAGGACCGCCGTGCCGCGCATCGAGCGCGCCGGCGAATGGCTGTACTGGGCGCACCGCAGGCGGGAGCGCTTTTCGCCCTTGCCCGCCGATCTTGCGCCGCGCGACGTCGGCGAGGCTTACGCGATCCAAAGCGAATACGTGGGCATGCGCGCCGCCTCGCTCGGCCAGGTGACCGGCTACAAGATCGCCCTCACCACGCCGGCCATGCGCGCGATGGTTGGGCTGGACGACTCGATCGCGGGCGACATGCTGGACAAGACCATCCGGCGAGGCCATGCGCGGGTGCGTGCTGCGGACTACGTGCGCCTGCTGGTCGAGTTCGAGATTGCGATTGAGTTGACCGAGGACCTGCCGGCGATCGGCGCGCCCTACGACCGCGCAGGCGTGGCGCAGGCAGTGGCCGCGGTGATGCCCGCGCTGGAGCTCGCCGACGACCGCAATGCCGACTATTCGTTGCTGCCGGGAAACGCCCTTTCGCTCATCGCCGACAACGCCTGGAACGAGGGCGCGGTGCTCGGCGATCCGGTGCGGGATTGGAGAAACATCGATCTCGCAGGGCTTCTCGGCGTTGCGACAATCAACGGTACGAATGTCGGGCAGGGACACGGCCGCGATGTCATGGGCCACCCACTGGATGCGCTGGCGTGGATCGCCAACCACCTGGCGGCGCGCGGCCTCGGCCTGTGGCGCGGCGACGTGGTGATCACCGGCAGCCTGGTGACTTCGAAATTCCCGCAGGCGGGCGACCTCGTCCGGTTCGAAGCCGGGGAGCTGGGCGCCGTCGAGCTGCGCGTCGATTGACTTCCTAGAGCGCCCGGACTTGCGAGATGTCGGTCAGGCCTTGCAGCACTTTCTCGATGCCGTCCTGCTTCAGAGTGCGCATGCCGGTGACCATCGCCGCGCCGGCAATCTCGATGATCGGCGCGCGCGTCTGGATCAGGCGCTTTACGGCGTGGTCCGCCACCAGCAGCTCGTACACCCCCATCCTTCCCTTGTAGCCGGTATTGTCGCAGGCCTTGCAGCCCTTCGGGCGATACAGCGCGACCTTGCCGTGACTGCGCCATTTTTTCAGCAGCTTGTCGGCGTCCGCGCTGGCGCCGCCGCAATACTCGGCGGCGAGATCCTCCATCTCCTTTACGCTCGGCTCGTGCTTCAGCTTGCATTCCGTGCACAGGGACCTGACCAGGCGCTGCGCCAGCACGCCGAGCAGGGCGTCGGCGAAGTTGAACGGGTCCATGCCCAGGTCGAGCAGCCGCACCACGCTTTCCGCGGCGCTGTTGGTGTGCAGCGTCGAGAGCACGATGTGCCCGGTAAGGGAGGCCTCCACGCCGATCTTCGCGGTCTCGGCGTCGCGCATCTCGCCTACCATGATGACGTCGGGATCGGCGCGCATGAAGCTGCGCATCGCGGCGGCAAAGGTCCAGCCGATCTTGGCGTTGACCTGCACCTGGCGCAGCCCCGGCTGGGAGATCTCGATTGGGTCTTCCGCGGTCCAGATCTTGGTATCCGCCGTATTGAGGAAGCCGAGGAGCGAGTGCAGGGTGGTGGTCTTGCCCGACCCTGTCGGGCCGCAGACCAGGAACATGCCGTGCGGCCTGGAGATTAGCCGCTTGATCGCCTCCAGCGAGGCGGCGTCGAAGCCGAGCTTGTCGAGCGGGACCGGCGTCGCGGCAGCGAGCACCCGCATCACCACATCCTCCAGCCCGTTCGCAGTCGGAATGGTGGCGACGCGCAGCTCGACCTCGAGCGGGCCGAAATGCTTGAACTCGATCTTGCCGTCCTGCGGCTTGCGCCGCTCGGTGATGTCGAGCTGGCTCATGATCTTGATGCGCGAGACCAGCGCCTTGCGGAAGGAGCCGGGCATCTCCAGGTAGGTCACCAGGCTGCCGTCCTTGCGGAAGCGGATGCGCAGGCTCTTGCCGCTGGGGTTGGCCTCGACGTGGATGTCGGACGCCTTCTGCTGGACGGCATCGAGGATGATCTTGTTCACCAGCTTGACCAGCGTGCTGTCGCTCTGCGTGGCGTGCTGCTCGTTCAGCTCGACCTCGCCGCTTTCCGCGGCGAGGCGGGTGGTGAGTTCGCCGATGCCCACGTCCAGGCCGGCGCGCGCCGCCGCGCCGGCAGTCTCCCGCTCCCGATCCGGGCCGTAGCTTCGCTCGAGCGCGAAGCGGATGTCCTCGGTCGATGCCATCACCGGCACCAGCTTGCTGCCGGCGATGAAGCGCAGCTCCTCCATCTTGCCCATCTGCATCGGATTGTCGACCGCGATGACCAGCGCGTTTTCGGCTTCCGCGACCGGGACGACGTTGTAGCGGTACGCCATGGCGGCCGGGATGCGTTTCAGGACATTGGGCGAGATCTCCAGCGAGCGCAGGTTGACAAAGGGGATGCCGAGCTTCTTCGCCATCAGACCCTGGATCACCTCGGCATCGACCACCCCCATGTCGGCCAGGATCTGGCCCAGCGGCACCGAGCGGTTCCTCGTCTCCATGGCGAGCGCCTCGTCGAGCTCGGGCTGGGTGATGTAGCCGAGCTCGACGAGCGTCTCGCCCAGCTTCTGCACCGGCTGGGCGCGCTGCTGCTTGAGCGCGGCGGCGAGCTGCTCCTGGGACACGATCTGGTTCTCGGTCAGGTACTCGCCGAGCCGGCGGGTGCGCATCGCAAGCTGCTTCTCGAGGGCTGCGCTGACCGCTTCGGCCGAGGCAAGGTTCTGGTCGACCAGCATCTGCCCGATCGGCTTGCCGATGTTCGCGGTCTGCGCCGACTGCGCCGGCACGAAGCAGCGGATGACCGTGTTCTCCTTTTCCGGCAGGAACAGGAACATCCCGCACAGCGCGTGGACATAGCCGATGGTCTCGCCCTGGAAGGTCTGGCCGTCGATGAGTTGCACCGAGAACGGCTGGTAATCTGACGGCGCGAAGGACTGCTCCTGCGCCGCCCCGAGAGAGAGCGCCTGGTGCCGCAGGCCCACCGGGCGCAGCAGCTGCATCCAGAGCAGCTCCGCGAAGCCGATGCTGACGCTCGAGTTCTCGTCGCTCTGGCGGAACTTGAGCAGCGCGTCGTCCGGCAGGAAGTTGAGCAGCGTGCCGGTCGCCCGCGTGCCGTCCTTGAAGATCAGCAGGCATGCCTCGCTCGGCTGATCGCCGGCGTTGATTGCTTCGTAGTACGGCGGGGAAGGCCAGAGGAAGCGCAGCGCGGTCCTCGGGGCCGGCTGCGAGGCCTCGAGCAGCGAGCGCAGCAGCTGGGAAGTGGTGTCCGGCGTCTGCTTCATGCGATTCGATCCTAAGCTGTTCGTTATACGAACGTCAACCGTTAGCAGCCAGTGACCAGCCGCTTGAGCTCGAACTTCTGCACCTTGCCCATGGCGTTCTTGGGCAGGCTGTCGAGAAATACTACGCGCTTCGGGTGCTTGAATCTTGCGAGGCGGTTGTTGAAGAGATTCAGAATTTCCGTTTCTTCGATATTGTTTCCCTGCCTGCGAACAATGCAAGCGCATGCTGTCTCTCCCCATTTTGGATCATCCAGTCCGATCACAGCGGCTTCCGCAATTGCAGCGCAGTCGGCGAGCACGTTCTCCAGTTCCGCGGGGTAGATGTTCTCGCCGCCGGAGATGATCACGTCCTTCGAGCGGCCCATGATCCAGTAGTAGCCTTCCTCGTCCACGCGCGCGAGGTCCCCTGTCTTGAACCAGCCGTCGGGCGTGAGCGCGGCGGCGGTGCCTTCGGGATCATTCCAGTAGCCGCGCATCACACTGGGACCGCGGACCCAGACTTCGCTGTTGACCAGTTTCACCTCGCAATGCAGCGCCGGTTTGCCTGCGCTGCCGAGCTTGCGGACGGCGTCTTCCTTGAGCAATACGGTTGCGATCGGGGCGGTTTCGGTGCAGCCGTAGATCTGGCCGACGGGGATGCCGCGCGCGTGAAAGGCCCGCATCAGGGAATCAGGCACGACCATCGAGCCTGTGTTCAGCATCTTGAGAGAGGACAGGTCCGTCGCCGCCCAGGCGGGATGTGAAATGACCGACTGGAGGGTCGCCGGCACCAGCAGCGAGACCGTCGGCTTGCGCGCCGCGACGTCGGCGAGCCAGAGGGCCGGATCGAAACGCCGGTGCAGCGTCACCGTGCCGCCGGCCAGCAGTGCGGGCAGCGTCTGGTTGTTGAGCCCGCCGACGTGGAACATCGGCAAGGCGGTCAGGATGTGGTCGGACTGCGAAAGATCGTGGGCGTGAATCGAATTGAAGCCGTTCCAGAGCAGCGCCGATTGGGTCAGGACCGCGCCTTTCGGTTTTCCGGTCGTTCCGGAGGTAAAGACGATCAGGACATCGTCGCTGTCGGCGCCTGCGAGTTCCGGATTCTTTTTTCTTTCTTCCAGCGAACCGATCCGGATTCCAAGTTCCCTGCAATGCACTTCGAAATCACGATCGCAAAAAATCCATCTTGGCGTGCAATCTTCCAGGATCGTCCTGTGTTCGGCCGCGGTCAGGCGCCAGTTCAGCGGCACCAGGATCGCGCCCAGCCTTGCGAGCGCGAAAAGCAGCACCAGCATTGCCGGGCTGTTGTAGCCGAGCCACGCGACCCGGTCGCCCTTTGCGACGTCGAGGGATCGCGTTGCCTGCTCTATGCGATCCCAGAATTGCCGATACGTGATATCGGAACCCTGAAAATGCAAAGCGACCTTGGACGGAAAATGTTCCGCCCAGCGCTCGATGACGCGGGAGAGATCCATGGGAGCGGGGGTCAGTCCTTCAGCTTGTACAGGCGCAGCGCATTCTCGTAGCCGATCTTGCGCGCCGCCTCGGGCGGGAGCAGCGACAGGAAGATTGCCTGCTGCTGGCGCTGGATCGGCGCAAAGCGCGAGAACTCGATGCCGGGACCGCTGCCGGGCAGGCCCGCAGCAAAGAACTGGTCGCCGCCGAGCACGAAGCGGTCCGCAAACTCTTCCAGCACTGCGCGCCACTGCGGATCGAGGCCGCCGCCGGAATGCAGCATGAGGTTCTGCATGCGCGCCTGCCCGCCGCCCATGCGGACGCTCATGTACAGGTTCAGGTGGCGCGCGAGCAGTTCGCGGCTGAGCTGCGGCGTCCAATGCCCGAGCGGATCCGCCCCGGCGTGCGCCCAGACAATGCGCGCGCCGCGGTTGTGCGCGAGGAGGCGCTCGAATCCCTCGAGGTTCGCGCGCAGCACGGCCGGATTGAGTGCCGTACTGAAGACCGCTGGCAGCGTCATTTCCCTCGCGACCAGATCGAAATGCGTGTCGATCACCGCGCCGTGCTCGGCCGCAATGTCGGCAAGGAGCAGAAACAAGGGATGGTCGGCCGGCACCGACTCGTAGGGGTGCCCGGGTCTGGCGGCCAGATGATGCGGCGACATCTCGCCGAATCCTGCCGCACCATCGGCGAGAATTTTCCGGGCGCGCGCGACAAACCGGTCACGCAGCGCGGCATCCACCCGCTCCGCCGCGGTATCGTGGATCATGGGATTGAGCGATCCGCCGCCGCCGAGGAAGGCAAATTGTCCAGGCTGCTCGCGGGCGGCGGTGACGAAGGACTCATAGTCCGAGATGCGCCGCATCCCGGATACCTGCGGCGGGGGCATGAGCACCATCGCCCGGATACCTGACTGCTGCATGATGGCGCGCGGCTCG
This sequence comes from Pseudomonadota bacterium, assembly GCA_038040245.1. Classification (GTDB taxonomy): domain Bacteria; phylum Pseudomonadota; class Gammaproteobacteria; order Burkholderiales; family SG8-39; genus RBG-16-66-20. Next base: position 3,821 of record JBBPIU010000101.1, on the reverse strand, counting down.
TCCATCGAGCCCGCCAGCGGATGGACATGCGTGTCGACGTAGGGCATGGACACCGCAGGTGGCGTTTGCGACCAGGCAAATGCCGGCACCAGCAGCAGTCCAAATCGCCAGTTCAATCGTCGCTTTCGCCGGGCTCGTAGAGCGCCTCGCGGCCGAGGCGGTCGAGGCACAGTTCGGCTGTCCACGGCAGCATCAGCGCGCCGCAGCGCGAGTCGCGGTACAAGCGCTCGAGCGGCAGGCTCTTCAGCATGGACTGCCCGCCGCAGGTGCGGATCGCGAGCGCGCACAGGGCGTTGGCGTTCTCCATGATGGTGTACTGGGTGGCGTAGGCGCGCAGGCGCGCGTCCTTGGGCGGGTCCACGCGCGCGTCCTGCAGCATGCGCAGGAACAGCGCGCGCGTCTGCTCGAGCTTGATCCACATCTCGGCCACCGCGATCTGCTTGGTGGGATACATGCGCCGCTTGACGGGCGGCATGCCTTCCAGTTCGCCGCGCAGGTACTTCACGGTGAACTCGCAGGCCGCGATCGCGATGCCCATGTAGGTCGGCGAGAGCGTGGTGAACATGTGCGGCCAGCGGCCTGCCGCCTGGAAGTACAGGCCGCGCGGCATCATCTGCGCGTCGTCGGGCACGAACACGTCCTTGAAGACGAGCGTACGCGACACGGTGCCGCGCATGCCGAGGGGATCCCAGTCGCCGGTGATAGTGAAACCCGGCGCGTTCGCCGGCACGGCAATGTAGAGCGTGTCGCGCATGGAGCTGCCGGGCTTGTCTTCGGTGCACAGCACGCCGTAGTAGTGGGCGGCGCCGGAAAGCGAGGCGAAAATCTTTTTACCGTTGATGCGCCAGCCGCCGTCCACTTTCGCGCCGAGCGTGCCGAAAGGCGCCTTGCCGGCGGCCGCGGCGCTGCCTTCCGAAAAGGGCTGGGCGTAGATAGCGCCTTCCTTCACCACGCGATTGAAATGGACGCTGCGGTAACGTTCGTGCTCCTTTTTCTGCTCGGCTGTCATGTCGAGGTCGTCGGCGAGCCGGCCCGGCCACAGGGTCGAGCAGGCGTGCATGTTGAAGGTGAGGGCAGTCGCGCCGCAGTATTTCCCGAGCGTCGCCGATACCAGCGCGTAAGTGCGCAAATCGGCGCCCATGCCGCCAAATCTCTCCGGCACGCACAGGCCCAGCAGGCCAGCGCTCTTCAGGTCGGCGTAATTCTCGAACGGAAAGCTGGCCTCGCGGTCGTATTTTTCCGCGCGTTTGGCAAAGGCCGGGCCGAGGGATTCGGCCAGCGCGATAAGGTCCTGCTGTTTTTTGTCCAGGACATGGCCCGACCCTGCAACCGAATAGCGTGCATCGCTCATAGGCCGTGACGTTTCAGAAATGAGAGCAGGGCGGCATTGAAAGCATCCGGCTGGTCCATGGGCCCCAGATGGCCGCAGCCTTCGAGCAGGACGTACTCGGCGCCGGGAATCTTCTGCGCCATGCGCTCCATCATGGCGGACGGTGCCGTCTTGTCGTCAGAGCCGGCGATCACGAGGGTCGGCACCTGGATGCTGGCCAACTCCTTCTTGCGGTCGAACGTAGTAAGCAGATGCACCGCTTTGCGATAGGTCTCGGGTGGCACGCTCGCCATGATCTGTTCTGCAAGCCTTGAATTGCTTCCCATGGCGGGGATCAGCTGCGCGGCGATATCTGCCATGGTCTTGCCCTGGTCAAGGGGGCCGATGCGCGCCGCGATGAATTGCTTCGTGAAGCCGCTGCCGCCGCCGGCGAAGGCCGGGCTGGTGAAGCACAGGGCCAGCGCCTTGATCAGTTTCGGGTAGCGGACATAGGCCTCCTGCGCGATCAGGCCGCCCATGCTGTGGCCGATCAGCACCACCGGCTCGTTGCTTAGTGCCTGGATCAGGCGCGCGAGCGCCGCGGTGACGTGCTCGAGGTCGTAGGGATCGACGATCGGGCTGTGGCCGTAGCCCGGCTGGTCCCAGGCATGGGACGGATAGCCAAGCCCGCCAAACCAGGGCAGTTGCCGCTCCCAGGCATGATGCCCGCCGCCTACGCCATGGAGAAACAGAAGCGGGGTCACGCGGTCAATCTACGAGTTTCCCGTCGCGCACCACGGCTTTGCCGTCGAGCTCGATGGTGCAGTGGCGCAACGGCAGGTCGAAATGTCCGAGCGTGTGCCGTCCCGCAACTTCATTGGCGCCGGTCGAATAGAGGAAATTGCCGGCGAAGGCCCGCTGCTCGGTGCCGTTGACGTCCCGGCGGTCGTACATCGCGAGCGCATCCCAGCGGGCGCGCGTATTCATTCCCCAGCCGACATGCGACACCGCGTAGGCCTCGCGGTCGCCCCAGGCGGCGAGGTATTCGCGCATCAGTTCGGCGTCGAGCGAATCGCCGTCGATCTTCGTCACGTAATCGTTCTCGATCGTGAGCCGCACCGGCGACTCCAGATAGCGCTTGAAGGTGAGGTTGAGGTCGCCGGGGGCCATCACCAGCGTGCCGTTCACGCTTGCCGCCTTGGGAAAGCCGAGGCAAAGGCCTCCCGGCCAGTGCGAAAGCGTGCCCGGCTTCTCGGTATACCCCCAGACCCCGCCCACCCGGGCGCCCTCGATCCGGATATCGAGTTTGGTGCCGGCAGGGGAGGTCACCTTCATGGACTTGGCTTCGCGCAGCAGGCGCATGCCCGCCCTCACCTTCTGTTCGTCGTCGGGGGAGGGGGCCAGGCGCTCGAGCACGTCGGGGTGCTCGTTGGAGATGTACAGGACTCGCGCCCCGCCCTTCAGTATCTGCGGCAACTCGGCGGCGTGCATCAGGCCTTCCAGGGTGCAATCGGCGACCAACACCGAGCCTGCGAGGGCGCCGATGGCCGGAGCCAGGTTCTGCAGCGCGACCGAGGCGCCGGTGGAGCGGATGGGTACCGGGGCGCTCTGGCGTGGGGTGGGCACGACGACATGGAACGGCCGGGCGCCGAGGCGCGCGAGGGCGAGTTCGGCCAGCTGCACGTTGAGGGCGCGAGACTGGGATTCGGAGAGCACCGCGCAGATGTCGCCTGGGGAGACCTTGCAGCGCGCGAAGACCTCCGCGAACAGGTCTATCCATTTGCCTTCGATCCGGTCGGTGATCATCGCGCTTGCTCCCGCAGAAAAGCCGTTCTACCACGCGCCGCTGAATCGCCGGCTTCTAGGCCAAAGCACGTTAGAATCATCAGGTCATGATCGTATTCGACCTGCACTGCAAGGACGGCCATCGCTTCGAGGGCTGGTTCGGTTCGGCCAAGGACTATGCGTCGCAGCGCAGGCGCGGCCTGCTCAGCTGCCCGACCTGCGGCGCAACCACGATCGAGCGCGGCCTGTCCGCTCCGAGGATCAATACCGGCGCCCAGGAACCCAAGCCGCAGCCGCAGAAGACTCCGGATATGGAGGGGAAGGATCCCTTCGCGATGGCCCAGATACTGTATTCCCGCATGCTCGACGAGATTCTCACCAAGTCCGAAGACGTCGGCAGCCAGTTTCCCGAGGAAGCCCGCAAGATCTACTACAACGAGTCTCCCGGTCGGGCCATCCGCGGCCAAGCCACCCAAGAGGAGCATGACGCCCTTGTGGACGAAGGCATTCCTGTCGCTCGCTTTCCGATTCCGCCAGCTGATCGCCTGAACTAAGCCAAGAGCGGGCCGAAAAGAAAAGCGGCCTGAGCCGCCTTTCTTGCGCTTCGCGCGCCGTGTTGGCAGCGTAGTGGGCTAGGATGGCTTCGAGATTTCCGCAAGCGCCTGGGCAGCGGGCCGGAGTTCCGAACTCTCGACGGCAAAATCGCCCAGCGCCACGATGCCGACCA
>JBBPIU010000100.1:0-11108 GCA_038040245.1 Pseudomonadota bacterium | reverse complement strand
AGGCGACGCACGAGGAAGGGCAGGACCTGGGACGGGATGAAGCCCGAGCGCGGCTCCGGTATGCCGAATCTGGCCGACCGGTGCAGGATGACGATATCCGAACAACAAGCCATGCCGAAGCCACCGCCGACTGCCGGCCCCTCGACGACCGAGACGACGGCCTGGGGAAGCCGATTGAGCCTCGCAAGCACCTCGCCGAAGCTGCGGTAACTCGCCACCAGCGGATCGGGCCCGGCGCGCGGCCTGGGCGGCAGCTCGGACATCGCCGCAAGATCGCCGCCCGCGCAGTAGGCGCCGCCGGTGCCGCGCAAGACCAGGGCCCGCAGCTTTCGATCCGCGCCGATCCGATCGACTGCGTCGCCGATCTCGGCCATCATGGCGTGGTTCAAGGCGTTGCGCCTGTCGGGCCGGTTGAAGGCAAGGTGAACCGCCAGGCCGTCGCGCCGCAGGGTGATGAACCGGTAGTTCGGCTTCTTGCGCATCGCCGCTATAGTAAGCGGAGGAGAAAAATCCATGCTGCTGAAAGACAAAGTGGCCGTCATCACGGGGGCGGCGCGCGGCCTGGGCCGCGCCTACGCCGAAGCGATGGCGCGCGAGGGCGCAGCGATCGTGGCGGGCGATGTGCGCGATTGCGCCGATACCGTGTCGGCGATCCGCGGCGCGAACGGGCGTGCGCTCGGCGTTTCGCTCGACGTCGCCAGCTTCGCTTCCTGCCAGGCGCTGGTGGCTGCCGCGATCAGCGAATTCGGACGGGTCGACGCGCTCGTCAACAATGCCGCGCTCTACGCCAACCTCAAGGGCGGGCGCTTCGATCAGCTGGATGAAGCGCAGTGGGATCGCGTGATGCAGGTCAACGTCAAGGGCGTGTGGAATTGCTGCCGCGCCGTCGTGCCGCTCATGCGCGCGCAGAAATCAGGCTCGGTGATCAACATTTCCTCGCTGGCACCGATCTACGGCCTGCCCTACGCGCTGGATTACTCGGTTTCCAAGGGCGCGGTCATCGCGATGACCCGGTCGCTCGCGCGCGAACTGGGGCGCGACTGGATCAGGGTCAACGCCGTCGCCCCTTCCGCGGTAATGACCGAAGGCACCCGGGAATTCTTCGGCGACAAGCTGGAGAAAGCGAAGCAGGTCATCGCCTCGGGACAATCGCTGCAGCGCAACCTCGAAACGGACGACCTGACCGGCACGATCATCTACCTGGCCTCCGACGCAAGCCGCTTCGTGACCGGTCAGACGATCATGGTCGATGGTGGCACGGTCTTTCTGTAATGCAGTAGTATTTGCCGCACGGAGTGATGGGGAGAAAACATGCACACATCAGTCAAGGCTTCGGTGCTAGCAGGGGCAATCCTCTTCTTGTTCGCGACCGTCGCCTTTGCACAGCAGGTGGAGGTGCTGTGGCTGGGCCACGGCACGTTCCGCATCACAAGCACCACGGGAAAGGTGATCGTCATCGATCCCTTTTTGATAAAGAATCCCAGGACCCCAGCGAAATACAAGGACCTGAAGGCCCTCGGCAAGGTCGACCTGATCCTCGTGACGCACGGTCACGGCGACCATATCAACGATCTGCCCGAGCTGGCAAAAATCACGGGCGCGACGGTGGTCGCCAATTTCGAGCTGACGAACAATCTGGTCGCACTCGGCCTGCTCGACGGCTCGAAGGCCATCCCCATGAACAAGGGCGGCTCCGTGACGCCGCTCGGCCCCGGCATCAAGGTTCACATGGTGCACGCCGAGCACAGCTCGTCCGCCGATCTCCTCCTCATCAAACCAGACGCCGCGGTGCCGAGACATATCGCGGGCGGCGTCTCGGTCGGCTACGTGATCGAGTTTGAGAACGGGTACAAGATCTATTACACCGGTGACACCGATGTGTTCGGCGATATGGCCTTGATCAACAGATTCTTCAAGCCGGACCTGGCGTTGGTCTGCATCGGCGGCCATTTCACCATGGATCCAGAGCGCGCAGCTTTCGCCCTGCGCGAATTTATACGACCCAAGCAGGTCATTCCGATGCATTACGGAACATTTCCCGTCATCAATCGCACGCCCGCCGAACTCAAGGCGGCGCTCGGCGATGCACCGATCAAGGTTCTGGACGTGAAGCCTGGAGAAGCAGTGAAGTTCTGAACCGCAGGAAGCGCTACTCGGGCACGCCGGCCTTGCGCAAACCGGTCGCAAATCGTTCGCCATCTGCCGGAATTGCAAATGGATGCCAGAACGCCACTGCTTTTATCGTAATCGGATCAAAGGATGCAAGGCTCCCCCGCTTGTCCTTTCCCTTTATTTCCTCGAGTAGCTTGGCGGCATCCGCGCTGCGGCCGAGGAGACCGTACGTAGCTAGCAAGAGACGTTGCGACCAGTAATCGCCGGGATTGAGGGCGGTCGCCCGCTCCAATGACGCGGCAGCCAGATCCAGACGTTTGACGCCGAACTGCGCCAGGCCGAGCTGGTACAGGTAATGCGGCGGGTAATGAGGATTCAGCCGCATCGCGCGCTCGACCAGTTCGATCGCCTCGTTCGCTCTGCCTGTAAAGCTCAACACCTCTGCCAACGCCACGTAACCGTCCGCGTCGTTAGGATCTCCGGCGATCGCGCGTTTCGCTTCCTCGATGGCTTCGTCGTGCTGCTGTGCGTGCAAGAGCATGGCGCTGGCGACCTGGTGCGCAAGCGGCGTCGGGTCCTTCATCGCCTTCGCCAGGAACTGTTCCGCCTGGAATCGGGGATCGTGCAATCCCCGGAGGCCCACCATCAGAGCCCAGTACCGTTTGTGTGTTTCCCAATACGTGGCGGCAAGGGCCGCGTACGCGCGTCCGTATTTCGGATCCAGCTCCGCGGCCTTCTTGAAATGGTCGATCGCGATGCGGAAGTCCTCCGGCGTCTGCCGCAGGTAGTGCTGCCAGCCCTTCAGGAAAACGTCATAGGCTTGCGCGTTCTCCGTCCCTCTGTGTGCAACCCGTTCCCTGTCTTCCTTCGTCAGTTCCACGGCCAGCGCCGCGATCACGGCGCGATTCACCTTGTCCTGCAAGCCGAAAATATTCTTCAGTTCCCCGTCGTAGCGATCCGCCCACACGTGGCCGCCGGTGGTGGCGTCGATCAACTGCGCATTGACCCGAACCTCGCCGCCGCTGCGCCGCACGCTCCCCTCCAGCACGTAGCGCACGCCTAGCGCCTTCGCCACCTCGCGCACATCCGGCGACTTGCCCTTGTAGGCGAACACCGAGTTGCGCGCGATCACAAACAGCCCGGCCACCTTGGAAAGATCGGTGATCAGATCCTCGGTTATCCCGTCGGCAAAATACGCCTGCTCGGGGTCCGCGCTCATGTTGGTGAAAGGCAGCACGGCGATGGAGGGCTTGCTGGGAAGCGCTAGAGAAGTCTGCGCGGGCGTTGCCGTTTCAACCCTGGGTTTCCACGGCGCAAACCAGATTGTCGCGGCGAAAATCATGACCAGAAATATGCCCGCCCCGACGGGAGCCGCGAGGCGGCGCTTCGGCCGTGGCGGGATTGCTGACGCAGGAGTCTCGGAAATCGCGGGCTTGGGCTTGAGCCGGAGCGAAAACGCTCGGACCGGGTCGGTGATATTTTTTACTGACTGCTCGCCCTTGTCCTCGAAGACCGCGTGCACTTTGCCGCGAAGCGCGGTCTTAACGGCATCCGAGACCGTCACTCCCCCCGGCTCCGCCATCGCCTGCAATCGCGCCGCAATGTTCACACCGTCACCGTAGATCGTGCCGTCGGTCTTTTCGATCACATCGCCAAGGTGCACGCCAATGCGGAACCGCATGCGCCGGTCTTCGAGCACCGAACTTTCCGAAGCATTGAGTTCCTGCTGAACGCCAAGCGCCGCCGACACTGCCCCGGTGGCCGTCTCAAATGCGGCCAACACTGAATCGCCGGCCATGTCGATCACCCGGCCCTGGTGCGATTCGATCTGAGCCCGAAATACGGCCCGCGCGGAATCGAGCGCCGCCACCGTCGCACGCTCATCCGCCGCCATCAGACGCGAATAGCCTGCCGCATCCGCAGCCAGTATCGCCGCAAGCCGCTGCCTTAGATCACTCACCGGCGTCCCTACCCCCGATCCGCTTCGCCGCTCAATGGTACCCCCCGCGGCTACTGACGCGTCGCGCGCAACCGTCTTTCGTGGTCAGAGGTCGCCGAAATCGCCGTGCCGCCCCTTGCCCGAGGCGAAGCGCGCGGCGCCGGCCGCGCCCTCGGCGTGGAAGGCGGGAATGCCGTTGGTCCACTCCTTGCTCATCGCCTCACGCAGCGGCAAACCCTCCTGCAGGTAGACCGAGCGCCGGTCGGCGCGCATGCAGGTTTGCGGAAAGCGCGCGATCTCCTGCGCCAGGGCCTCGGCGCGTTGCCGCGATTGGCCGTCCGGCACCACGTGTTCGCAAAGGTTGATGCGCAGCGCTTCCTCGGCAGTCACTTTGCGCCCGGTAAGGATGAGTTCCAGCGCCCGGCCCCGGCCGACGATCCGCGGCAGGCGCACGGTGCCGCCGTCGATCAGCGGCACGCCCCAGCGCCGGCAGTAGACGCCGAAGTACGCCGATTCCTCCATCACGCGCAGATCGCACCACAGCGCGATCTCGAAGCCTCCAGCGACCGCCGGCCCGGCGACAGCGGCGATGACGGGCTTGTCGAGCTCCATGCGCGTCGGTCCCATGGGCCCCCGCGGCAGTTGCGCGTCGGGCGCAGCTTGCACGTCGAGCGGATAGGCGATTTCGTCGAGCGTACTGTCGTTGTTGGCGGCATGCTTGAGATCAAAGCCCGCGCAAAAAGCGCCGCCTTCGCCCCAGAGCACGGCCACGGCAGCGTCCGGATCCCGATCGAATGCCACGAACGCATCCACCAGCGCCTCGGCGCTTGTGGGGTCCATGGCGTTCTTCGCTTCGGCACGCGAATGGATGACAGTCCAGACCTTGCCCTGTTTTTCGATGCGCACGGTCATTTTTTCCTCCGCTTTGCTTTCGGCGTGGCACGTCCCTCCGGGATCGGCTTGCCGCCATCGCGCCAGGCTACCGCCTCGTGGAAGCCATGCTTCTCCGCATACTCCTTGAACCAGGTTCCCTCCGGCGAATGGCGCGTGATGCCGTCGAACAGGGTCGCGATCATCTGCGTGTTGGCGAGGCCCATGTTCTCGTAGGCCTGGTTGATCATCAGTTTCTGCATCATCAGCTGGTTCTTCGGCACCCCGGCCATGCGCCTCGCAAGGGCGTCCACGGTCTTGTCGAGAATTCTCGAAGGCACTGCTTGATAGACCAGGCCCATTCGTTCGGCGGTCTTGCCATCCACCGTGTCGCCGGTGAGCAGCATGCGCTTCGCCTTCTCGGCGCCCAGCCGGTACACCCACATCGCGGTCGTAGGACAACCCCAGACCCGCGCCGGCATGTAGCCGATCTTCGCGTCCTCGGCCATGATCACGATATCGGCGCAAAGCGCGATGTCCGAGCCGCCCGCGACCGCGTAGCCGTGCACCTTGCAGATCACCGGCTTGTAGCTGCGCCAGATGGAGAAGAAATCGTCGGTGTTCGCCTTCATGCCGCGGTAGTCGCGCATCGGATCCCAGGGCATCGGCTGATTCCAGCGGTTGCCCGGATCGCCTTCGGCAAATTTCTTCAGGTCGTAGCCGGCACAAAAGGCCTTTCCGGCGCCCGCCAGCACGATGACGTGGACGCGGTCATCCTCGTTGGCCGCTTCCACCGCACGCCGGATCTCGCGCGGCATCTTGTCGTCGATCGCATTCAGACGCGCCGGACGGTTCAAGGTGATGCGGGCGATGCGCCCGGCCACGGCGTACTTCAGAGTGCTCAGTTTCCCTATATTTCGCATGGTTCCTCCTTGAGGCTAGGATAGCAATCCACGCAGGCCTAGCCGCCCTGGCCGCGCAGGATCCGGATCCGCTCCCCGGTTCCCGGGTGCGATGAGAAATAGTCGAGTGAGTCCGACGCCTTGCGCTCCGCGTTCGGTGAGTCCTTGCCATCGCCGCCCTTGGCCGCCCGCCTGCCTTCCATCAGCCCGAAGAGCTCGACCAGCGGCTCGACCGAACGGCCGGTGGCCCTGAGCAGCGCCACTGCCTCGCGATCCGCTTCGCGCTCGAAATCGCGCGAATAGCGCGCGGCGAGCAGCACCGGCGCGGCCGTCGCGAGAACCGTGCTGAAGTCCCCGATCCACCACGCGAGCAGGGCGCTCAGCGCCGTCGCGCGCACAAACTGGCGCAGCGGATGCCGGTGCCTGATATGGCCATGCTCGTGGCCGAGGACGCCGAGGATCGCGGCGGCGGGATCCCCGGTGCGCCCAGCGAGCTTCACCATCTCGTCGGTCAGCACCATGGTGTTGCCCGGCAGCGCGAACGCGTTGGGGCCCGCGGCAAAGCTTCGGAACTCGAGCTTTGGTATCGGCTGGCCGATCGCCTTGAGGGCCGCTGCGAGATCCTGTTCGATCGCCTTGCGCGCCTCTTCGCTCAGCGCACTCGGACGGAACACGGGCGCTTTGAGCCCTTTCACGGCTTCCTGCCCGAGCGCTTCGGCCCACGCGGGCGGAATCGCGTCGGCGATCCGGTCCGCCACCCAAGGCAAGCCCCAGATATAGAACGCCGCTCCGGCGCAGGCGACCGCGATGATCGACCCGAGCGCCATACGCCAGCTGCCCTGCAGGCGCACCACCACGGAATCGCGGCGCCCGGCGTGCTCGATCAGCGCGTCGGCACCCTCGAAGTCGGTGGATTCGATCAGCGCGCCGCCCGGCAGGTGCAGCAGGCGCGGCGCGTTCGCGGCGCGTTCCTCGATCGTCACGTCGGCGAGCGGCACGCTGAGGTCCACGCCGGTCCCCCTCACGCGCAGCGCCGATCCGGACAGCTCCAGCGTCACCTCATGACGCTTCGAGCTGCGCCCGTCATAGTAGCCGCCGCGCGCCGGCCCCGCAGTCACAGCGCCAAGTCGAAGTCGAACAGATCCACCGCCTCGGCACCGAATGCCGCCACCGCGGCTTCGGAGCTGCCGACGAAGGAATCCAGGTCGCCGGCCGGAAGCAGGCTCACCGACTCGATCCGGTAGCGCAGCGTGCGGATCACGGCGAACGGGCGGAAGAAGCCGAGGGTGAGCGCGATCAGGAGCAGGTTGACGAGGGTGATGCGGAACAGCAGCCAGACACGCGCGCGGCTCTCGAAGCGGTGGCCGCCGAGCTTGAGGTTATTCCAGATCAGGTTCTGGATCCTGACCTGAAAATAGGGGCCGACGAACAGCACGAAACCGTAGAAAAACACGAGGCCGGCGATCGCGAGGACGATGACCGCGATCCAGCCGCCTTGCTTGGCTGTCGCGCTGCCTACGCCGATCAGCGTGCCGAGCGCGAGCAGGCCGCCGAAGAACACGAGGCCCAGCAGCAGGTAGATCTTGTAGAAATCCCAGGCGCGCGCCGAATATCTGAATCGCGTCTCGCCGAACAGCGTGCGCGTGGCGAAGAACTGCTGAATCACGAAGTGGAAATGCGGCATCAGCGCGAGCAGCAGCACCACCGAGATCACCCCGACCGCGATCTGCGCGTGCGACACCCCGGGCGTGCCGGAGCCGCTGCCCGGGTAGAACGCGAGCGCGGCGATGAAGGAAACGCCGAGCAGCAGCGCGAACGGCAGGTAGACATCGCGCGTTCTGCCGTCGAAACGGAAGCGCACGTTGCGGTAGCTGCTGTTGCGGCGCTTGAACCGCATCGAGCGCACGACGATCCACGGCCAGATCGCCGCGAGCACGATCCAGACCGCCATGCCCCAGATCTTGTCGAGCGGCGCGACGGTCCAGGCGGTCAGCAGGCCAAGGGCGAGCAGCCGGCCCTTGAAGATCGCCAGCGGCTCGCCGTGGTAATTGAAGGACGCGCCGGCCAGCCGGGTATTCTGGTAGAAATATTTCAGGCGCCGCACCTTGGCCCACGCGGAGTAGATGCCGAAGGTGACGATCGTCAGCAGAAGGTTCACGATCCAGATGCGGAAATACTCCGAACCCGACCCCGTGAACGTAAGCGGCAACGCAGCTTGTGGTGGCTGACTCATGACCGGGTTCCCCTTCCCGGCGCTAGGATAGCAACCCATGCGCTCCGTGACCTGGTATTTCGATTTCGTCTCGCCTTTCGCCTACATCTGCCTGCACCGGCTGAAGGAGTTGCCCTCCGACCTCTCGATCGAGTACCGCCCGGTGCTGTTCGCCGGGCTGCTCAATCACTGGGGGCAGAAGGGCCCGGCGGAACTGCCGACCAAGCGCCGCTACACCTACCGCTGGAGCCACTGGTGGGCGCACAGCCTCGGCATCCCGCTGCGCTATCCTGCCGCGCATCCGTTCAACCCGCTGCACCACTTGCGCCTTGCCGTTGCCTGCGGTTCGACACGGGAGGCGGTGGGGAAGATCTTCGATGCGATCTGGACGACCGGCGCGGAAGCATCAGATCCTGGTCGGTTTGCCTCTCTTTCGAGTGAATTAGGGGTAAGTAAGGCAGAACTTGAAAGTGCAGAGGTAAAAAACACTTTACGTAAAAACACCGAAGAGGCAGCGCAGCGCGGCGTGTTCGGCGTGCCGACCTTCGATGTCGACGGCGAACTGTTCTGGGGCGCGGACTCGATCGAGTTCCTGTGCGCGTTCCTCACCGACCCTTCGGCGGTGCGAAACGAGGACATGCGGCGGCTGGACGGCCTGCCCGTCGCAGCCGCCAGGAAAGGCTAGAAGGTCACCTTCGCTCCCGGCTCGATCACGGGTACCTGAACCGATACAGGCAGGAGATCGCTATTGGTCAGGCCAGCACGAAACCCTCGTAGCCCCGCGCCGCCACCTCGTTGCACTTCTCAACGTAGGGCGGGTAGCCGACGAGCGGCATGAACACACGCGTCTTGCCGGGAACGTTGGCGCCGAGGTACCAAGAACTGCACATCGAGTAGACGGTGCGGTCGGCCACGGCATTGACATGCGCGACCCAGCGCTCCTCGGCCTCGCCACTCGCCTCGATGCGAGCGAGCTTGCGCGCGCGCATGTACGCCATGCAATCGGCGATCCAATTCACGTGCTGCTCGATCGAGACGATCATGTTGGTGAGCACCGACGGGCTTCCTGGGCCCGAAATGACGAACAGATTCGGAAACCCCTCGATGCCGAGGCCCAGATAGGTGCGCGGCCCCGCGCGCCACTTGTCTTTGAGCGAGCGGCCACCCCGGCCGCGGATGTCGATGCGTAGCAGAGATCCGGTCATGGCGTCGAACCCGGTGGCGAAGACGATGCAATCAAGGGCGTACTCGCGCCCGCCGGTTCGCAATCCCTTCGGCGTCATTTCCTCGATCGGCAAGCGGCTGACATCCACCAAGCGCACGTTCGGCCGATTGAAGGTCTCGTAGTACCCGGTGTCCACGCACATGCGCTTGCAACCGATCACCTGCGTCGACATGAGCAGCTTTGCGACCGCGGGATCGCGCACGATGGCGTGGATTTTCCCCCGCACGAACTCGGCGGCGGTCTCGTTCGCACTGGCGTCGAAAATCAGATCGCCGAACGCGCCCAGGAACCCCAGGCCGCCGCGCTGCCAGCGCACTTCGTAGGCGCGCCCGCGCTCTTGCGGGCCGACCTCGAGCGCGGAGCCTTCGTTGCGCGGGAAGTTTGAACCGAATGCCGTGAACATCCGATTGTTGCGGGCGCGAAAACCGGCGTAGTCGGCCTTGATGCGCGCTTCGTACTCCGGATCGAGCGACGCGTTGTGCGCCGGCACCGAATAGTTCGCGGTGCGCTGAAAAACGAACAATTCCTTTGCCTGCGTTGCGATGATCGGGATCGACTGTACAGCCGAGGAGCCGGTGCCGATGACGCCGACCCGCTTGCCGCCGAAATCGACCTCCTCATGCGGCCATTGCCCGGTGTGGTAAGTCTGTCCCACGAATGTCTCGAGGCCTTTGAAGGCGGGCAGGTTCGCGCAGGACAGGCACCCGGTCGCCATGACAAGGAATTGCGCCGTCGTGCGCTCGCCATCGTCCGTGCGCACGCTCCAGCGCGCGCTGGACTCCTCATAGTCGGCCGCGACCGCGCGGGTGTTGAACTGCATGTCCACCCGCAACCCGAACCGGTCCGCCACGTGGTTGGCGTAACGCAGTATCTCGGCTTGGGTCGCGTAGCGCTCGGTCCAGTGCCATTCCTGCTGAAGCTCTTCGGAGAACTGATACGAGTACTCCATGCTCTCGACGTCGCAGCGCGCGCCGGGATAGCGGTTCCAGTACCAGGTGCCGCCCACGCCGGATCCCGCCTCGAACAGGCGCGCAGTCAGGCCCAGCCCGCGCGCGCGATGCAGCATGTACATGCCGGCGAGCCCCGCGCCGACGATGACGACGTCGAAGCTGCGCTTCGCTGCACTATCAGACATTGGTTTCGTGACGGAACAAGCCGGAAAAACTAGCTGTACTTCCGGAGATCGTCGATGACTTTGCCGTCGTTCGGCAGGCTGCCCGGTGCGACCAGCTCGACCTCGCCGCGCAGCTTGGTGACGTCGCGGATCGACGCCACCAGGGCGTCGGCGAGGCCGGCGGGGGTGCCCGCCACCTCGCACTTCAGCGTCATGCGCTCCGCGCCGGTCTCGCCTTCGATGACGAGCCGCGCCCGCTTGACCTCCGCGTGGCGGCGCGCGATCTCGTTCACCTGCTTTGGCGTGACGAACATCGCGCGCACCTTGGTGGTCTGGTCGGCGCGGCCCAGCCAGCCTTTGATGCGCACGTTGGTGCGTCCGCAGGGGCTAGGCGCATCGAGCACCGCCGAAAGATCCCCGGTGGCAAAGCGGATGAGCGGGTAGTCCGGGTTGAAGGTGGTGATCACGACCTCCCCCACCTCGCCCGGCGCGACCGGGTCGCCGGTGCCGGGCCGCACGATTTCGAGGATCAGCGATTCTTCCAGGATCATGCCGTCGTTCACCGCGCCGTCGGGCGCATGCGTCTCGTAGGCGATCAGCCCGAGATCCGCGGTGCCGTACATCTGCAGCACCTGGATGCCGCGCTCGCGCATGGCGTTGCGTAGCGCAGAGGGCAGGTACTCCGCGCCGACCAGCGCCTTTTTCAGGCAGGAGATGTCCGCCTTCATCTCGTC
>JBBPIU010000099.1:0-11119 GCA_038040245.1 Pseudomonadota bacterium | reverse complement strand
AGGCCCGCGAGCACCCACCACAGCCGTACCGGCAGGTGTTCCTGCGGGCTCTGGTCCATTAGTTAGCAAGTCCTAACTTTGCCGTCGGCGCCAGTCGTTTCATACACCTCCGCTTAGGCTCTACCCCAACTTTGTGCAACACATCAACAGCTTATGCTGCACCGCAAAAAGTTGTTGACTTCAAGAGCCTTAGGATTAGAATTCGTTTTGCTGCGGCGCACAATAGCGCCCTAAAAATTACCCACCCGACACTTTTTAAGGAGATTCAAATGTACGTGACCCCCGAGCAAATCCAAGCCGCGACCAAGGCCAACATGGAAGCGATCCTTTCCCTGGTGACGAGCCAGTTTGCCGCCATCGAGAAGTTCGCGAGCCTGAACGCCAACGTCGTCAAGGCAGCGTTCGAAGACTCGATCGCCAACACCCGCGCGCTGGCCGGCGCCAAGGACGTGCAGGAGCTGGTGAACCTGCAGAGCACCTTCGCCCAGCCCGCGATCGAGAAGGCGATAGCCTACTCGAAGAGCGTGTACGAAGTGACGACGCAGAACAACACCGAGTTCACCAAGGCCAGCGAGCGCCGCGTCACCGAGTGGAACGAGAACTTCGTTTCCCTGCTCGACAAGGCCGCCAAGAACGCCCCGGCCGGATCGGATGTCGCCGTGAGCGCGGTCAAGCAGATGCTCGCCGCCGCGAACTCGGCCTATGACAACTTCAACAAGGTCACCAAGCAGGCGACCGAAATCGCGGAAGCCAACGTTGCCGCCGCGACCGAGACGGTGAAGGGCCTGACGAAGACCAAGAAAGCCGCCTAAGTCTTCAGACTTGTCCGGCAAGGCAGCACCGAAAAGCCCCGCCCCGTGCGGGGCTTTTCTTTTCGGCACCGGCCATGACCTGGAAGTTGCGCTTCAGTCCCAGGTGCATCTTCGAGCGGTAGATCACGGTGCCGGTGGCCGCGTCTTTAGCTAAGTCCGCGGCAACGGCAATCCGCGCTCGCGCGCCCGGCGAAACGGGAAGAACACCTCCCCGATCAGCCACTTTCGAAACCGCCGCGAAAAGCCATCCGTTTCCCTGGCAAAGAGCTTCTCTATGCCTTTTTCCGAAAATCCTTTCAGGTTCGGCTCTGAAATCTTCCCGTACTCGTCGGCGGGCATCTTTTGCCAGTTCAGATGGCTCGGCGCCTTCGGCCCCAACACCTTGAGCACATCCGCTTCGGCCACCCAGGGCTCGCCTTCAACAACAACGACTCTGATCCTTTGCCCATCGAAGACGTAATAGCGACCGTTCTCGTCGCGCCAGAGCAGCACCCGAACCTCATAGGCCAGCAATCCGATTAGTGCAAACGCCGGGCGCACGAAAGAAAATACCCAAACCACGCTGCTGGTAAGTATTGTCATGGCCCAGATAATTCTCGTTTCAGAGGCCTGGCCAGTTGTACCGAATAAGGCCGTGAACATGAAATAGCAGGCGGCTGAAACCAGCAGGCAAAGCAGGGCCCGTACAAGAATGCTGAACATCAGCTTAGCGGGGGACATAACTGGATTCCCGCCAAGGCCATTTCAGATCGAAGCGGCGACCATGCAGGAAATCGCTGATCCACGTTTTCTGCACCCAGTAGTGAAAGGTCAAAAAGGCTGCAACCGCGGCAAAGCCGCATACGAGCAGGAATTTGAGCACGGCGGGAAAGTCGAATTGCACCAGCCACCAGCCGGCGAGCAAAACGAGCGGCATGTGCACCAGGTAGACCCAGTACGAGGACTGGGATACATACTGGATCCACGGCGATTCGCGGTCGAAGAAGCGCAGCGCGCTTCCCAGGAACAGGTAGATCAGCGCCCAAGTGCACAGTCCGTTTGCAAGCACCGCGCCAAGATGCAGCGCGACGCTGGCGCCTCGGGCGCTGTTGTCGAGGTGGCTCGCGTACAGCGAGAGAGGAAACAGAATGGCCGCGAGCACCGCCCAGGCGGCAACATTTCGCGCCAGGGCCTGCAGGAAATCGCGGTAGTGATGGAAGATGTAACCGAGCACAAAGAACGATCCGTAATAGACCAGGGACGGCAAGTGCGGCTTGAAGTAGATGAACCCCTCGTTCACCTGGCCGCCGTGGAACGGCCACAAGGTTGCCGCCGTGTACAGCACGAACGCCAGCATCAGGAACGGCGAAACCAGCCATCGCTTCAAGCGATCCTCGAACCTCAAGCTGCGCTTTACCAGGAACCGGCACAGCGGGATCAGGAGGTAAAAAAAGCACAGGTAATACAGGAACCACAGGTGCGCGAGAGCCGGTTGGCCGGTGGGCACCCCCTTCGCCGTCATTTCCTGACCAAACACCTTCAAGGCCTCGCGGTCCGGGATGAGGTCGTGGGTGCCGAATCGCGCGCTGAGCATGAAATCGAACATGAGCAGGGCGGTGAGCGGCAGGATCGTCACGATGCCCGCGGCGAGCGGCGCCAGAATCCGGCTCGCGCGATTCCTGTAAGTGCCCCAGAGCCCTCGTTTTTCGATCAGCAGCGCGGTGAAGAAACCCGCCAGGACGAAGAACGTCGGCATGCGAAAGCTGTGAATCAAGGCAACGATGACGTCGAAGACAACCGCATTGTTCCGATCGGTAGGCAAGGGCATCGTCGGCGGCGGCGAGGCAAGGTAAAGGATGGCGGCGTGCAGGACGATGCCCAGCATCATCATGCCGCCGCGCAAGGCGTCCAGGCCGAAGTACCTGCGATCATCCATTCGGGATCCCCTCGGCATTACGCAGCAGGAACGTGTGCATCTCCCCCCTGCCCTTGATCTCCACGGCGCCCCGCGCCTGCAGCCGAAATGCTCCCTGCAGCAGCAGGGCGGTGGCCTCGGTGCAGTGTATCGCCCCCGGCAGGCCATGCGACTCCATGCGGCTCGCGATATTCACTGTGTCGCCCCACATGTCGTAGGTGAACTTCCTGCGCCCGATCACCCCCGCCACCACCGGCCCCGAATGCAGGCCGATGCGCAGGGCAAGTTTCTCTCCGGTCTCCGCCGACAACCGCGCAGTCACATCGAGCATTTCGAGCGCCATGCGCGCGGCCCTGGCTGCATGGTCGGGCCACGGATTCGGCAGTCCGGCGACGGCCATGTAGGCATCGCCGATGGTCTTGATCTTCTCCAGGCCGTGCGCATCGGCCAGCGCGTCGAACTCGGAGAAGATCCGGTTCAGCAGTTCGACCAGGGCCCGCGGCGTCTTGCGCGCCGACAGCGGGGTGAATCCCACGATATCGGCAAACAGCACCGTGACGCCGTCGGAGTGCTCGGCGATGGATTCTTCGGACGCCTTCAGGCGCTCGGCGATCGGCGCCGGCAGGATGTTGAGCAGCAGCCGCTCGGAACGCGCCCGCTCCTCGCCCAGGAGGCGCATCGCCGCGAACTCCCGGCGCGCCGTTACATCCATCTGGTAACAGATGAGCATGCCCAAAAGGTTCGCTAAGCCCAGGATAAGGGCGTGCCGCGCGGCTGCGGCGGCACTCAGCACGTCCGTGCCCAGCAAGTATCCGGTGTAAAAGCTAACGCCAAGCCAGCCGGCGAGTACGGCCTGCGGAAAGCGGAGGCGAAACACGCTGTAAATGCCGAACGTATAGAACAGGATGGGCACAAAGCCGCGAGCTTCGAGCACTTCGAGCGGGTATCGCGCAATGTCCCGGGCAATGCCAATCGACAACATCACGCAGACGACGAGGAATAGGATCAGTTGCTGTCGCTTCACGAAGACCGGAAGGTGCGTGAGCGCGTAGACCACCGCGTACGCGACGAGCGCGCTAACCGTGCCGCGGAGCAGGGTGGTGCCGGTGACGACCAGCACGCCGTGAAAGACGTGGGTCGCCAGCACGTAATAGGCGGCGGTCAGGGCGGAGAGGAAGACAAGGGCGATGCGGATCGGGCGCACCGCCTTGCGCGCATGCTCCTCCGCGTATGCGGCCTCGACGACTGCGCTGGCAAAGCGCAGCGTGAGGCGGTTCATGCGGAGGGCATCGTCGCTCATGATCGATCGCCCTTTGGCAGACCGAGGTGTCCCCCCAACGCCTGGATTCCCCGCCGGATGTCGGCGATCGCGGGTTCGACTTCTGCTGGCGCGCCGCGCACACCGAGTTCGATATGGCGACGCGTGGCGTCTTCGCCCATGCTTGGCAGGCTGAAGGCCTTCAGCCCGGGGTACTTGGCGTTGATCTCCTCCATCAGCGGCGCAATGGTGGACTCCGGCAGGTAGACGATCACCGAGGCTTCCGCCCAGCGGTCGCGGTCGAAGAGGTGGCGGTACCTCGTATCCAGGACCCACTCCAGCATCGGCCAGGCCATCTGTGGAAAGCCCGGCACGAACCAGTGCTCCCGGATAGCAAAGCCCGGGATCCGGTTGAAGGGATTGGGGATGATCTCGGCGCCCGCGGGAAACTCTCCCATCTTCAGGCGCTGCGGCGTGGTCTCCCCGGCGAAGCGGCCGCGGATCTCGCGCTCGGCCTCCGGGTGCAGGGCGAGCCCGACACCCAGCGCGGCTGCGGCGCATTGCCGCGTGTGGTCGTCCGGCGTCGCGCCGATGCCGCCAAAGGAAAACACCACATCGCCCGAGGCGAAGGTGCGCTTCAGCACGGCGCTGAGCCGCTCCGGATCATCGCCGTGGTATTCGCACCAGGCGAGCCTGAGCCCGCGCTGCGCCAGCGCCTGGATGATGAAGGAAAGGTGCTTGTCCTGGCGCTTGCCGACCAGGATTTCATCGCCGATGACCAGCGCGCCGAATGCCATCCCGGCATTCTAACGATGGATACTTTGTTAGCATCCCTTCAATAGCTGATTCCTATGACGCTTACCGAACTCAAATACGTGGTGGCGGTTGCCGAAGCGCGCCACTTCGGCCACGCGGCCGAGCGCTGCTTCGTCAGCCAGCCCAGCCTGTCGGCTGCGGTGAAGAACCTGGAAGAGGAGCTGGGCGTGAAGCTGTTCGAACGCGGCAAGCGCGGCGTGTTCCTCACCGGGGCGGGCGAGCAGATCGTGGCGCAGGCGCGGCGCACGCTGGAGGAGGCCGACCGCGTGAAAACGGTGGCGCG
The DNA here is from genome assembly GCA_038040245.1 of Pseudomonadota bacterium. Lineage (GTDB taxonomy): Bacteria > Pseudomonadota > Gammaproteobacteria > Burkholderiales > SG8-39 > RBG-16-66-20. The sequence goes on along the minus strand of JBBPIU010000099.1, from coordinate 6,056 downwards.
CCAGGGGCGGGACCCGCTCAAGGGCCTGCTGCGCCTGGGCATCATCCACACGATTGCCCCCTACCTTCTGCCGGACCTGGTCGGGGCGCTGCGCCGCAGCGCGCCCGAAATGCCGCTCGACGTGGAGGAGAACACCACCGCGACCCTCGACCGGATGCTCAAGGCGGGCGAGCTGGACGCCGTGATCCTCGCGCTGCCCTACGAAGGCCCGGGGATCGAAACGGTGCCGTTGTACGAGGAGATGTTTCGCGTCGTCGCGCCCGCAAAACACGCGCTGGCGCGCAGGAAATCGGTGGCGGTAGAGGAACTGGACGCCGGCGAACTGCTGCTGCTGCCGGTCGGCCACTGCTTCCGCGACCAGGTGCTGGACGCCTGCCTCGAGTTCTCCCGCCCGCCCGAGGCCGGGCGCCAGGGCAATTCGCTGGAAACGCTGCGCAGCATGGTTGCCTCGGGCCTGGGCGTCAGCGTGCTGCCGGCGACCGCGCTCACGCCGCGGCACGCCAACCCGCTGGTGAAGGCGATCGAATTTTCCAATCCCTGCCCGGTGCGGCGCGTCGCGCTCGCCTCGCGCCGCGGCTTCCACCGCCCCGCGGCGCTGGAAAAGCTGGTGGGCGCGATTCGCGGCCTGAACTTGCCGGTAACCCGCCTATAGGCGAACCTCTTCGCCTTCGATCGCTTCCCTGAGCGCCTGCAGCTCGCCAAGCAGAAGGTGGATGAACGCCAACCCGAACAGCACCGGCGCGACGAATCCGATGAGGGGCACGTAGGCGAGCAGCGCGAGGATCGCGCCGAACATGTAGAGCACGCCGCGGCGCGAAGCGAAAATCCGCTGCATTTCATCCGCGCTGGCATGCTCGGCGAGCGCGTCGTAACGCAGTACCCGCTGGTTCAGCCAGCCCATGATGGCCACCGGGATCAGCGGCCAGAGCGGCGGCACCAGCCAGAACGGGATCGAGACCAGGCCCAGGCCGATCAGCCCCGCCAGCGCCACCACGCCATTCCACGTGCTGCCGGCGAGGCCGCCGCCGCGCCGCCGCGCGAGCTTTGGAAAGCGCCGCGCGGCTACGTGATCCACCATCGCCGGCATGCCGAAGATGCTCAGGATTATGAGCGCCGTCAGCCAGACGAGCGGTATGAAGATCAGAAAGACCAGAATCTTCGCGGCAATCGTGATTGCGCCGCTGAAGTCCCAGCGGATGAAGAGTGTTCCGCTCTGAATCCATTGCTGCATCCAACTCGACAGCATCGCAACAACCTGCGTCCCCGTAAACAGGAGCACGGTGCCCCAGATCGCAATCGCGATAAGCATCGGCCAGACCATCAGCCAGAGCATGCGCGGATGAAACAGGTTGCCAAACGCAAGCAGGAGGGAGCGGGCGATGGGGTTCATTTCCTCATACTTTGCCACAGCTTTGCCAGGCGCTTGGGTGAGACCGGCACCGGCGTCTTCAATTCCTGGGCAAAGAGCGAAACCCGCAGCTCCTCCAGCAGCCAGCCGAACTGCTCCAGTTCGGCGCTGGTCCGGCCGGTGCCGCCCAGCCTCGCGCGCGCAATACGCTCGCGTTGCCAGGCCTGCTCCAGCGGCGCGAGTTCGGCGGCGCGCTGCGCGTCGCGCTGCGGGTCCGCGCGGAGCTTGTCCAGCCTGAGGGCTGCGGCCTTCAGATAGCGGGGGAAATGCTGCAAGCGTTGCCACGGAGTGCGGGCGAGAAAACCGGCCTGCAGCAGACGCTCGCCGTGCTGCTTCACGTCCTCGGCCGCCTGCGGATAGGCTTTCTGCATCGCGGCGACGCGCTTGTACACCTGGGCATACTCCGCAAGGATCGTCGCCGCCAGCCGCTGCATTTCCTGCGCGATGAGGTTCAGCCGGTTGCGGCCTTGCTGCACGTGCTGCGCGAATTCGGCCTGCCGCATCGGCAGCGACTCGGCGAGAAACGTCCGCTCCAGCGCCGCCGACACGATGTCGTCCTTCACCGAAGCGAGCGCCATGTCCCTGGCAAGGCCTTTTTCGATGTCGCGCACGCGGTCGCGAAACGCAATCGCGAGCAGGCGCAGCACGCCGGCGCGATGGACTTCGCGCGAGCGCTCCGGCGAATCGAACACCTGCAGCGTGACGCCGTCGCCCGCGTCCAGCAGCGCCGGATACCCGACCAGCGTCTGCCCGCCCCGGCAGATCTCCATCACTTCGTCGAGGTCGCCGAACGTCCACGCGGCGAAGCGCTCGCCATCGACTTTCGAATTTTCTTCTTCAAGCCTTGCTTGAATGCGTGAACCAAATTCCTCTTTCAACCCGGCGACATTCCTGCCCATGGCGAGCTGCCGGCCGTGCTGGTCCAGGATCCGGAAGTTCATCTGCAGGTGCGGCGGCGCCGAATCCGGCCGCAAGGCGTCGGTCGGCACTTCCAGGTTGAGTTCGGAGCGGATGTAACGCGCCAGCGCCGACGCGAGCGGCGTGTCCGAGGCAGGCACGGCGCCTGCGAATGCCTGCGCGAATTCGGCCAGCGGGCCGAGCTTGTGGCGCAGGCGCTGCGGCATGCCCTTGGCGTACGCCTGCACTTTCTCCTTCAGCAGGCCCGGCACCAGCCACTCGCAGCGTGCCGCCGGCACCTGGTTGAGCAGCGCAACCGGCACCGTCATCGTCACGCCGTCCTTCGGCGAACGCGGCTCGAAGTGATACTCGAGCGCGAACAGGTTCGGGCCAACCTGCAGTTCGTGGGGAAAATTTTCAGTGGTGATGCCCGCCGCCTCGTGGCGCATCAGGTCTTCGCGCCGCAGTTGCAGCAGCCCGGGCTGGGCGCGCTCCGCCTCCTTGCGCCATTTTTCGAAGTCGGCGCCGTTGGTGATGCCCGCGGGCACCCGGGCGTCATAGAAGGCGTAGATCAGTTCGTCGTCCACCAGGATGTCCGGGCGGCGCGATTTGTGCTCCAGCCGTTCGATCTCCTTCAGCAGTTGCTGGTTGTGCGCGAAGAACGGCGCCCGCGTCTCGAATTCGCCCTCGACCAGCGCGGAGCGGAGGAAAATCTCGCGCGATAGCTGCGGGTCGATCGGCCCGTAGTGCACGCGCCGGTCGGCGTACACCGGCAGGCCGTAGAGCGTGCCGCGCTCGACGGCGACCACCTGGGCGCGCGCTTTCTCCCAGTGCGGCCGCTCCCGGTGGCGCTTGAGCAGGTGAGCGCCCAGTTCCTCGATCCATCGCGGATCCACGCTCGCCACGTTGCGCGCGAAGAGGCGGGTGGTTTCGACCAATTCCGCGGCCACGATCCACTTCCCGGTTTTCTTCGTACCCGAACCGGGATGCACCCGGAACTTAATGCCGCGCGCGCCAGTGTAGTTGTTGTCAGTGTCGTCCTTCATGCCGACATTACCGAGCAGTCCGCAAAGCAGCGCGCGGTGGACCGCCCGGACCCCTTCGGGCTTTTCGAGATTAGTGCTCGACATGCGCCATTCGAGTTCCTCTACCGACTGCCGGAGCTGGGCGTGGATGTCGCGCCACTCGCGCATGCGCGCGTAGGACAGGAAGTTCTCGCGGCATTGCTTGCGCGATGCGCCCTGCCCGTAGGCCTTCCAGAGCTTGAGAAAAGCGAGGAAATCGGAGTGCTCGTCGGCGAATTTCGCATGGCGCTCGTCGGCCGCCGCCGCCTTCTCCAGCGGGCGATCGCGCGGGTCCTGCACCGAAAGCGCGGCCGCAACCACCAGCATCTGCTCCAGGCACCCTTCCGCACGCGCCGCCACCAGCATGCGGCCGACACGCGGGTCGAGCGGCAGGCGCGCGAGTTCGCGCCCTGTTTCGGTAAGTTCTTTGTCCTCGCCGACGGCGCCCAATTCAGCCAGCAAGTCATACCCGTCCGTGATGGCGCGCGGGCTCGGCGGATCGAGGAACGGGAAATCCTCCACTTTGCCCAGATTGAGGCTGAGCGCGCGCAGGATCACCGCCGCGAGCGAGGAACGCAGCACCTCTGGATCGGTGAACGGCGGCCGCGCGTTGAAGTCCTCCTCGGAATAGAGCCGCACGGAAATGCCGTCCGCGACCCGCCCGCAGCGCCCGGAGCGCTGTTGCGCCGCCGCCTGCGAGATGTTTTCGACCCGCAGCATCTCGACCTTGTTGCGGTAGCTGTAGCGCTTGACGCGCGCCAGCCCCGTATCAACCACGTAGCGGATGCGCGGCACGGTGAGCGAGGTCTCCGCGACGTTGGTCGCCAGCACCACGCGCTGCGCGCTGCCCGGCCTGAACACGCGATCCTGGTCGGCGTTGCTCAAGCGCGAGTACAGCGGAAGGACCTCCATTCCCGGAAAGCGCTTTCCAAGCACGGTGGCGGCTTCGCGGATCTCCCGCTCGCCCGGCAGGAACACGAGCACGTCGCCCGGCCCCCCGCGCTGCAGATCGGCCACGGCGTCGGCGAGCGCCTGCTCTTCCTCGTCGCGGGTCGTGTCTTCCTTGTCTCCCTCGACCGGGCGGTAGCGCACCTCGACCGGGTAGAGGCGCCCAGAAACCTCGATCACCGGCGCGCCATTGAAGTGCTTCGAGAACTTTTCCGCATCGATGGTGGCGGAGGTAATGACCAGCTTTATGTCTTGTCTTCTTTCTAAAAGCTTTTTCAGATAGCCAAGAAGAAAATCGATGTTAAGGCTTCTCTCATGTGCCTCGTCGAGAATGATGGTGTCGTAGGCGCGCAGCAGCGGATCGCCCTGCGTCTCGGCGAGCAGGATGCCGTCGGTCATCAGCTTGATGACGGTGTCGGCGCGCACCCGGTCGTTGAAGCGCACCTTGTAGCCGACCAGGCTGCCGAGTTCGACTTTCAGTTCCTCGGCGATCCGCGCCGCCACCGTGCGCGCCGCAATGCGCCGCGGCTGGGTGTGGCCGATCCGGCCGGCGGCGCCGCGGCCCATTTCCAGCAGGATCTTGGGTATCTGGGTCGTCTTGCCCGAGCCGGTCTCGCCGCAGACGATCACCACCGGGTGCGCGGCGATCGCGCGCGCGATTTCCTCGCGCTTCTGATTGACCGGAAGCGCGGGATCGAAGTCTATTTTTGGAATCACGTGCGGCATCATGGGCGGGAACGCGCCCGAGGATATAAGATTTCCCGATCATCATGGCCGGACCAACACGCGAATTCTGGGCCAAACGCTTTAAGTCAGGCGAAATGCCGTGGGATCGTGGCGCCGCCAATCCGCAACTTGGCGCATGGCTGGCTGCAGGCACGCTACAGCCGTGCCGCATCCTCGTGCCCGGCTGCGGATCCGGATACGAGGTCGCCGCGTTGGCAGCGGCGGGCTTCGAGGTGACCGCGCTCGACTACGCGCCCGAAGCGATCGACCGCACGCGCAAGCAACACGACGCCGCAGGCCTCAAAGCGACGCTTGTCGAGGCCGACGCACTCGCGTGGCAGCCGGATCGCGCCTTCGACGCGGTCTACGAACAGACCTGCCTGTGCGCGCTCTATCCGGACCAGTGGCGCGACTACGCCGACCAGCTTCACCGCTGGCTCGCGCCGGGCGGCCGGCTGTACGCGCTCTTCGTGCAGTTTTCGCGGCCCGGCGCCGCCGAGGGCGCGATCGAAGGCCCGCCCTACCACTGCGACATCAACGCGATGCGCGCCTTGTTCCCGGATCCCCGCTGGCAATGGCCGAAACCGCCCTACCCGCGCACCACGCACCCTCGCGGGCTCACCGAGCTCGCTGTGGTTCTCGAACATCGCCGCTGAAACCGGTCGGCAACTCGCCCGAGGAGTTCCGTGAGATCAGGTGCCAGTCTGGCTCTTGCTTGTTCTTTCCACGCGACGCTTCGTTTGACGCGGTGCACGCACGGGATACGCCACCTGGCGAACTTTTTCACGACCTGCCGTCGGATCTGTCTGCGCATTCAACGGGAATCGCCGCGCATCCAGCGGCTTGCCCGGCGCCGCAGGCGCCTTGGTGGAGCTTTCTGGCTTTTTCATCTCGACCCCAGGTTGGCAGTGTAGTGGGCTAGGATGGCTTCGAGATTTCCGCAAGCGCCTGGGCAGCCGGCCGGAGTTCCGAACTCTCGACGGCAAAATCGCCCAGCGCCACGATGCCGACCA
>JBBPIU010000098.1:0-11458 GCA_038040245.1 Pseudomonadota bacterium | reverse complement strand
CCATGCGCCGCGAACCCTCCACCATCAGCCCGACCGCCGAAATCATCGCCGAGGTCCGCGCCGGCAAAATCGTCGTGCTGGTCGACGACGAGGACCGCGAAAACGAGGGCGACCTGGTGCTCGCGGCGGAGCATGTGACGCCGGAAGCGGTCAATTTCATGGCGAAGCATGCGCGCGGCCTGGTCTGCCTTACGCTCACCGAAGAACGCTGCCGCCAGCTCGCGCTGCCGCTCATGGTGCGCGACAGCCGTGCCCAGATGGGCACCAACTTCACGCTCTCGATCGAAGCCGCTGAAGGCGTCACCACGGGCATCTCGGCGCACGACCGCGCGCGCACCGTGCGCGCGGCGGTGGCGAAAGACGCGAAGCCCTCGGACATCGTGCAGCCGGGGCACATCTTTCCGGTGATGGCGCAGCCCGGCGGCGTGCTGGTGCGCGCCGGGCATACCGAGGCGGGTTGCGATCTTTCGGCGCTGGCCGGCCTCACGCCGGCCGCGGTGATCTGCGAAATCATGCGGGATGACGGCGCGATGGCGCGCCTGCCCGACCTGCTCGAGTTCGCGGCCGAACACCAGCTCAAGATCGGCACCATCGCGGACCTGATCCAGTACCGCAGCGCCCACGAGTCGCTGGTGCAGCGCACTTCGGAGAGGCCGATCGAGACCGCGTGGGGCCGCTTCCGGCTGGTCGCCTTCCGCGACCTGCCGACCGCCTCGACGCACCTCGCGCTGGTGCTCGGCGAGCCAAGCGCCGCGAACGAGACCCTGGTGCGCGTGCACGAGCCGCTCTCGATCGTCGACTTGCTGGACAATGGGCCCGGCACGCATACCTGGGGCATCGGCGAGGCGCTGATCGCGATCAGGAAGGCAGGCAATGGCGTGATGGTGCTGCTCAACTGCAGCCAGTCCGACGCCGCGCTCGAGGCGCGGCTGGCGCAGAGCCGGCCCGCGGGCGGCGGGCGCAGCATGGACCTGCGCACCTACGGCATCGGCGCGCAGATCCTGCGCGATCTGGGCGTCGGCAAAATGCGCCTGCTCGCCGCGCCGCGCAAGATGCCGAGCATGGCCGGCTTCGGACTCGAAGTCACCGGTTACGCCGAGCGGGGCGCGAAGTGAAATTCAGTCCATGACTGCGCTGCGCATCGGCGTCGTTCATTCCCGCTTCAACGAAGAGATCTGCAACGCGCTGCTCGAATCGGCGCGCGCCGAGCTGGCGCGCTCGGGCGCCGAGGCCGAGTTCGTGTCCGTGGCCGGCGCGCTCGAAATCCCGCTCGCGCTGCAGTGGCTGGCGCAGTCGGGCCGCTTCGACGCGCTGGTCGCCGTCGGCGCCGTGATCCGCGGCGACACCTACCACTTCGAGGTGGTCGCGAACGAATCGGCGCGCGGCATCATGGACGTCGCGCTCGAATGCGGCCTGCCGGTCGCCAACGGCATCCTGACCACGGACGACGAGGCGCAGGCGCTCGCGCGCAAGGACAAGGGCGGCGAGGCGGTGCGCGTCGCGCTGGAGATGGCGCGCTTGCGGCAGGATCTGGCGGCGAAGTGGCGCTGAAGGGCGCGAGGACGGGCGCCCGAACTTCGGCCCGCCGCCGCGCGCGGGAGATTTCGCTGCAGGCGCTCTACGCCTGGAAGCTCGCCGGCGGCGATGCCCTGGCGCAGGCGAAAACGCTCGAGGGCTGGGTGCGCTGCGACCAGATATTCGCGGCAGAATTGATTGTAGAAGTTATTAAAAAAAATGATTTCCTGGAAAAAATCATTTCGCCTCACCTCGACCGCAGTCTCGCCTCGCTGTCGCCGGTCGAGCGCGTGATCCTGTTGATCGGCACCTATGAACTGGCGCAGCGATCGGAAACGCCGTTCAAGGTGGTGCTGAACGAGGCGATCGAATTGGGCAGGAGTTTCGGCGGCACCGACGGCCACAAGTTCGTCAACGGCGTGCTGGAGAAGCTGGCGCTCGAGCTGCGCGCCGAGGAAATCGCGCGGGTCCGGCAGGCGGTATAACGGCTTGCTCTCTGAATTTGAACTGATCAGAAAGTATTTCGACAGACCGGCGCGCAGCGCCGCTCTGGGCGTGGGCGACGATGCCGCGCTGCTGCGGCCGAGCGCGGGCATGGAACTCGCGGTGTCCACCGACCTGCTGCTGGAGGGAAGGCATTTCCGCGCCGGGGCGGACGCGCGCAAGCTCGGCCACAAGGCGCTGGCGGTCAACCTCTCCGACATGGCGGCGATGGGCGCCGCGCCGCGCTGGGCAACGCTCGCGCTCGCGCTGCCCGCACCGGACGAGGCATGGCTGGACGAATTCGCCAAGGGGTTCTTCGCGCTGGCGGAGCGCTTTGGCGTCGAGCTCATCGGCGGCGACACCACGCGCGGGCCGTTGTCGATCTGCATCACCATTCTCGGCGAGGTGCCGATGGGCCTCGCACTGTTTCGGGCGGGTGCCCGGCCCGGCGACGACATCTGGGTCTCGGGACAACTCGGCGGCGCTGCGCTTGCTCTGGCGCAGCCGGGCATCGCCGCGGCGGTCAAGCGCCTGGACCAACCCGAGCCGCGCGTCGAGCTGGGCGAACGGCTCAGAGGGCTCGCCAGCGCCGCGATCGACGTCTCGGACGGATTCGCGCAGGACCTCGGGCATATTCTGGAGAGGTCCGGTGTTGGAGCAATTGTTGAATACGAATTGCTTCCTCGATCCGTTGATATAAGAAAAATTCAGGATGGAAACCTTCAAGCCCAGCTGGTGCTGTGCGGAGGCGATGATTACGAGCTGGTGTTTGCCGCGCCGCCGGCAAGCCGCGGCGAGGTCGAGGCGCTGTCCTCCGATCTGAAGCTTGCGCTGTCCCGTGTCGGCAGCATGCAGGCCGGAGAACCCAGGCTGCTGGTGCTCGATGCCCAAGGCAGGCCGATGCCCGTCGGGCGCGGCTTCGATCATTTCGCGCCGTGATCATCGCGCAGCCGACGGCGCAATTCACGTTCAGCCATCCGGCGCACTTCATCGCGCTGGGCTTCGGCGCCGGCTTGTCGCGCTTCGCACCGGGCACCGCCGGCACCCTGGTGGCGTTGCCGCTCTGGTGGGGGATCGGCGACGGCTACGAGCCGCTGCTGCTGTTCGGCTTTCTCGCGCTGCTGTTCGGCGTCGGCGTCTGGGCCTGCGAACTGACCGGGCGCCACCTCGGTGTCGCCGACCATGGCGCGATGTGCTGGGACGAAGTCGTCGCCTTCCTGCTGATACTCGCCATCGTGCCGCAGGATCCGTGGTGGCAGGCGGCGGCATTCTTCCTGTTCCGCGCCTTCGACGTGGTGAAGCCGCCGCCGATCCGCCAGCTGGAAATGCGCTTCAAGGGCGGCTTCGGCGTGATGTTCGACGACCTGCTTGCTGCGGGGTATACGCTACTGGTTTTGGCTCTTTGCAAGAGGATTTTATTTTGATTGGAAAGATCTCAAAACAAATAGGCAAGAAACTCAAAACTTCGCATTCCATGCTGGTCACTGCCGAGTCCTGTACCGGTGGATGGGTGGCGCAGGCGGTGACGTCGGTGGCGGGCTCGTCGGACTGGTTCGAGCGCGGCTACGTCACCTACTCGAACGCCGCCAAGCGCGAGGAACTGGGCGTGCGCAAGACGACCCTCGCGCGGTACGGCGCGGTAAGCGAACAGACCGCGCGCGAAATGGCGCGCGGCGCGTTGAAACGGTCGCGCGGAGCGCTCCGGCGCGGCCGCGGCACCATCGCCCTGTCCATCACGGGCGTTGCCGGCCCGGGCGGCGGCGCGCCGGGGAAGCCGGTCGGCACGGTGTGTTTCGGCTGGGCGCAGGGGCGTAAGATCGCAAGTGCAACCAAGCGCTTCAGGGGCGGTCGTAACAGCGTACGTCGTCAATCCGTGATCCACGCCCTGCGGGGGGTACTGAAGTGGCTGTGAGTTCGACTGCAATCATCCGTCCTGCCGCGGTGGCCGGCGCGTTCTATCCGGGCAACCCGGCCCAGCTTGGCGCGGAAATCGCCGAACTGCTCGACGGCGTGGAACGCCTGGAGCCGAAATTCGGCTTTCCCAAGGTGCTGATCGTGCCGCACGCGGGCTATATCTATTCCGGCGCGGTCGCAGCACATGCCTACGACGAGCTTGCCGCCGCCCGCGGCACCGTCAAGCGGGTGGTGCTCCTCGGGCCGGCGCACTACGTGGCGGGCAGGGGCCTCGCGCTGCCGACATCGGAGGCGTTCGAAACGCCGCTGGGCCGCATCCCGGTGGATGCCGAGGCGGTGCGCTCGCTCGCCGAATTGAAGCAGGTGGTGAAGAGCGAACCGGCGCATGCGCAGGAACACTCGCTGGAAGTCCAACTGCCGTTCCTGCAAAAGATGCTGGGGGAGTTCACGCTGGTGCCGCTGGCGGTGGGCGCCGCGACCAACGAGGAAGTGGCGCAGGTGCTCGAGCGCCTCTGGGGCGGGCCGGAAACGCTGATCGTCATCAGCACCGACCTGTCGCACTACCACCCCTACGAAGAAGCGAAGCGCATCGACGCTGCGACGCTGGCGCGCATCTGCGGTTTCGCCACGGACATCAACCACCAAGAAGCCTGCGGCGCGACGGCGCTGAACGGGCTGCTGGCGCTGGCGGGGAAGAAAAGCCTGACGATCCGGATGCTCACCGCCTGCAACTCGGGCGATACCGCGGGCGGCAAGGCGCGCGTGGTCGGCTATTCCTCGTTCGCGCTCTATGACGGCGGCGCGGTTTCCGCGGAGCAGGCCGGCCGCACGCTGATCGAGATTGCCAAGGGCTCGATCTCGAATGGCCTGGGCTTGAACTCGGTGCCGACGAAGACAAACCACCTGCCCTGGCTGCTGCAGCCCGCGGCGACCTTCGTCACCCTGACCAAGGACGCACAACTGCGCGGTTGCATCGGCAGCCTCTCGGTCACCCGGCCGATCGGCGAGGATGTCGCCTCGAATGCGCGCGCGGCGGCGTTCCAGGATCCGCGTTTCCCGAAATTGCAGCGCGACGAATGGCCGCGTTGCCGCGTCGAGGTATCGCTGCTGTCGGTGCCCAAGCCCGTGCCGTTCGGCGACGAGTCCGAGCTGCTGGCGCAGATCCGCGCCGGCGAAGACGGACTGATCCTGGAATACGGCGGCAAGCGCGCGACCTACCTGCCGCAGGTGTGGGAGGTGCTGACCGACAAGCGCCAGTTCCTGGATGAACTGAAGAAAAAAGCGGGGCTGCCGGCTGACACGCGCCTGGCCCGCTGCAAGGTCTGGCGCTACCGGGTCAGGAAATTCACATGAGCGCGGTCCCCGAGAGCAGTTTCCCGGGGCGCTGGTGGCACGCGCTCGATGACGGACGCATCCAGTGCGACCTTTGCCCGCGCGACTGCAAGCTGCACGAGGGGCAGCGCGGCATGTGCTTCGTCCGGAAGATGGAAGGCGGGCGCATGGTTCTCACCACCTACGGCCGTTCCTCGGGCTTCTGCATCGATCCAGTCGAGAAGAAGCCGCTCAACCAGTTCTATCCCGGCACCAGCATCCTGTCCTTCGGCACCGCGGGCTGCAACCTCGCCTGCAAGTTCTGCCAGAACTGGGACATCTCCAAGTCGCGCGAGATGGACCGGCTGATGGACGCGGGCTCGCCCGAGGTGATCGCCGCCGCCGCGGTGAAGCTCGGCTGCCGGTCGGTCGCCTTCACCTACAACGATCCGGTGATCTTCGCCGAATACGCGATGGACATCGCGGATGCCTGCCACGACCGGGGCGTGAAGGCCGTGGCGGTGACCGCCGGGTACATACAACCGGAGGCGCGGCGCGAGTTCTATGCCAAGATGGACGCGGCGAACGTGGACCTGAAGGGGTTCACCGAGGACTTCTATTTCAAGATCTGCGGCGGCAAGCTCAGCTCGGTGCTCGACACGCTCGAGTACCTGGTGAAAGAAACGCAGGTCTGGACCGAGATCACCACGCTGCTGATCCCCGGCAAGAACGATTCCGACGAAGAGCTGCGCGCCGAGTGCAAATGGATCATGCAGCACCTCGGCCCCGACGTGCCGCTGCACTTCACCGCTTTCCACCCCGACTGGAAGATGACCGATGTCGGGCCGACGCCGCCCGCAACGCTGACGCGCGCGCGAGAGATCGGACGGCTCGCCGGCCTGCGCTACGTCTACACCGGCAACGTGCACGACGAGGAGGGCGGCACGACCTATTGCCCGTCGTGCGAGGAGCCGCTCATCGTGCGCGACTGGTACGAGATCCGCAGCTACCGCCTGACCGACGCGGGCGCCTGCACGCACTGCGGTGCAATGCTCCAGGGCCGCTATCAGAAATTCAGCAAGCCTTTCGGCGCGCGGCGCATCCCGGTGCGCATCTCCACCGCAGCCTAACCGTTTCTAGCCCGCGCTCGCGGCGACAGGCGCGTTTGCGGCCCAAGAGCCCAGGTCCTCGGGCGGCATCGGCCTGGCGATGAAATAGCCCTGCGCGAGGCCGCAGCCGAGTTGACGGAGCAAGTTCCAGTCTGCCTGCGTTTCAACCCCTTCGGCCACGGCCGTGATGTTGAGCTTCTTCGCCATCTCGAGGCTCGATTCGAGGATCACCCTGGCTGATTCCTGTCTGGCTGCGTTCGTGACGAAGGATTGATCGATCTTGAGTTCGGTGAACGCAATGCGCGTGAGCTGCTGCATCGAGGAGTAACCGGTGCCGTAGTCGTCGATCGACAGGCCGAAGCCCTTCATGCGCAGTCGTGCGAGGTTCTCCAGCGCCTTGCCGATTTCCGTGGTGGCCGAGGATTCGGTCACCTCCAGCACCATGTGGCGAGGCTCGAGGTTCTGGCTGCGCACGAGCTGTGTGACGCGATCGGCAAGCTGTGGATCGCCGAGAGATTTGAGCGACAGGTTGACCGACACGGTCACGTCCGCGCCCGTCGCGCGCCACGTGCTGCAGAACGCTGCCGACTTTTTCAGCATCATCCAGGTGAGCAAATCGATGAGACCGTTGTCTTCGAGCGGCTTGATGAATGCGTAGGGCGCGACGATACCGTGCGACGGGTGGCGCCAGCGTGCGAGCGCTTCCGCGCCTTTGACTTGCCCGGTCGCCAGTTCCATCTTGGGTTGAAAGAACGGCTCGAACTCGTTGTTCTTCAATCCGGCCGCGATCTCTTCCAGCGTGAATGTCTGGCCAGCCGCTCTGGGACGGTCCGGCTCCGCATTTGCCGGCTTATGCAGCGCGATCAGCGGCTCCAGCTTTCCGGGTGAGATCGGTTTCTCGACCACGCCCAGCAGCTTGATGCCGTAGGACTCGGTCATGGTCGCCACGGAGGCGAGCAGCTTGCGCTCCAGCGCGCTCGCGAGAATGATCGATATGCGGCGCCCAGCCTCGCCGAGGTGGCGAATGAATTCCATGCCGTCCATGCCCGGCATGTCGAGGTCGGTGATGACGATGTCGACCGATGCCATCGGGTCATGGATGATCTTCAACGCTGCGTAACCGTCCGGGGCTTCGTGGACCTCCTTCGCGCCCATCTCCGTGAGCACCTTCACCAGCGCCCTGCGCTGGAAGTCATGGTCTTCGGCGATCAAAAAATTCAAGTTGGCGACCGGCATTTTTGCTCTCCTGTTTCAAAGTGAGTCGAAATAGGCGTTCAAACGAATCCATTCCTGATGGAACGCTCCCATGCCGGCCTTGACCGTCGTCCAGTCATTGGCGCGGCTGGCGTTCTCGATTCGCTCGCACACACCGGCAAGCCCCAGCGCACCGACCATCCTGCTCGCGCCCTTGATGCGGTGGGTCGCGCGCGTGACCTGGGGGATATCGGTGTTGCTCACCGCCTGCTTGAGCATCGCGGCGTCTTCATCGTTGACGCGCCGAAAGTCGATGAGAATGTCGCGCTCGGCCGCCGCGTCGCCGCCGGAAATCGCGGCGAGCACCGAACGATCGACCGGGGCGGCTGCGCCGGCCCGTGCTTCGGGGATCGGCAGCCATTGATCGAGCTTTTTCAGCAGCTCCGTCAATTCCGCCGGCTTGGCGAGATAATCGTCCATGCCGGCGGCAAAGCAGATCTCGGCCTCGCCGCCCAGTGCGTTGGCCGTGCAAGCGATGATCGGAGTGCGCTTGCCGCCGTTGGCGGATTCGAGCGTGCGAATGCGGCGCGCCAGCTCGTAGCCATCCATCTCCGGCATGTTGCAATCGGTGATGACGATCCCGAATCGCCCCGACTTCCACTGATCCAATGCTTCGAGGCCGTTTTCAGCGCTTTCTCCGGCATAACCCAGCGTCTTGATCTGACGGCATAAAAGCGCGCGGTTGGTAGGATGATCGTCCACGACAAGCACGAGCGTGCCCTCCGTCTCGGCTTGCGCCACGCTCGGCGCCAGGCGGCGCATGTTGGTGGTGGCATTGAGTAAATCCCGCGTGCTTTTCGGAGCGGTTTTCGGCAGATCCTTCGGGTCGGCGATCGGCAGCGACAAGCTGAGGATCATGGTCGTGCCCTTGCCGAGCTCGCTCACCATCTCGATCGAGCCGCCCATCATCCCGGCCAGCCGCCGGCAGATGGTGAGCCCCAGACCGGTGCCGCCATAGTGGTGGGTGGTGTCGTCTTCGGCCTGGCTGAACGGCTGGAACAGACGCTGCTGGTTTTCCGCGGAGATGCCGATGCCGGTGTCCTTCACCGAGAACCGCACCCGATCTTCACCGTCCGCCCGCTCGATCAATTCTGCCGTGACCACGATCGAGCCTTGGGAGGTAAATTTGAGCGCGTTGCTGACGAGGTTGTTGAGGATCTGCCGCAGCCGCACGGGATCGACCAGCACTGCGGGGCTGATTTGCCGATCATGGCTGCACGTGATTAGCAAGCCTTTGCTGCTGGCGCTGCCGGTGAAGAGCTTGCATACACCCTCGATCGCCTCCTTGATCGAGGCGACCTCGGGGCGCACCTCCAGCTTCCCCGCCTCGATCTTGGAGAAGTCCAGGATGTCGTCGATGATCCGCAGCAGGGATTTGCCCGATTCACGCACGATCTCGAGCGTGGTGCGCTGTTCGCGGTCGAGCTTCGTCAGGCTCAGGAGCTCGAGCATGCCCAGCACCCCGTTCATCGGCGTCCTGATCTCATGACTCATGGTGGCGAGGAACGTGCTCTTGGCGCGGTTGGCGGTATCGGCTGCCACCTTGGACACTTGCAGCGCGAGCTCCAGCCGCTTTTGGTCCGTGATGTCGGCCCAGTAGCCATTCCAGAGGACGCTGCCGTCGGACTCCTTACGCAGCGAAGCAGAGGCGCGCAACCATTTCAACGCGCCATCGGGTTGCTTGACGCGGAAATCGTACTGCGTCAGTCCGCGGCTCTGTACGGCTTTCGCCATGATGGCCGACATAGCCGGCTTGTCCTCGTCGAGAACGGTGTCCCACATGAAGGAGAAATCCCGGAGCGCCGCTTCACGATCGACACCGCGGAGCTGTTCGACGCCTTTGCTAAGGTACTCAAAGCGATGGCTTGCGTCCGGATACGAGCGCAACTGGTAAATCGCGCCTGGCACGCTGTCGGTCATGTCAAGCAGCCTGCGCTCGGCGGCGACGAGCGCTTGTTCGGCTTCGTTGCGCGCCAGCATCTCGCGGCGGATGCCGCGATACAGTATTACAAAGACACATGTCGCCACCAGCAGAGTCAGCAACAGCCAATTCAGGGTGCGCTGGCGGTCGTGCGTGAGCGCCACCTCGCGCTCAGCCAGGAGTTTCTTTTCCACGGCGTCCATGCGCTCGGTCACCGTCAAGATGGCTTGCATGACCTGAAAGCTTTGGCCGGAAGCGACAAGTTCTCTCGCTGCTGGGAAACCCTGCTGCTGGTAAAGGGTGATCCCGCGCCCCAGCAAATCAATGACCTGGGCAATGAGCCCCCTAAGTTCCGCCAGGTTTCGCGACTGATCCGGGTCGTCGGCAACGAGGTGCGCGATCGCTTCCTGCTGGCCTTTTATTTTGGCGGTCAAGCGCGTGTAATTGTCGAGCTGCTGGCGTTGGCCGGTAATGAGATAGTTGCGTTGCGCCGATTCGGCATCGGAGATAATGCCATCGAGATGGCTCAGGGTGGTGCGCATCTCCTGCGTGTGGGAGACCAATCGCGCGGATTCCGTGAACTGGGCGGCAGCCCGGTAAGTAAATCCGCCCCCGACCGACAGCAGCAGCAGCGCGCCTATGAAGCCGGCGAGGATCTTCATTTCCACCGGTGCGAGGGCGATGGGACGGCGTCCTTGTTGGGTTTCCGGCCTGCGGGTCGCGAGTAGCGTTCCAGCGCCGAGCAGGATGAAGGCGACCGCGGTGTTCACCGCCACGGGTGGCAGCAAGCGGTCGGTGATGAGCTCGCTGGCGTTCCACAGGTAACCCAGGAACGACAGCGCGCCTATTGCGGTCATCACGATTGCCGCCGACCACACCAGCGGTCGCAGGCTGGGCCGCGGCAAGGCGGTCAGCGCCAGCCCGATGCTGGCGAAGGCCACGGCGCTGTACGGTGACATACGGCCGCGGATGACGTTGTATGCGCCGGCAGTGTCGCGAAACAGCAATTCGTCGATGCCCAATTGCCAGCCGAACAGGTATTCCCCCAGCGTGGCCAAGCCCAGTGCGCCCACCGCGAGCGCCAAAGCCTGCGCCAAACGCTGAAGCGGGAGCGAGGGCCGATCGCCGAGGAAGAACAAGGCGTAGCCCGCCAGCACCAGACCCACCGCCGTGTTGGCTTTCATTTCCACTACACCCGGCAGCACGCTCTTGAGCAGGGGGAGGCCGAACACCCAACCCGCGAAAACGATAACGCCGATCGCAGCGGTCAGAACAGCGGCCAGCCGGACAAGCAGCGCGACCGTGAAGGCGGCGTTGCGCATCGGGTGCTGGTGACTAGGGTGTCCCTGCAAGGCGCCTTCTTTCCCCGGCGCGGGCGGTTTCACGTTGCGGCTCTCCGCTCTGGTGCCGCCCGCCGCACGGCGCTGCGCACCAAATTTGAATAGATTTCATTGGCAGCAAGCAGATAGCCGCACTGGGCCGACTCCGCGCCGCTGGATGCGCGCATGATCCGGGGAAGCCTATGCTCTGTTCCAGTTGAACAATAGTCCCGAACGGCCCTATGCCGGTAGGGCCGCGCTACCCTTGCCTCGGCGGCCCGCTTGCGTTTTGCTTCGCGTCCGTGAAATCTTTTAAAGTCGCAAACAATCTTTTACATTCGCGATCATTTCTTCTGCGACGATCATTCCGAGGACAGAACCCAACCCATGAAGTCGCACAGGCCAGGCGGGGCCGCGCGCCGCGAGAAATCGTCGCTGCGGCCGCATCCGCGATGGAAATATGAATGAACAAGATTGACTCGGCGGCGCTCGAGATGCGACAGGCGCGGGCGGCCGTGATCGATAGCGACCGGCGATTCGAAACGCTGGCGACCCACGTCCCGGTAGGGATATTCCAGACGGAAATCGAAGGAAACACCGTCTTTGTGAATTCGCACTGTTGCAACATCACG
>JBBPIU010000097.1:0-11463 GCA_038040245.1 Pseudomonadota bacterium | reverse complement strand
AGGAGTTGCGGCGGCCGCAGCGCCGAGGCGACACCGTTCTCCTCGAAGACCGCAGCCTCCACCGCCTCCGGTGTCGGCAGGTTAAGGAGGACCAGGTCCGAACCTCGTACCACGTCGGCGGCAGACGAAGCAGCGGCAGCACCCGCGTCGCGCGCCGCTGCGATGCTTTGCGGAGAGATGTCGTACGCGCGCACGGCATACGCAAGGGAAAGCAGCCGCTTCGCCATGGGCAGGCCCATCAGCCCGACACCTACATAACCGATTTTCGCTTTGCTGGTCATCTTCGCTCCATGTCGTAAATCCGGATCGCATTGTCGTGGAAAAGCGCGCGCTGCTCGGCCGCGGCGAAATCGCGCACGATGGCAAGCATGCCGGTGACGATCGCATCGAAGCTTGCGCACAGCCCGTCCACCGGGAAGTTGCTCGCGAACATCGCCCGCCCGGTGCCGAAAATGTCGATCGCGCCAAGCACCACCTCGCGGTTGGATTGCGCCGTCCATGCCTGTCCCGGCACGCCGAGTCCCGAAATCTTGAGCGCGGCGTTCGGACAGGCGGCGAGCGCTTGCAGCGCCTTTTTCCACCCGGCGATCCCCTCGCGGCTGCGGTCGGCCGGCAGCCCGGTGTGATTGAGGATTATGCGCGCGTCGGGAAAATCGCGCGCCAGTCGCGCTGCCTCCGGGAGCTGCAGCCACGGGGCCTGCAGGTCGAAGCGCAGCCCGCGCCGGGAGAGTTGCGCGAAGCCCGCGCGCCAGCGCTCGTCGGCCATCTGCCCGGGGTGCGGCTTGTGCCGGACGCCGCGCACGAAATCGAACTGCGCCAGCGCTTCCAGCGTCGCGACGAGTCCGTCGCGGTCCAGCCAGGCCTGCGCCACCGCGACGCTGGGAAAGCCGGTCTCGCGCCGCAGCCGCTCGACGTAGCGCATCTCGCCGAGCGGGTCGCCCGGATCCCATTCGGTCTCCACGTAGACGGTTTTCACCACCTGGTGGGGCCCGGCGTCGGCGAAATAGTCGGCCGGCAGATAAGGCCGCCGCAAGTGCGAGTAATCGCCGTAGCGGAACGGGATCGGCGGCTGGTCGCAAAGCCACGGGTGGTAGTTGATGCGCGGGTCCCAGAAATGCTGGTGCGCATCGACGATCGGGAACGATATCGGGTAAACGGCTGCCATGGAACGCCATCGTAGCGCGGCCGGCGCGCTATGATCGCGGGCATCTCAATGGGAGGTGATCCGATGGGCGAATCATCCGGCGTGCGTCCGAGCGCGATCAGGCAACGCGTGCTCGCCGGCGACACCGTGCCCGGCGCGATGATCTTCGAGTTTTTCTCACCCGGCATGCCGCAGGTGCTGAAGGCGGCCGGCTGCGAGTTCGCGCTGTTCGACATGGAGCACGCGGGCCTGGGGTTCGAGACGCTGAAGATGCTGGTCGCCGGCTGCCGCGGCATCGGCATCGAGCCGCTCGCGCGCGTGCCGCGCAGCGAGTACCACTTCATGGCGCGCGCGCTCGACGTCGGCGTGCACGGCGTCATGGTGCCGATGGTCGAGAGCGCCGAGGAAGCCCGGCGCATCGCCGAAGCGACACACTACCCGCCCCAAGGCAGGCGCGGTGCCGCCTTCGGTATCGCGCAGGACGACTACTCCGGCGGCGACGTCAGGGCCAAGGTGACTGCCTTGAACGCGCGCACGCTGGTGATCGCGCAGATCGAGTCCGAGCGGGGCCTGGCGGCAGTGGACGCGATCGCCGCAACGCCGGGCATCGACGTGCTGTGGCTGGGGCACTTCGACCTGACGAATTTCCTCGGCATCCCGGGCGAATTCGAGTCGCCGACGTATCTGGAGGCGGTGCGGACCATCGTCGCCGCCGCGCGCCGGCACGGCAAGGGCCTCGGGTTCATGGCGGCCGATGCCGGCTGGGCGAGGCGCTATCGCGACTTCGGCTTCAATATGATCGCAACCGGGCTCGACTCGTCGTTGCTGCAGTCCGCGATCCGCGCCACGCTCGGCGCTCTGCAGGAGCGGCGCTGATGGCCCGCTTCAAGCTTGGCATCGTGCGTGACGTGCTCAACGCCGCGGGCGAGCCTTCGTTCGGCACCCGCGCGCTCGAGGTCCTGAAGGGCAACCCGGAGCTGGACTGGGAGTACACGGCGGAATCAATGAAGGAGATCACGCCCGACCTCGCCGCGCGCTACGACGGGCTTTACGTGAACTCCTCGCGCGTCGGCGCTGCCACCGTCGCGCGTGGGGACTGCCGCCTGCGCATCGTCGCGCGCCACGGCGTGGGCTACGATTCGGTCGATGTCGCCGCGCTGGGCGCGAAGGCAATCGTGCTGACCAATACCCCGCTCGCGATCCGCCGTCCTGTGGCGGTCGCCACGCTCACCATGCTCTTTGCGCTCGCCGGCCGGCTGTTCGCCAAGGACCGCATCACGCGCGCCGGGCGCTGGGCGCAGCGCAACGACCTGATGGGTACCGGTCTGGTGGGGCGCACGCTCGGCATCGTCGGCGGTGGCGGCATCGGGCAGGAGTTGCTCAGGGTCTCGGCGCCATTCGGCATGCGCCGCGTCGTCGCCGACCCCTACGCAAGCGACGAGGCGTTGGGTGCGCTCGATGCAACGCGCGTGCCGCTCGAGCGGCTGATGCGCGAATCGGACTTCGTCGTCGTCGCCTGCCTGTTGAGCGAGGAAACGCGCCATCTGATCGGCGCGCCGCAGTTCGAGCTGATGAAGCCGGGCGCCTATTTCATCAACGTGGCGCGCGGGCCGATCGTGGACGAGCCGGCGCTGATCGAGGCGTTGCGCTCCGGGAGAATCGCCGGCGCGGGGCTGGACGTGTTCGAGCAGGAGCCTGTGGATCCGGCGAACCCGCTGCTCGGCATGGACAACGTGATCGTCACGCCGCACGCGCTGTGCTGGACCGACGAATGCTTCCACGCCATCGCCTCGGCTGGGCTGCAGAGCGTGGTCGATTTCTCGCTCGGCAGACGCCCGGCGCACGTCGTCAATCCGGAGGCTTGGGGGCGCGCTTGAAGCGCCGGCGGCCGAGCAGCGTCAGCATGGCGTTCCATCCGACCGCCACCGCCAGCGCGAGCAGCAGCGCTGCCGCGGCGCTCATGCGCGCCGCGGCGACATGCAGCACGGCGAGCGCCAGACCGAAACCGAGCAGGCCCTTCAGGCCGTTCACCAGCACCGAGGCGGTGAAGCGGCCGCCGCAGCGCGGCTGCAGGATCACCACCAGGCAGGTGAACACCACCGGATAGGTGGCCAGCACGCCGGCGGCCGCGGGGCCGAGCGCGTGGCTGGCGAACGTCGTTGCGACCACCACGGCCGCGACCAGCAGCGCACGCAACGCAAGATCGAAGCGCGCGCGCGGCACCGGCGGCGCCTCGATCGCGACGGCAAAGCGTCGCAGGCCGCGGATCGCCAGCACGAAGACAGCGGCGTACAGCAGGCAGGCTTCGGCGAAGCTCCAGTCGCGCAGTTGCAGCGCGAGCGCCACCGCGAACCAGGCGAGCGTGGCCAGCGCAAGCGACGCGGGCGTGGCGAGGCGCTGCGCGGCCAAAGCATGCGCGGCGACGAAGGCCGCGGTGGCCGCCGTGGCCGCGACGCTCATGCGCGCGCTCTCCGATATGAATGCGGCGCCGTGATCCAGCGCGAGGAATACGTACACCGGACCGGCCGATACCGGCAAGGTGGCGATCATGGCCCCGAGCAGCGGACCCGCGCGCTCGGTAGCTCGCGACGCCGTGACTATGATGATTGCCGCGGCCGCGATCTTCGCGGCGAGCATCAGGCCGCCGGGCTCAGCCAACGCTTCGCTGCCCGACGTTCACGAATTGGGGCTCTGCATCCGGCGCAGCATAGCGAACGCCGGATTGGCGGCGAATGCTGCACCGCAAGAGTCTGTGAAGCGGCGGGAAAAACATTGACTTTGCGCAGGTCCGCAGGCAGATTCAGTCGGCGCGGCTGCAACGGTCGCATTGTTCATCCAAGGGGGAGAAGAAATGAAACGCAGAAAGTTTCTGAAGGCCGCTGGCGCGGGTGTAGCGGCGACCGGCCTGGCGGGAATTCTTGCCGCGCACCGTGCGCCCGTATTCGCGCAGGCGAACACGATCCACATCCTGCGCTGGAACGATTTCGTGCCGGCTGCCGACAAGGTGCTGCGCGAAGTCTACGTGCCGGAGGTGCAGAAGGCGCTCGGCATCAAGCTCAACGTCGAGACCATCGGTGCCAACGATATCCCGGCGCGGGTGACCGCGGCGATCCAGTCGGGCAGCGGGCCCGACATCATCATGCTGCTCAACAATCTACCGCAGCTCTACGCCGCGGGGTCAGTGGACGTGAGCGACATCGCCGGCGAAGTCGGCAAGGCGCAGGGCGGCATCTACGACCTGCCGAAGTCGATGTGCACGGTCGGCGGCAAGTGGGTGGCGATGCCCTGGTCCACGGTGCCGGCGCTGATCGCGTACCGCAAGTCCTGGTTCGCGGAAATCGGCGTCAAGGAATTCCCCAAGACCTGGGCGCAGTACCACGAGGCCGGCAAGAAGCTGAAGGCGGCGAAACGCCCGATCGGCCAGACGCTCGGCCACACCTTCGGCGACGCGCCGGCCTACGCCTATCCGTTTATGTGGTCCTTCGGCGGCCAGGAACTCGATGCCAAGGGCAAGGTGGTGCTCGACTCCAAGGAAACCGTCGAATCGGTGCGCTTCATGACCCAGTTCTGGAAGGACGCGCACGACGAGGGCGGGCTGGCTTGGGACGACAGCAACAACAACCGCGCGTTTCTGTCCGGCGACATCTGTGCGTCGCTGAACGGCGCTTCGATCTACGTCAAGGCGCTGAACGATGGCGACAAGACGAAGACCGAAAAAGGCGCCCCCATGCATACCGACATCCTGCACGCGCCGCTGCCCGCCGGGCCGAAGGGGCAGTACGCCTACCACACCGCGTTCACCCACATGGTGATGAAGTACTCGAAGAACACCAAAGGGGCGAAGGAGTTCCTGCGCTGGGCGCACACCAAGGCCAATTACGAGAAATGGATGGTGGTGCAGAAGGGCTTCGCTGTGGCGCCGACGCGCGACTGGGAGAACCACGCGATGTGGAACGCCGACCCGGTGATGCTGCCGTTCAAGACCGCCTCGCGCGCGGGCCGCCACATGGGCTTCGCCGGCGCCCCGGACAAGAAAGCCGCCGAGGCGTGGAACAAGTACATCATCGTCGACATGTACGCGCAGGCGGCGAACGGCAAGATGAAGCCCGAGGAGTCGGTCAAATGGGCCGCGGGCGAGCTTCGCAAGATCTATAAGTGATCGTCAGGCCTTGAAGGACCGCGTGGCAGTGGGCGCGGGGGGTGCCGCGGGCGCGGCGCTCCCCGGTGAGCGCGTCCGGGTTTCGCGCCTGACCCGGCTGCTCGAGAGCGAGAAGCTGCTCGCGACCGCGCTGCTCGCGCCAGGCGTGGCCATTCTCCTGATCTTCATTGCCTACCCGTTCGTGATGGCGCTGTGGTACTCGCTCACCAGCATCCGGGTGGGCGAGGCGGGTGAGTTCGTCGGGTTTGACAACTTCACTAAGGCTTGGGACGACTCAATTTTCCAGACCGCGTTCAAGAACACGGTCTTCTACACGTTCTGGGCCACCGTCTTCAAGTTCGCCCTGGGCATGTGGCTGGCGCTGCTGCTGAATCGCCACTTCCGCTTCAAGCGCTTGATCCGCGCTTCGATGCTGCTGCCTTTCATCATCCCGACGGTGCTCTCGGCGTTCGCCTGGCGCTGGATGTTCGATCCGACGTTCAGCGTGATGAACTGGGTGCTTTACCACAGCGGCCTGATCACCGACCGGCTGCCGTTCCTTTCGGACGGGGACTGGGCGATGTGGTGCGCCGTGCTGGTCAACACCTGGCGCGGGATGCCGTTCTTCGCCATTACGTTGCTGGCAGGGCTGCAGACCATCAGCCCGGACCTGCACGAGGCGGCGGCGCTCGACGGCGCCAACGCCTGGCACCGCTTCTGGCACGTCACCTGGCCGCTGCTGCTGCCGGTGACGCTGGTGGTGGTGGTGTTCTCGGTGATCCAGACGTTCTCGGATTTCCAGCTCATCTACGTGCTCACCGGCGGCGGCCCGGCGAACTCCACCCACCTGATCGCCACCTACGCCTATCAGGTGGGCGTCGCCTCGGGCCTGCTGGGCGAGGGCGCTGCGCTGTCGCTATTCATGTTCCCGGTGCTGTTCGCGGTGGTCTGGATGCAGCTGCGGTTCATGAAACGCATGGAAGGGGCCTAAAGCGTGCTGATCGAACGCAAGTGGAAGAAGTGGTTCACCTTCTACCTGCCGATGGCGGTGTTCATCGTGTTCACGCTGTTCCCGTTCTACTGGATGGCGGTGACCGCGTTGCGGCCGGACCATGAGTTGTACCGCACCTGGCGGCAGGCGAGCGCGACCCCGTTCTGGACGCTGGAGCCGACCCTCGAGCACTTCAAGGGGCTGCTCCAGACCACCGCATTCCCGCACTGGCTGTGGAACACGATGCTGATCGCGATCGTCGCGACCGTCATTTCCCTGATCTGCGGCATGTTCGCCGGCTACGCGCTGGCGCGCCTGAAATTCCGCGGCTCGGAATTCCTCGGCACCGCCATCTTCGTCACCTACCTCGTGCCGCAGACGCTGCTGTTCATCCCGCTCGCCGACATCATCCGCGACATGCACCTGGGCAACACGCCCTGGGCGCTGATGCTCACCTACCCCACGTTCCTGATCCCGTTCTGCACCTGGCTCTTGATGGGCTACTTCAAGACCATCCCGAAGGAGCTCGAGGAGTGCGCGCGCATCGACGGTGCGACGCGCTTCGGCGCCATGGTGCGGATCATCTTCCCGGTGGCGGTCCCGGGAATCCTCTCGGCCGGGATCTTTGCCTTCACGCTGTCGTGGAACGAATTTATCTACGCGCTGATCTTCATGTCCTCGGCGGAGCTGAAGACCGTGCCCGTCGGCGTGGTGTCGGAACTCATCCGCGGCGACATCTTCTTCTGGGGCCAATTGATGGCGGGGGCGCTGCTCGGCTCGATACCGGTCGCGCTGGTCTACTCGTTCTTCGTCGAATACTACGTCACCGGCCTCACCGGCTCGGTGAAAGGCTGAGAGAAGTGGCCAACGTCACAATTCGGAATCTGAACAAGAAGTACGATGGCGGCTTTCACGCTGTCAAGGACGTCAACCTCGAGATCCGCGACAAGGAGTTCATGGTGCTGGTCGGGCCCTCGGGCTGCGGCAAGACCACGACGCTGCGCATGGTGGCGGGGCTGGAGGAGATCACCTCGGGCGAGATACTGATCGGCACGCGGGTAATCAACGACCTGCCGCCGATGGACCGCGACATCGCGATGGTGTTCCAGAACTACGCGCTGTATCCGCACAAGAGCGTGTACCAGAACATGGCCTTCGGCCTGCAGATGCGCAAGTACCCGAAGGACGAGATCCGCAAGCGCGTGCAGGATACGGCCGAGATTCTGGGAATTGAATCGCTGCTCGAGCGCAAGCCGCGCCAGCTCTCCGGCGGGCAGCGCCAGCGGGTCGCCGTCGGGCGCGCCATCGTGCGCCATCCGCAGGTGTTCCTGTTCGATGAGCCGCTCTCCAACCTGGATGCGATGCTGCGGGTGCAGATGCGCGTGGAGCTCAAGCGCCTGCACGAGCGCCTGGAGACGACTGCGATTTACGTCACCCACGACCAGGTCGAGGCAATGACCCTCGGCGACCGTGTGGTGGTGATGAAGGACGGCTGGGTGCAGCAGGTGGGCGAGCCGCTCGAGCTGTATGGTGCGCCCTCGAACAGGTTCGTCGCCGGCTTCATCGGCTCGCCCGCGATGAATTTCGTCAACGTGACGATCAGCGACTCGGGCGGCGTCCTGTGGGCGGATGCCGAGGGCGTGCGCCTGAAGGTACCGCCGCAGCTGGTGGAACGCGTGCGCGCGCACGCCGGCAAGCGGATGACCCTCGGCGTGCGGCCCGAAGCGCTGCATCTGGCAAATGGCGCCGATCCCGCAGACTACTGCTTCGGCTCGGCGGTGGACGTGGTCGAGCCGCTCGGCAACGAGATCCTGCTCAACTTCCGTGCCGGCGGCGCGCCGATGGTGGCGCGCGTGGACCCCGCTGTGCGCGTCAAGGCGCACGAGAGCATCCGCCTTGCGCTCGATCCGGCGCGCGTGCATTTCTTCGACGAGAAGAGCGAAGCTGCGATCTAGCGCACTTATAATCGCGGACCGCTCAGTTACCACACGGGGAGAAACGCACAGGTGGCAGGCAGACTCGCAGGCAAGGTCGCGTTCATCACCGCGGCCGGTCAGGGCATCGGGCGCGGCGCGGCGCTCGCGTTCGCGCGCGAAGGCGCGCAGGTCTGGGCCACCGACATCAACGCCAAGACGCTCGCCGATCTGGAAGGCAAGGATGGCATCCGCAGCCGGGTGCTGGATGTGCTGGACGAGGCGGCGATCAACAAACTCGCCGGCGAGATCGGGCAGGTCGACATCCTGTTCAACTGCGCGGGCTTCGTGCACCACGGCACGATCCTGGATTGCACGCCCAAGGATTGGGACTTCAGCTTCAACCTGAACGTGAAGTCCATGTACCTCGTGACCCGCGCGCTGCTGCCCGGCATGCTGAAAAAGGGCGGCGGATCGATCATCAACATGTCCTCCATCGCCTCGAGCGTGAAAGGGCTGCCCAACCGCTTCGTCTATGGCGCCACCAAGGCGGCGGTGATTGGCCTCACCAAGGCGATCGCCGCGGACTACGTCAAGCAGGGCATCCGCTGCAACTGCATCGGGCCGGGCACCGTGGACACGCCGTCGCTGGGCGAGCGCATCAACGCTTTCGCCGATCCGGTGCAGGCGAAAAAGGATTTCATCGCGCGCCAGCCCATGGGGCGGCTGGGCTCGGTCGAGGACATCACCGGGATCCTGGTATTCCTCGCAGCCGACGAGTCGAAATTCGCGACCGGCAATATGTATTCGATAGACGGGGGAATGACGATATGAAGTTGTGCCGCTACGGCAAGAACGGCTTCGAGAAGCCGGGCATCATCGACGCCGATGGGCGCCTGCGTGACCTTTCCAAGGTCGTGGAAAACATCGGCCCGAACGAGCTTTCGCCGCGCGGGCTGAAAATGCTGGCCAAGATCAAGCCCGAAAGCCTGCCGGTGGTCGCCAACGGCCCGCGCCTGGGCGTGCCCTTCGTCGGCATCGGCAAGTTCGTCGCCATCGGCCTGAACTATTCCGACCATGCCAAGGAAGCCGGCATGCCGATCCCGGCCGAGCCGATCGTCTTCATGAAGGCGACCACCTCGATCAGCGGGCCGAACGACGACGTCATCCAGCCCAAGCGCTCGACCAAGCTCGACTGGGAAGTCGAGCTCGGCATCGTGATCGGCAGCCAGGCGAAATATGTGGACGAGAAAGACGCCCTCGTCCATGTCGCGGGCTATTGCGTGGTGAACGACGTCTCCGAACGCGCGTTCCAGTTGGGCACCAGCCAGTGGGACAAGGGCAAGGGCTTCGACACCGCCGGCCCGATCGGCCCGTGGCTCGTCACCACCGACGAGATCAAGGATCCGCAAACGCTCGACATGTGGCTGGACTTGAACGGCAAGCGCATGCAGTCGGGCAACACCCGCACCATGATCTTCAACTGCGCGCAGATCGTCTCGCACGTGAGCCAGTACATGACGCTGCTGCCGGGCGACATCATCACCACCGGCACGCCGCCGGGTGTCGGCATGGGCGTCAAGCCCAACCCGGTGTTCCTCAAGCCGGGCGACGTGATGACGCTGGGGATCCACGGCCTGGGCGAGCAAAAGCAGAAGGTCATCGCCTACACGGGCTAGCAAGTGCAAACACGCAGTACCACGGGCCGCGCGGCCTTTCTGCAATTGCTCGTCGACGAGGGGGTAAGCCACCTTTTCGGCAATCCGGGAACCACGGAACTTCCGATCATGGAAGTGGTGCCCGACTTCCCGCAGTTGCAATTCGTCCTCGGCCTGCATGAGGCGGTGGTCGTGGCGATGGCCGATGGGTTCTGCCGCGCCTCGGGGCGGCTCGCGGCGGCCAACGTTCACGTCGCGCCGGGGCTCGGTAACGCCATGGGCGCGCTCTACAACGCCAAGTTCTCGGGCTCGCCGATCATCCTGACCGCGGGCCAGCAGGAGCAGGGGCATGGGCTGCTCGAGCCGCTGCTTTACGACCCGCTGGTGCCGATCGCGCAGCCCATGGTCAAGTGGGCCGTGGAGGTGACGCGCGCCGAAGACCTGCCGCGCATCCTGCACCGCGCGGCCAAGGCCGCACTGACGCCGCCGACCGGCCCGGTCTTCATCAGCCTGCCGGGCGACGTGCTCGATCAGACGGTCGAACTCGACATGGGCCGCCCGGTGCGCGTGGATAGCGCGACCCGACCGTCGGATGCGACCCTTGCCCGGCTCGCGGAAATGCTGCTTGCCTCGAACGCACCCGTGATCATCGCCGGGCAGGAACTCGCGACGCACGACGCCTTCGCCGAGGCCGCGCAGCTCGCGGAGCTGCTTGGCGCGGCGGTCTTCCAGTCGCCGGTCCCCTACAGTGCGCAATTCCCCACGGAGCACCCGACCTGCATGGGCTCGCTCACGCGCTCCCAGAAGCAGGTGCGCAGCGTGCTCGAGCCGTATGACTTGCTGTTCTGTCTCGGCGCCGATCTGCTGCGCATGTCGGTCTACAGTCCGATGGAGCCGCTTCCCGGGAATCTTCCGGTGATCCACCTTTCGGAGCGCGGCTGGGAACTCGGCAAGAACTACCGTACCGACCTCGCCGTGCAGGCAAACGTGAAGCAGACGCTCGCGGCCCTGCTGCCGCTGCTGCGCGCGCAGCGCTCCGCCGGTCAAGCCGCCGGTGCGCAGAAGCGGCTCGCCGAACTCAAGTCCCGCAACTGGAGCGCGCAGCGCGACAAGGCGCGCATCGAGGCCATGCTCGCAGCCGAAACCGCGCCCATTGATCCCAGGTACCTGATGCTCCGTTTCACCGAGGCGCTGCCGAGGGATGCGGTCGTGGTAGATGAAGGATTGACCTCGACGCTGTCGCTGCCGGGATTTCTGCCGCTGCGCGATCCGCGGGGATTCTACGGGCTCGCGAGCGGAGGCCTGGGCTTCGCGGTCCCTGGCGCCATCGGCGTGAGCCTCGCTTTGCCCGGGCGGCCAGTCGCGGTGGTAGTGGGTGACGGCAGCACGATGTACGGCGTCCAGGCGCTATGGACAGCCGCGCACCTCAAATTGCCGATCACCTACATCATCGCCAACAACCGCAGCTACCGGATCATCAAGGAGCGCCTGGTGGCGATGCGCGGCACCAGCAAGTTCACCGGCATGGACCTGCGCAACCCCGAGATCGATTTCGTGCATCTCGCGCAGTCGTTCGGGCTCGCCGCGCGCAGCGTCACCGATCCCCAGGACATCGGCCC
>JBBPIU010000096.1:0-11496 GCA_038040245.1 Pseudomonadota bacterium | reverse complement strand
ATCGCGTCGCGCTTGCCCCAGCGCGCGAGCGAGGCCGTCACATCCTCGCTGGTGACCGGCTTGCCGTCGTGAAATTCGAGCCCCTTGCGCAGCTTGAAGGTCCAGAGGCGCTTGTCGGGGCTCGCGCTCCACTCCTCGACCATCTGCGGCTTCACCTGGTTCTTCTCGTCGGAGCCGAACAGGGTGTCGTAGATCATGTAGCCGTGGTTGCGGCTCATGTACGCGGTGGTCCAGATCGGGTCCAGGATCGCCAGGTTGGAATGCGGCACAATGCGCAGGACCTTGTCCTGGGCATGCGAGGCGCCGAAGGCGGCGGACAGGGCCAGCAGTGCAATGAGCTTGCGCATGAGAAAATCCCTTGAGTAAAAATTCAAAGTCAGGGTATCAGGCCATGGCGCGCATCGCAATCGCAGGCATGCAGCACGAGACCAACACCTTCGCGCCCTCCAAGGCCGACTACGCGGCCTTCGAGGCGGGCGGCGGCTGGCCCGGCGCCCAGTACGGCGAGGCCGTTTTTGCTGCGGTGGAGGGCGCCAACATTCCCGCTGCCGGTGCCATCCAGGCGTTGCGCGCACTAGGACATGACCTGGTCGCCACCGCGTGGGCGGCGGCCAGCCCTTCGGCGCACGTCACCACCGACGCTTTCGAGCGCATTGTCGGGGAACTTGTTTCTCAATTAAAAAATGCACTTCCAGTCGACGGCGTGTACCTGGACCTGCACGGCGCGATGGTGACCGAGGCGCACGACGACGGCGAGGGCGAGATCCTGCGCCGGGTGCGCGAGGCGGTGGGGCCGCGCGTGCCGGTCGCGGCCAGCCTCGACCTGCACTGCAACTTCACGCGCGCGATGTTCGAGCGCTGCGATGCGTTGGTCGCCTACCGCACCTATCCGCATGTGGACATGGCCGAGACCGGCGCGCGCGCGGCAAACTTGCTCGAGCGCATGCTCCGCGGGGGGCAGCGGCTCGCCAAGCACTACAGGACGCTCGATTACCTGACCGGCCTGCCGTCGCAGTGCTCCTTCGTCGATCCCTGCAAGAGCATCTACGAGGACATCGGACGCAGCGGCGAGGTGACGCTGTCCTTCACGCCCGGCTTTCCGATGGCCGATTTCGCGGATTGCGGCATGGCGGTTTTTGGCTATGGGGTTGATCAGGCATTGGTTGCAAAAACTGTGGACAAGCTCCACGCCGCGGTGTCCGACGCGGAAAAGGATTTCGCGCTCGAACTGCACCTGCCCGAGGACGCCGTGGCGCGCGCGCGCCTGCGCGGCGAACCCGGCATGCCGGTGGTGCTCGCCGACACGCAGGACAATCCCGGCGCCGGCGGCAACGGCGATACCACGGGGCTGCTGAAGTCCCTCGTGCAGCAAAACGCCCAGGACGCGGTGCTGGGCCTGCTGATCGACGGCGAGGCGGCGAAGCGCGCGCATGAGGTTGGTTTGGGTTTTACTTCAAGCTTCTTTCTAGGAGGACGCTCGAACATTCCGGGCGATTCTCCCCTCGAAGGCGAATTCACCGTCGAGCGCCTCGGCGACGGCAAGTTCACCTGCACCGGGCCGATGTTCAAGGGCTTTCGCATGCAGCTTGGGGCCATGGCGCTGCTGCGCAGCAAGGCCGCGCCCGGCGTGCGCGTGGTGCTCGCGTCGCGCAAATGCCAGGCCGCCGACCAGGAAATGTTCCGCCACCTCGGCGTCGAGCCGCGGCGCAGCCGCATCCTCGCGTTGAAGAGTTCGGTGCATTTCCGCGCAGATTTCGAGCCGATGGCGAAGGAAGTCCTGGTGGTGAAGGCCCCCGGCCCCGCGCTCGCGGATCCGACCGAATTCAAATGGACCAAGCTGCGCAAGGGCATGCGCACGCGGCCGCTCGGGCCCGTCTACCAAGGGTAAGGAAACTCGATGCTGCGTTTCGTTGCACTTTTTGTCGGCTCGCTCGGCTGCGCCATTGCGCTGCATGCGCAGACGCCCGCCAAACCCGCGCCGGCGGACAAAAAGGCGGCTCCAGTGGTCGCGCCGCCCTCCCAGCCGAAAGGCGTGTACGCCACCATCAACCTGGTCCCGATGGTCGAGGTCAACCGGCGGCTCGAGACCTCGGGACAGCGCAACGCCGCGGCACGCGAGGTGCTGAAAAACCCGACTGCCTACATGCCGCCTGTGCTCTATGCGGTTGCCAACGTATTGTCGGGAGACCGGCCGGAAGAGGCGATCTTCTGGTACCACGTTGGACGGGTGCGTGCCGTCTACGACGCCTTTCGCTGCAAGGACAACAGCGCACGCAATATCATTCCTGAATTGGGCAAAAAGCTAAGCGCCGAGTTGATCCGCTCGCAGTACTATCAGCGAGACCATTTGGCGGGCATCGCGAAAAAGGCGATCGACTGGGATGCGCAGAACCCGCGAAATTACGACCAGCGCTGGATCTGCCTCTACGGCAGGGTCGCCCAGGCCTCGCCTGGCACCGATCCTGCCGAAGTTCAGAAACCAGAAAGCGAATGGCCCGCGATCCTGAAGCACATCCACGAAGCGCACCTGAAGAGCGTGCAGGAGTTCGCCGCGCAACCGGCGCCGACCCGATAGCAAACTGTCGCACAGAGCCTCATGTCGCGGAGCGAGGCGGATCGGCGTGTCGGGCGGTCCCGGAAAAACTTCCCGATCGGGAAGTTTTCGAACCCCTGGTCGACAGGGGAGCGCTCAGCGCCCAAGCCACTTCACCTCGGGCCGCGCGGCGCGCAGGCGCCACAAGGCGCTCGGTGAGTCGATCGTCGTCTGGCGCGGCGGCAAAGTCGTTGTCGTGCCACCGGAGGAAATCGAGGTCTGACCGGAGCGAGGTCTAGGGCTTACCCTGATTTTCCCGCCAGGCCCTGAATTCCGAGAGGCGTAGTTTGTAGCGCGCGATGCTTCCTTCGTGCAGATGTCTTAGCTCCTCGGACACCATGCTCGCAAAGCGTTGCTGATCTTCGGTTGGAACCAGATTGGCGGCGATTCTTCGCACGTCGCCGAACTTATTCGGCTTCCGCTCGCGCACGATTCCCGCAACAGCTTCGACCAGCTCCGCGCGGTACTTCTGCCTGAACGGATCCGGCTCGGGCAGCGTTCCGGCGACCGCCTTGAACTGGGCGCAGGAGCGTTCATACGCCCAGGTGAAGACATCGCGCAGCAGGTCCACGCGCGCGTGCTCATACACCGCGAGCGTGCCCTCCACGTAGGCGCGTTCGGGCACATCGATGAACGAAAGCGGGCAAAGGTTGTTCTTGATGAACGGGATGTTGGCCGCAAGCCGGGACACCCGCTTGTTCACGTCCACGAACGGCTGCAGGTAAGGGATGTGCACCATCAGGAAGAACGCCTGCTCGAACGGATCGGCGATCGCGCCGGCCTTGTCCAGGATCAGGCGGAAGAGTTCCTCGATCTGCTGCGGAACGTGGAGCGGCCGGTAAACCGTGCCGCCGATCTCGACGATGCGCTCGCGCAACCGGCCTTCGTCTGCCGGATTACCGACCAGGTTCTCCGAGAGCAGCGCGTGCAGGTTCCTGAACGTGTGCATGTCGAACCGCGTGTCCTGCGCCTGTTCGACGAGGTACTCGATCGCCCGCTTGTGATTCAGGATCATCTGCGTCTCGAGCCGCCCCTTGCCTTCGGCTTCGTGGCCGTGCTCGATCAGGTTCTGCGTATCGAGGCGCGAATAGGTGTTCCCCTCCAGATGCGAGGAGGCCCAGGACAGGTCGATCAAGAGGCGGTTGAGAATGTCGCGCGCGTACGTGTCCGCCGGGCGCTGTGCCAGCGGCGTGCGGCCGATGTCGCGCAGGCGCGCGCGCCAGTCGGCATCGTTCAGATAGAACGTCTCGTTTGGGCGATAGTCGTCCAGCAGCTTGCGGTCGTAGCCGACCGGGCGACGCAGCGTGAGCGGGCGGCGCACCCACTCGCGCAGCGTTAGGGCGTCGCCGGTTAATGGGACGTAGACTTCACCCTCGGCTTTCGCGGCCAGAGCGGGGAGGGTTGCTTGGGCCTCTGCTTGGACGGACGATGCGGGGAAATAGCGGGTTCCGCGCTTTTCGCCTTCCACGTGGATGCGCTTCCGCCGGACAAGTTGATCGAGCAGGCGAGTTAGCGATCGTCTGCTCGCCTCTTGCTCGAAGAGCCGCGCGAAATGGGCGACAGCCACGCCGTCCGGGTGCCGTCCGACTTCGGCCTCTAAGCGGTCAAGCAAATCCGCGGCAAGTTTTTTTGGCATAATTTCTTATTTTATTGGCTTAAATATTTCTAAGTAGTTGAAGATAATATATACTTTATTGGCTTAAATGTAAATATAAGCCAATCTTCTGGCTCATATCTAAAATGAAGAGCGGAAATGCCGGAACTGCACTGGTTGGGTAATCAGGACGCCAAGCGCGCCGCGCGGCGCGTTCCCTATCGACTCCTCAACCCCGTCGAAACCGTCGGCAATCCGTCCGCGGGCAACTGGCTCATCCAGGGCGACAACCTCGAAGCCCTCAAAGCACTGCTTCCCTTCTACGCCGGCCGCGTGAAATGCATCTACATCGATCCACCCTATAACACTAGGAGCGCCTTCAAGCATTACGACGACAACCTCGAGCACAGCCAGTGGCTCTCGATGATGTATCCGCGCTTGGAGTTGCTGCGCGATCGAAATCGACAGCCTTGAGGAAGTGAAGTTTTGGGTTCGCAATC
Organism: Pseudomonadota bacterium; assembly: GCA_038040245.1. Classification (GTDB taxonomy): domain Bacteria; phylum Pseudomonadota; class Gammaproteobacteria; order Burkholderiales; family SG8-39; genus RBG-16-66-20. The sequence continues at coordinate 6,809 of JBBPIU010000096.1, read as the reverse complement.
TGGAGCGTCAGCCCGTGGCTTCGTTCTGGCTGCCGACCTCGACGGACCGTTTCTATCCTGATTTCGTCGTTCAGCTCAACGACGGGCGGATTCTGGTGGTCGAATACAAGGGCGCGCACCTGTTCAATGGCGACGATTCAAAGGAAAAGCGCACCATTGGCGAGGTCTGGGCCGCCGCAAGCAAAGGCCGGTGCCGATTCGTGATGGTCACCGACAAAGAACTGGCCGGAAAGTCAGTTGCCGCGCAGTTGCGCGCTGCGCTTGCATAGCACGTTCTTCGACCGGAGAATCAAGCCGTGAAGATCAGATATTTCCACGACACCGACACGCTCTATATCGAGTTCCGCCCGATCCCGGTTGCGGAAACGAAGGACCTCGACGAGGACACGCAAGTGGACCTCGACAAGGCCGGAAACATTTGCGCTATCACTGTCGAGCACGCCAGCCGCAGGGGGCCGATCTTCCCGCGCTCGACTACGAGCAGGTCGCGGCCTGAGGGTCTAGGCGGGTTCCGGCCAGGGTTTCTGAGCCGGCCGGAGTTGCTCCAATGCCCGCGATAGCCTCAGCACGCCCAAATCGTCAAAGCGCTTGCCAATGATCTGGATGCCGATTGGCAATCCATCCTTGCTGAAGGTCCAGTTCAGCGACGCCGCGGGCTGCTCGGACATGTTGTAGGGCACGGTGAAGGCGATGTGCGGCAGGGCGTTGTGCGGATCGTTGCCGGGGCAGGGGAGTTCGGCTTCGTAGGGCAGGATCGGCGAGGTGGGCGAGAGCACGAAGTCGTACCGTTCGCAGGCCTTGGTGGTCGCTTCGCGCAATGCGACGTAGCTGGCGTAGGCGGCCATCACGTCGCGGCCGCTGAAGTTCTTCGCGCGCCAGGTGCACCACTCGACGATGAAGGGCAGCACCTTAGCCTGCTTGGCGGGCGGCATTTGCATGTAGTCGTTGTACGAGCGCGCCTCGAAGAAGCGCGACATGCCGTCGAGCAGGTCCGCGGTGAGAAAGGACGGCATCTCTTCCACGTTGGCGCCGGCGGCCTGCAGCGCCTTGGCCGCGGCGGCGGCGGCCGCGGCGACTTCTGGATGCACGGGCAATCCGACTTTCATCTCGGGTAGGAAGCCGATGCGGAGGTTGTTGAGATTTCCCCCGGAATTTGTCTCTATCCCTTTCACGAAATCAATTTCCTGAAAAGGCAGGCTCATGAAGTCGCGCGCATCGGGTTTCGAGAGCAGGTTCATCAACGCGGCGCTGTCGGCCACGCAGCGCGTCATCGGCCCGGCGACGCGCCCGATGTAGGGCGGCCAGGTCGGCACGCGGCCGAGGCTGGGCTTGAGCGCAAAGATGCCGCAATGCGTCGCCGGCAGGCGCACCGAGCCGCCGATGTCGGTGCCCAGATGCAGCGGCGCGTAGCCGGCCGCGGCGGCCGCGCCGGCGCCCGAGCTGGAGCCCGACGTATTGCGGTCCAGGCGCCACGGATTGCGCGTCACGCCGTGAATGCTGGAGAGACCCGAGGACAGCATGCCGAAATCCGGCATCGTGGTCTTGCCGAGAATCACGCAGCCGGCCTCGCGCAGCCTTGCCGGGGGCGGCGCATCCGCCGCTTGCGGCGGTGCATCGTCGTTGGCGCGCGTGCCGATCGGTGCGGGATCGCCTTTGGTGTAGATATTTTCCTTGATCGTGACCGGCACGCCGTCCAGCGGCGACAGCGGCTGTTTCGCGCGCCAGCGGGCTTCGGCCGCCTTGGCGGACGCCATCACGCGAGCGTGATCCACCCCTGCGCGAACGTGATCCACCCCCGCGCCATCGCGATCCACGCGGTACATCGCGTTCAGGCGCGGTTCCCATGCCGCGATGCGTTCCAGGCACCAGCGCGTGACGTCAACCGGCGACAGCGCGCCGCTCGAATATTGCGCCGCAACCTGAATCGCATCGAGATCGTGGATCGCAGCCATGGATCGCATCATACAATTCACATTCGATGCGACGTACTCTTATTTCGATAATCCTTTCGGGGTGCTGCGGGGCGGCGGCCGCGCAGCAGGAGATCCAGTTCTGGCACGCGATGGGCGGGGCGCTGGGCGGGGAGCTCAATGCGCTGGTGCAGCGCTTCAACGATTCGCAGAAGGATTTCCGGATCGTGGCCGAGCACAAGGGCAGCTACGAGGACGTGATGATCGGCGCGCTCGCGGCGCAGCGCGCCGGCAACGGCCCGCACCTCGCACAGGTCTATGAGGTCGGCACCGCGCACATGATGGCCGCGAAGAGCGCGGTGCGGCCGGTGGCGCAGGTGCTGGCCGAGAATGGCGAGCGCATCGAGACGAAATCCTTCGTGCCCGCGGTGGCGGGCTATTTCTCCGACGGCGCCGGGCAGCTGCTCGCGCTGCCGTTCAACATTTCGACGCCGATCCTGTTCTACAACAAGGATGCCTTCCGCAAGGCCGGGCTTGATCCGGAAAGACCGCCGCAGACCTGGTACCAGATGCCCAAGGCGATGGGCGAGCTGGTCACGGCGGGATACGAATGCGTCTACACCACGGTGTGGCCCGCCTGGGTGCAGATCGAGAACATGAGCACCTGGCATAACCAGGACTTCGCCACCCGGGAGAACGGGCTTCTCGGCCTGGACGCGAAGCTGATTTTCAATACGCACCTGATGGTGCGGCACGTCTCGATGCTGTCGTCCTGGGCGCGCGCCGGCTACTTCACCTACAGCGGGCGGCGCATCGAGGGCGAGCGGCGCTTCGAGAAAGGCGAGTGCGCGATGGTCACCGCGGCATCCTCGAGCTACGCCGACCTGCGCCGCGAAGCGAAATTCGATTTCGGCGTCGCACAGCTGCCGTATTACGACGACATCCGCGGCGCGCCGCATCATTCGCTGATCGGCGGCGCCGGCTTGTGGGTGCTTGCCGGGAAAAAGAACGCCGAGTATCGCGGCGTCGCGAAGTTTCTCGCCTGGCTGGCGCGCACCGAGAATCAGGCCGAGTGGCACCAGCGCACCGGCTATGTGCCGGTCACCCGCGCTGCCTACGAATTGACGGCGCAGAAGGGCTTCTACCGGGAGCACCCAGGGCACGAGATCGCGATCAGGCAGCTGCTGCTCAACAGCCCGACGCGCGAATCGCGCGGTATTCGGCTGGGCGAGTTCCAGCAGATCCGGGCGATCCTCGAAGAGGAGCTGGAGAGCGTCTGGGACGGCAAGGTGGCTCCGAAGTTGGCGCTCGACCGGGCGGCCGAGCGTGGCGACGTGCTGCTGCGCAAGTTCGAACGCGAGCACCGGGCCGGGGTGGAGCCCGGGGTGCCTGCCCGGACCCCTCGCGTGCCCAAGCAAGGGGCGAAGAAGCAATAAAGTCACAAAGCCTTCATCGGGTTTGGCTATACTCGATTACCGTCCGGCGCCAAGACCGGGCATCTGATTTCACCTGACACTCGGAGGAGAACCAATGCGCATCAAACTGTTAGCGGCGGCGATGGCGGCGGCAGGACTGCTTTCCACCAGCGCGTACGCCCAGACTGAAATCCAGTGGTGGCACTCGATGGGCGGCGCGCTGGGCGAGAAACTCAACGCGCTTGCCAACAAGTTCAACGCCGGCCAGAAGGACTACAAAGTGGTGCCGACGTTCAAAGGGTCCTACCCCGAGTCGATGACCGCGGCGATCGCCGCATTCCGCGCCGGCAGCGCGCCTCACCTGCTGCAGGTGTTCGAAGTCGGAACCGCGACCATGATGGCCGCCAAGGGCGCGATCGTGCCGGTGGCCACCGTCATGGCGAACGCGAAGGAACCGTTCGATCCCAAGGCCTACTTGCCGACGGTGACCGGCTATTACTCCGACCAGAAGGGCAACATGCTGTCGTTCCCCTTCAACAGCTCCACGGTGATGTTCTATATCAACAAGGATGCGTTCAAGAAGGCGGGGCTCGACCCGAACATGGCGCCCAGAACCTGGAAGGAAGTGGTCTCGGCGGCGGAGAAGTTGAAGGCCGCGGGACAGGAATGCGTCTACACGACCAGCTGGCCGTCCTGGATGCACATCGAGAACTTCAGCGCCTGGCACAACGTGCCGATCGGCACCAAGGAAAACGGCTTTGGCGGCTTCGACTCGCAGTTCACCATCAACTCGCCGCTGCACGTGCGCCACATCACGATGCTTGCCGACATGTCGAAGAAGGGACTCTTCACCTACGCCGGCCGCACCAACCAGGGCGACGCCAAGTTTTCCAGCGGCGAATGCGCCATGTTCAGCGGCAGCACGGGGGCGCAGGCTGGCATCCGGGCGGCGGGGAAATTCGATTGGTCGATCAACTTCATCCCCTACCACGACGATGTCAAGGGCGCACCGCAGAATTCGATCATCGGCGGCGCCTCGGTCTGGGTGATGGGCGGCAAGAAGCCCGAGGAATACAAGGGCGTGGCCAAGTTCATGGCCTTCCTGTCGACCCCCGAAATCCAGATGGAATGGCATACCGGCACCGGCTACGTGCCGATCACGCAGGCGGCCTACGAAATGACGCGCAAGTCCGGCTTCTACCAGAAGGACCCGGGCGCCGAACTCGCGGTGAAGCAACTGACCAACAAGGCGCCGACGGCCAACTCCAAGGGCCTGCGATTCGGCAACTTCGTGCAGGGGCGCACGGTGATCGAGGAGGAGCTGGAAGCAGTGTTCGCGGGCAAGAAGGAAGCGAAGGCGGCGCTCGATGACGCGGTCAGGCGCGGCAACGAGATCCTGCGCCAGTTCGAGGCCGCGAATAAGTAGCTTGTAGTAAGCAATACTTTGGAAAAACGCGTTGTTTTCCGGTCTGCGTGGCTGCCGTATGCGTTGGTGGCCCCGCAGATCGCGATTACGCTGGTGTTCTTCTTCTGGCCGGCGGTGCAGGCGGTCTGGTACTCGTTCCAGCTGCAGGACGCATTCGGCCTGAAGAGCCAGTTCGTCGGCCTGCAGAACTTCGCCAACCTGTTCAAGGATGGCAACTATCTCGAGTCGTTCAAGACCACGGCGGTGTTCAGCGTGGCTGTCGCCGGTAGCGGCATCGCGATTTCGCTGCTCTTGGCGACCATGGCGGATCGCGTGCTGCGCGGGGCGATGGCCTACAAGACGCTTCTGATCTGGCCCTACGCGGTGGCGCCGGCGATCGCCGGCGTGCTGTGGGCATTCCTGTTCGCGCCCTCGATCGGCATCGTGACCTACGTGCTCAAGGGCTGGGGAGTCGACTGGAACTGGATCATCAAGGGCGACCAGGCGATGCTGCTGGTGGTGATCGCTTCGGTATGGAAGCAGATCAGCTACAACTTCCTCTTCTTTTTAGCCGGCCTGCAATCCATTCCGCGTTCGCTGATCGAGGCGGCGGCCATCGACGGCGCGGGCCCGTTGCGGCGCTTCTGGACCATCGTCTTCCCGCTGCTCTCGCCCACCACCTTTTTCCTGCTGGTGGTGAACATCGTCTACGCCTTCTTCGACACCTTTGGAGTCATCGATGCCACCACCCAGGGCGGCCCGGCGCAGGCGACCAATATCCTGGTCTACAAGGTCTACCACGACGGGGTGAAGGCGGCCGACCTCGGCGGTTCCTCGGCGCAGTCGGTGATCCTGATGTTCATCGTCATCGTGTTGACAGTGGTGCAGTTCCGCTTCGTCGAGCGCAAGGTTCAGTACTAGGAAAATGCGCTGATGGTCGAGAACCGCCCCTGGCTGACCGTGTTCTCCCACGCCGTGCTGATCCTCGGCGTGATCGCCGTCGCGTTCCCGCTTTACGTGACCTTCGTCGCCTCGACGCTGTCGCTCGAGCAGATCATGCAGGTGCCGATGCAGCTCACGCCCGGCGACCGGTTCATCGAGAACTACTCGCAGGTGCTCAGCGGTGGCTCCACCAAGGGCTCCAAGGCGGCGGTGTCCTCGATGCTGGTCAACAGCCTGGTGATGGCGCTGGTGATTCCGCTGGGCAAGATGGCGATCTCGGTGATTTCCGCGTTTGCCATCGTCTACTTCCGCTTCCCGCTGCGCATGTTCTTCTTCTGGATGATCTTTGTCACCCTGATGCTGCCGGTGGAAGTGCGCATCATCCCCACTTTCAAGGTAGTCGCCGATCTGGGGATGCTCAACACCTACGCCGGCCTGACGGTGCCGCTGATAGCCTCGGCCACCGCTACCTTCCTGTTCCGCCAGTTCTTCATGACCATCCCGGACGAACTGGCCGAGGCGGCGCGCGTGGACGGCGCCTCGCCGATGCGTTTCTTCTGGGACGTGGTGCTGCCGCTGTCGAAGACGATCATGGCGGCCCTGTTCGTGATCCAGTTCATCTACGGCTGGAACCAGTACCTGTGGCCGCTGCTTATCACCACCGACGAGTCCATGTACACCACCGTTATCGGCATCAAGCGCATGATCGTCGGCAGCGATTCGGCCAACGAGTGGAACCTGATCATGGCGACCGCGATCCTGGCGATGCTGCCGCCCGCGCTGGTGGTGATGTTGATGCAGAAATGGTTCGTCAAGGGCCTCGTGGAGACTGAAAAATAATGGCTGCCGTATCGTTGCGGGACGTGCGCAAGAGCTACACGCCCGAGTTGCAGGTGATCCACGGTGTCTCGATGGAGATCAAGGATGGCGAGTTCATCGTCATCCTCGGGCCCTCGGGCTGCGGCAAGTCGACGCTGCTGCGCATGGTGGCGGGGCTGGAGACGATCACCGCGGGCGAGGTCGCGATCGGCGGCCGCGTGGTCAACAACCTCGAGCCCAAGGACCGCGACATCGCCATGGTTTTCCAGAACTACGCGCTCTATCCGCACATGAGCGTGTACGACAACATGGCCTACG
>JBBPIU010000095.1:0-11535 GCA_038040245.1 Pseudomonadota bacterium | reverse complement strand
CTGCAGCGCGATGCCGGCGGCCGAATTGATGCGGCCGGCGGGAATGAAGCCGTCTTCCAGCGCTTTGTAGAAGCGCTTCTCCCATCTGGCGCGGTCGGCTTCGGCTTCGACCCGGGCGAGCGCGCGAGCGACCCGCAGGCGCACCTGCCGGATGGCATCCGGCGCGAAGGATTCTTCGCCCTTGGCGTACTTCTCGAGCAGCGCCTCGCGGCAGATTTCCTGGTCGGGCAGGGCGGCGGCGGCAGGGCGGAGGGTGGCGTTATCTGTATTCATCTTGTTTTTGGTGTCTCACATCAAGTTTCAATTACATGCCATTGATCGTACAGCGGTTTTTTGACCGCATAAAGCCACTAATTGTGGGGTCCGGACGCTTCCATCCAAAGATGGGGTGTTATCCAAATCCTCCAACGACTTGGAGGATTTGTGCGGCGCAGCGTACCCCTTGGGGTGCAGTTGCTTGAATGCCTACCGGTAGGGGTAGGGGCGGGGCGCAAACCCCGCGAACATGTATAAGTTTACAGTATCTCAGCGCCCCGGGGCGTAGCTGATTCGATAGATTACCCCGGCCGAGTCGTCCGACACCGCGATCGAGCCGTCGGTCAGGACTTCCAGGTCCACCGGCCGGCCCCAGGCTGATTCCCCTTCCTGCCAGCCCTGGGCGAAGGGTTCATAGGACAGGGGTTTGCCGGAGGGGTCCAGCCGAACGAGGGAAATTCGATAGCCGGTTTTCTTCGACCGGTTCCAGGAGCCGTGTTCGGCGATGAACAGCTGGTTGCGATAGGCCGCGGGAAACATCGAACCCGTGTAGAAGCGCATGCCGAGCGCGGCCACGTGCGGCCCCAGCTTGCGGGCCGGCGCCTGGAACTCCGCGCACTTGCGGCTGCGGCCGAACTCCGGATCGGCCAGGTCGCCCTGGTGGCAGTGCGGAAAGCCGAAATGCATCCCGGCGCGCGGCGCGTGGTTCAGTTCGTCCGCCGGCAGATCGTCGCCCAGCCAGTCGCGCCCGTTGTCGGTGAACCAGAGCTCGCGCGTGACCGGGTGCCAGTCGAAGCCGACCGAATTCCGCACGCCTCTGGAAAATATTTCAAATTCTTTTTTTTGAGAAAAATCAATACGACCAATTACGCCATAGCCCTCGCGCTCGCAGACGTTGCAGGGCGCGCCGATCGGCACGTACAGCCTTCCGTCAGGGCCGAAGCGGATGAATTTCCAGCCGTGGTGCACCTCGCGCGGCAGCTTGTCGTAAACGACCTCAGGCGCCGGGGGTGCGTTAAGTCTGGCTTCAATATTTTCAAACCTGAGAATACGGCTTACTTCCGCAACATAGAGCGAGCCGTCGCGGAACGCGACGCCGTTGGGCATGTTCAGCCCGTCGGCGATTCTGAACACGCGGCCGCCGGGCGCGACGGCGTGCACCGCGCCGCCCGAGCGGCCGCCGACGAACAGGGTGCCCTTGGCGCCCAGCGCGAGCGAGCGCGCGTTCGGCACTGAGGCGAGCACCTCGATGCGGAAGCCGGGAGGAAGCTGGATGCGCTCCAGCGGCAGCTGTTGCGCTGAAGCAGAACCGGCCGCGCCGAGCAGCAGCGCGGCGAGAACCCGGATCATCTGGATCTCAGGCCGCCGCGGGCGCTTCGCCCGAGGCCATCTGCAGGCGCGCGGTCTTCAGGATGTCCGCGACCTCGGAGTGCCCGAGCCTGAGCGCGAGCTCCACCGGCGTGTCGCCTTCCTTGGTGACCACCGTCGGGTCGGCGCCGTTCCTGAGCAGCAGCTCGACCATCCGGCCGTTGCCCTTCATCGCCGCGTAGGCGAGGGCGGTGTAGCCGTTGTCGTGCAGCATGTTCGGGTCGAAATTCATCTGCAGCACCTTCTGCGCGTACACCAGGTTGCTCTTTTCGATGGCGTAGAAGAGTGCCCTCACGCCCTCCGGGCTCTTTTCCTTCGGCTTGGGCTCGAGGCCGGTGGGCATCAGCTTCACCGTGTAGTTGATCAGCGAGATGCCGACCATCGCCACCAGCGCCAGCACCAGCGGAATCTTGGAGACGTTGATGTACTCGGCGATCTGCTGGTCGAGGTTGGCGCCCAGGATCAGCAGCACCACCGCGAGGAAGAAAAAGAACCTCAGGTAGAAGAACAAGCCCAGCACGATGCCGCAGCCGAGCACCCCCAGCAGGTAGCCGCGGTTGATGCCGTAGTTCTCGAGCGTTTCCAGCGGCAGATTGGCAAGCACCGCGGCCATCGCGATCAGGCCGAACAGCAGCACCTCGCGCACCCGCATCCGGGTCAGCAGGTCGTCTTTATCGATCGTTTTCTGGAGTGCCATGTGCTTCTCCCTGGGGTGCTGTCTGGGCTCTGCTGGCCCGCAGCCCTGATTCTCCGGGCAGCGGGGCAGGCTTGCAAGGGCGGTGTTGCAGGAAGGACCCCGAGCCGGGCGTGTAAAATTTCCCGCCATGTCCAAGGCATTTGTTCGCGAATCCGAGGACGACGACGAAGAGCCGCTCGCCGGGCAGGCGCCGACCCCGGTCAGGAATTACATCTCCCCGGCCGGCTACGCCCGCCTCAAGGCCGAGTTGAAGCAACTGGTCGAGCTCGAGCGTCCCGAGGTGGTGCGCACTGTGTCCTGGGCGGCCAAGAACGGCGATCGTTCCGAGAACGGCGACTACCTCTACGGCAAGAAGCGGCTGCGCGAGATCGACCGCCGCGTGCGTTTCCTGATCAAGCGGCTGGAGACGGCCGAAGTGGTTGATTCGGCTGGCAGAGATATGGATCAGATTTTCTTTGGTTCTACAATAAGAATGAAAACAAGAACCGACGGGCGTGAACGGACCGTCACCATCGTCGGCCTGGACGAGGTGGATCCCGCCAAGGGGCGGGTGTCGTGGATCTCGCCGGTTGCCAAGGCGCTGATCAAGGCGCGCGAGGGGGACAAGGTGCTCCTGAAAACGCCGGCGGGCCCGGAAGAGCTGGAAGTTCTCGAGGTGCGCTACGACCCGATCGATTGACGGAAAAAAAGCGAGGGCAAGCGATGAGCATGGCAAAGGAATTCCGCGAATTCGTGGTCAAGGGCAACGTCATGGATCTTGCCGTGGGCGTGATCATCGGTGCCGCCCTCGGCAAGATCGTGAGTTCGCTGGTCGAGGACGTGGTGATGCCGTTGGTGGGCACGCTGCTGGGCGGACTCAACTTCAGCAGCCTGGCGGTCAGCATCGGCTCGGCGACGCTCAAGTACGGCAAATTCCTCCAGACCTGCGTGGATTTCCTAATCATCGCCTGGGCGATCTTCCTGATGGTGAAGCTGATCAACCGCCTCAAGCGCGAGGAAGAGAAGCCGGCGCCCGCGGCCCCGCCGCGGCAGGAAGTGCTGCTCGAAGAGATCCGCGACCTGCTCAAGACCCGGTAGTTTTCAGCGGCGCCGGCAGATCACCAGCGACGAGCAGATGCCCAGCTTGTCGGTCACTTTTTCAACCTTCAACCCGGCGGCCTCGATCATCGCCGTGATGTCGGCAGCCTTGTACATGCGGCTGTAGCCGTTGGCGAGGCAGGTGAAGTAAAGCGAAATCGCCTGCAGGCTGTAGGTCGCGGCCTCGAACTCCTGCCGGTCCCAGAAGGTGTCCAGTATGTACAGGGTACTGTCCGGCCCCATGGCGGCGGCGGCGCGTTCGAGCAGCTTGACGACATCCTCTTCGGCGAAGCACACCAGGAATTGACTCATCCAGATGGCGTCGTAGCCCTTCGGGAAAGGCCGCGAGTGATCCAGCAGGTCGATCGCCTCGATCGCGACGCGCTGCTGGAGCCCGAGGTCCGCGACGTTCTTCCTGGCGACCGCTGCGAGGGCAGGCAGGTCGAGGATCGTCACCGCAACGTCCACGGAATGCCGGGCGCACTGGACCGCCCACTTCCCGGTATTGCCGCCCACATCCAGCAGATTGCGATGGCGGCGCTCGAAGACGATCGGCAGCGCTTGCGGAAAGGCCGCGTCGGAATAATAGTGGTCCCACCTGAACCAGCTCGTGCGCGCCGGCTCCGGCAGTGTGGCCAAAGCCGGGTAGATCGTGTCCCAGTCACCGAAAACTTTCTGCAGGCCGGCGGGTTTGCGCTCCCGGATCGAATCTTCCAGGTAGTACATGGCCTTGAAGCAGCAATGCTGCACGAAATCCATGTTGATGCGGGTCAACTCGTCGGACAGGATCACCGCGCCGGTATTGGTCAGCAGGTAGCGCTCGCCTTCGCAGCGGACCATGCCCGCCGCGAGCCCGGCTTCCAGGAGCACCAGCACGCCATAGCGCGAAGTCTCGACTTTGCCGGTGATCTGGTCGAGCGTCAGGCCCGGGCGCGCCGCCCGCAGCGCCTTCAGGATGCCGAGGTCGCGCAGCAGCCTCGCCGCCTGAAACAGCATCGGCCCGAAGGCGATCTTCTGCGCTTCGAACCTCGCCTCCACGAGCGACGTCTGTTCGGGGTTTGAATTCTTTGCGTCCATGCAAGACAGGTTAGCGGAAGTCCCCGGCCTTCAATACCGAGAGTTTCTTCGGGTCGATGTGCCGGCGCAGCGCGTCGCGCACCTGGGCCGGCGTCAGCGCCGCGATGTGCTTCTCGAATTCAATGTCCCACGCGAAAGTCCGGTCGAGGAACAGGTACGTTGCAAGGCGCGAGGCGATGCCGCGGTCCTGCGAGCGCGCCAGGCGCCGGGCCTCGAGGAACCCCTTCCTGGCGGCGTCGACCTCGGCGTCGCTGAAGCCCTGATCCAGCGCGCGCGCCAGTTCCTCGCCGATCGCGTTCTCGACGCGCTCCCGGTTCTGCGGCGCGTAGATCGATGACAGGCCGAAGGCGCCCGCGGCATCCAGCGAGCCGGCGCTGAGGGTGCTGTAGGTGCTGTAGGACAGGCCTTCTTTCTCGCGCACGCGCGCCGGCAACCGTGCGCTGGAGGTGCCGCCGAGCAGGTAGTTGCCGAGGATCAGCGCCGGGAAGTCCGGGTTGTCGTCACGCAGCGGCAGGTTGATGGCCGCGCGCAGCACCGCATTCGCCTTGTCCGGCGTCGCCACGGTCTGCTCCAGCGGCGCGCGCTCGAAGTAGCGCACCGGGATGCGGGCGTAGGGCGAGGGGCTTTTCCAGTTGCCGAACAGCTCCTCGACCAGTTTCGACAGCGCGTCGGGGTCGAAATCGCCCACCGCGACGAACTGCGCGCCGGTGGCGCCGACCAGATCAGCGTAGCAGCGCTTCGCCTCCTCCAGTTTCGCCGCCTTGAGATCAATCAGGCGCTCGTCCACCGATTCGGGGTAGAGCCAGTGGCCGCGCGGGTAGGGATTGAGGTGGCGCGACAGCCGCTCCCCGGCGATGGCCGACGGATCGCCGCGCTGCGCTTCGACGCCGGTCAGCGAGGCGCGCTTCAGCTCCTCGAATTCGGCGGCCGGGAACGCGGGTTCCTTCAATACTTCGGCCACCAGGCGCAGGGTGCCGTCCAGTTGCGCGCGCCGCACGTCGATGTAGGCGCCTTCGGCGCTCGCGGAGACGCCGGCTTTCAGGCGGTCGAAGGCATCGCGCAGTTCCGCCCGCGTGTGCTTGCGCGAGCCGCGCAACAGCATGCCGCCGGCGAGGCCGCAGGCGGGCCCGCGGTCCATCTTGGATTTTTCATCGCCCCAGTACAGCGTCAGCTGCGCGACCACGGTGCCGCCGCGCGTCTTTTTCGGCAGCAGCGCGACCTTGATGCCGTTCGCCAGGGTCTTGCGTAGGACCCGCGCCTCGATGTTCTGCGGCGTCGGGTCGAACGCTTCCCCTGCGTCAACATTCTCACTGCTGCGGTAGGCATCGAGCACGGCGCTCAGGTCGGGCGCCGCCGCAATCGCGGCGCGGTCGGGCTGCGAGGTCGGCACGAACATCCCCAGCACGCGGTTGGCGGGCTTCAGGTAGGCCTCCGCGGCGCGCTGCACGTCGGCGGTGGTCACTTTGCGCATGCGGTCCCGATACAGGTAGAACAGCCGCCAGTCGCCCATCGCCGCGAATTCCGGCAGTAAGCGCCACAACCTGGCCGAATCGAGCTGGGTCTTCTCGATGTCGTTGAGCAGCGCGGTGCGGGCGCGCTCGACCTCGGCGTCGGTGATCGGCTCGCGGCCGGCCCCTTCCAGCGCCGCGATGAGCGCGTCGCGCGCCGGCTCGAGCGCGCCGTTCTTCGGCAACACGACGCCGAAGCTGGCGTAGCCGGGGTCGCGCAGCATGCGCTCGTAGCCCCAGGCGGAACTGGCGAGGCTTTTTTGCACCAGCGCGCGGTGCAGGCGCCCGGTCGGCGCGGTGCCGAACACCTGGGCCAGCACGTCCACCGCCGGATAGCCCGGATCGGCCGCGGCGGGGATGCGGTACATCGCGGACACGATCTGGATATCGCCGGCGCGGCGCAGCGTCACCGAGCGCTCGCCGTCCTGGGTCGCCTCCGCGGTGTAGAGCGCGGGCAGCGCCCGCGCCGGACGCGGGATCGGGCCGAAATGCTTCGCCGCCAGCGCCAGCGCCTTCGCCTCGTCGAACTTGCCGCCGATCGTCAGCAGCGCGTTGTCCGGCTGGTACCAGGTGCGGTAGAAGGCCTGCAGCCGGTCGATCGGCACCGACTCGATGTCGGAACGGATACCGATCACCGGGTTGCCGTAGTTGTGCGCCGCGTAGGCGAGACGCAGCATGCGCTCGCCCAGCACGCCGCTCGGGTTGTTCTCTCCCATCTCGAATTCGTTGCGCACCACCGACATCTCGCTGTCGAGGTCGGACTTGCGCACGTGCGAATTGACCATCCGGTCGGCTTCCATGCCCAGCGCCCAGTCGAGGTTGTCCTCGGTCGCCGACAGCGTCTCGAAGTAGTTGGTGCGGTCGTTGGACGTGGTGCCGTTGAACCGGGCGCCGCGCTTTGCCAGTTCCGCCTTGATGTCGCCCAAGCGCGTGGTGCCCTTGAACAGCAGGTGCTCCAGCAGGTGCGCCATGCCTTTTTCGCCGTAGCCCTCGTGCCGCGAGCCGACGAAGTAGGTGATATGCACGCCCACCGTGTTCGCGCTCGGGTCGGCAACGGTGAGGATGCGCAGGCCGTTGGCGAGCCGGTACTCGGTGACGCCTTCGATGGAAACGACCTTTTGGGGAATTTCCGCCGCCAAGCTCGCAAAGGCGGCAAGCAACAGCAGCAATCCGATGCAGCGTGTTTTCATTTTTCAGAACATCCAGTCGAAGAGGTGCAGGGCAACCAGCCCCGCACTGATCGTACCGGAGGTGACCCGGTAGCGCCACGCAACGGCGATGGCGACGATGCCGGCCAGCAGGCGTTCGTTGCCAAGCGCGAGGCTTAGGACACCTTTTTGCAGCAGCAGTTCAGGCGCCCAGATCGCCGTCCGCACCGCCGCCGGCCCAGGCGCAGCGGCAGACTCGCGCGCAGTACTGCTTTGAATTCAGTACGCGCGAGCGGCAACTGCGGGACTTACCCCCTCTGGCCGGGCCTGTGGTGGCCGGATTTCTCGCGCTGCTCGTGCAGGCACTTGCCCAGTTCTTCGCCGCGCTTGCCGGTGCAGGCCTCGTGCGCCTTCTGGCGCTCGTCCATGCGCTGGCTCATCCTGGCGTGGCGCTCCTGAGCGTACGCCTGGCACTTGGCCGGGTCGGGCGCCTTGGCGCACATCTGCTGCGTCATGCAGCCGCGCCTGTCGGCATTGCTTTTGCATGACTCATAGGCCTGCTTCATGTTCTCGCGCATTTCCTTGCGGCGCGCTTCGCACTTGGCCGGGTCGGCGTCGTCCTTGCAGGACTTCATCATGCGGTGGCCGCCGCCGTGTCCCATCATTCCTGGGCCCTTGCCGGCGTCGCCGACGGGCGACTGGGCGTTGACGGCGAACGAGCCGCAAAGCAGCGCGACGCCGAGGAGGGTAGCGATGTTGAGTTTCATTTTCTTCCTTTCACGTTGGGATGATCAATCCTTCAACGCGACACGTTACCCTCGTGGCCGCTGCAATGCCGTAATGCTGTGTAACAGAATGTTTCCTAGCCCAACTGCTTGAGCATCGTCTCGGCGCCGGACACTTCGAACTTGCCCGGGCCCTCGATGTTGACCGACTTGATCACGCCGTTGTCCACCAGCATCGAGAAGCGCTGCATGCGCAAGCCCATGCCGCGCGCATTGAGATCGAGGCCGAGGCCGAGCGCCTTCGTCCAGGCCGCACTGCCGTCGCCCAGGAAGCGGATCTTGCCGATCGCCTTGAAATCCCGGCCCCAGTGCGCCATCACGAAGCTGTCGTTGGTCGCCACGCACCACACCTCGTTCACGCCCTTCGCCTTCAGCTTGTCCAGGTTCGCCACATAGCTCGGCACGTGCTTGGCCGAGCAGGTCGGCGTATACGCCCCCGGCAGGCCGAAAATCGCGATCTTCTTGCCCTTCGATGCCTCCACCACGTCCACTTCCTTGGGCGCCATCGCGCAATGCGTCGCCGAATCGAACTCCGTGGACTCCGACAGCTTGCCGTCGGGCAGTAGGTCGCCGGCTTTGATTGTCATAAATCCTTCTCCTTAGTAGGGTTCCTGCGGGGGAAACCGATGATACCGCAGCCTAGGCAGCACCCCACGGTCGCCGGCGTAGAATGTCCACTTCCGAGGTGTTCATGACACGCCAGTTTGATGTCGTCGTAGAACGAGATTCTGAGGGCTACTTTGTGGCCTCCGTTCCTGCTTTGCCGGGCTGTCACACCCAGGCAAAGTCCCTTGACGAGCTTATGGTCCGGGTTCGTGAGGCTATCGAGCTTTGCCTCGAAGTGCAGGGGCAATCGACGGAGAATCTCGATTTCGTGGGGGTGCAGCGGATTACAGTTGAGGCATGACCGTTTTGCCCAGCGTCTCCGGCAAGGATCTTCTTGCCGCGTTGAGAAAGACTGGGTTTGAGGTGGTGCGAGTAAAAGGCAGTCACTATTTTCTGCGGCACGCCGATGGACGAACGACGGTCGTTCCCGTCCATTCCGGCGAAACTATCGGTCCAGGTCTTCTGTCGAAAATTCTTCGCGACTGCGATCTGGGTCGCCATGAGCTTCACAAGCTGCTCTAGCCAAGGGCTTATGCCAGCGAAGAAACGCAAGCCGGTGTACTACAAGCTGACTATCGTCGCGGCCTTGCCAACGGCGGAGATATGGCTGGGAGACGACGATGGGCATTTGGTTCAGAAAGAAATCGGCGCGCTCAGGACAAGTCTATTGCCTGGGCACTACACGGTGGAATTTGGTCTTGGTTCTACGACATATCCAATTCATTTGGTGAAGACGCACCACTGCACGCAGGCAGAATTGGCTGGAGGACCAAGTTGCGCTAGACCGTTTCCAAAAAAATTTGCGAAACTAAGTGGACGCTAACGCCGCTCTTCGCCCGCGCTCGACGTCGATGCCGATGAGGAGAACCAGGCCGACGACGAAATAGGCGCCGACGGCGAGGATGCCGAGGCGGTGGTTGCCTTCGAAGATCCAGGTGACGGCCCCGTAGGTGAGGGGGCCGAATATGGAAGCGGCTTTGACCGCGAGTCCCCAGAGGCCGAAGAATTCCGCGGTGCGTGCGGGCGGGGAGATGTAGCCGACGATGGCGCGGCCGGCGGCTTGCGCGGCGCCCATGCAGAGGCCGGCTAGATTCGCTGCGACCCAGAAGAGGGCCACGCCTTCGGCGAGGTAGGCCAGCACGATCATGATGATCCAGCCGATCAGCACCAGCGTCATTGACTTGATGTGGCCGATGGCGTCCTGCAGGTAGCCGAAGCCGAAGGCGCCGATCGCCGCTGTGACGTTGACGACCAGGATGAGGATGATGGTCTCGACGAAGGTGAATTTCATCGCCTCTGTGGCATAGATTCCGGCGAGCGCGATGACCGCCATGATGCCCGCCTGGTAGAACAGGATGCAGGTCAGAAACCGCCACAGGTCGCGGTAGTGGCGCGCCTGCCGGAGGGTCTGCAGGACCCGCTGCCACGGGTTCGAGAGCTCCCGGTGCGGCCGCGCGCGCTCTTTGAGGAACAGGAAGGTCGGCGTGGCGCAGAGCGCGAACACGACTGCGGTGATCAGCATTGTCACGGGGACGAACTGGGTGCCGGACTGGCCCTGCTTCTCGGCCCACAAGATGTAGGCGAGAGAAATGCCCAGCGAAACCAGACCACCGAGATAGCCGAAGGCCCAGCCCCAGCCCGAGACGCGGCCCATGGCTTTCGAAACGGCCAGTTCGGGCAGGAAGGCGGCGATCAGGTTCTCGCCGGTGGCGAAGAAGAAGTTGGAAAGGATGATCAGGCAGATCGCCAGGATCAGGCTTCCTGGGGTTACAAAAAACAATAACCCCGTAAAAATGACACACCCCACCGTCGCGATAAGCAGCAACTTCTTCTTGGCCGCGTGGGCGTCGGCCCAGGCGCCGACCACCGGCGCGCTGAGCAGGACGGCGAGGTAGGACACTGACAGCGCCGCGGTCCAGGCGAAGGTCGCCCAGGGCGCCTTGCCGGCCACGGCGGCGACGAAGAAGGCGTTGAACACGGCGGTGATGACCACCGTGGTGTAGCCGGAGTTGGCGAAGTCATACATGCTCCAGGCCCAGACCTCGCGCAGGCTGACATCCGGTGCAAGGGAGCGTGATTTCCGCGTCAAGATGGCGCTGTTCACGGGGCGAGTGTAGCGCCCCTAGGGCATAATCGCAGGCTATGGCCGTCGTCGACCCGAAAGCATTGCCGGTGGATCCCAAAGGGACGGACCCCAAAGGCAGCGAGCGACGCCTGACGATCACCGATCTGCTCGACTGGCTGGTCGAAGACCGGATGGTGGACGCGGCGGATGCCGAGAAGATGAAAAAGGAGCGGCGCTACTACCGCGGCTCGCAGCACCCGCTCTCGGTCATCGCCGACCAGAAGTGGAAGAACGCGCTGCCGCCGGGGAAGCCGCTTGCGCTCGAGCCGCTGACCGAGTGGCTCGCCAAGCGCGTCGGCCTGGAATACCGCCACATCGATCCGCTGAAGATCGACTTCTCCGCGGTCACCGAGGTGATGTCCTCGGCCTACGCGACGCGCTTCAAGATCCTGCCGATCGGCGTCACCAGCAAGGAAGCGGTGATCGCGGTCTGCGAGCCCTACGTGCGCGAGTGGGAGAAGGAGCTGCAGCGCATCACCAGGCTGGAGCTGCGGCGCGTGATCGCCAACCCGCAGGACATCCAGCGCTACCAAGTCGAGTTCTACAACCTCGCCAAGTCGATCAAGGGCGCGACCAAGGGCGCCGCCGGCATTTCGGGGCTGAGCAATTTCGAACAGCTGGTCGAACTCGGTTCGAGCAACAAACAGTTCGACGCCAATGACGCGCACATCGTCAAGATCGTCGACTGGCTCTGGAGCTACGCCTTCGAGCAGCGCGCGAGCGACATCCACGTCGAGCCGCGGCGCGACTTCGGCATCGTGCGCTTCCGCATCGACGGCGTGCTGCACCAGGTCTACCAGGTTCCGCCCTCGGTGCTGGCCGCCATGACCAGCCGCATCAAGATCCTCGCGCGCATGGACGTGGTGGAGAAGCGCCGCCCGCAGGACGG
>JBBPIU010000094.1:0-11582 GCA_038040245.1 Pseudomonadota bacterium | reverse complement strand
TACGAAGATGTGGGAGAACATGCGTATTCTCCGGTGGTTTGTCCGACGCTTAACGTCTTGCTGTGCGGCGGGCCCGCACGATGGCGAGAAATGGTTCGACGCTTCCGGCCCGTCCGCACCAGCTAAAGTTAGACGCTGTAAACAACAACGGACGCATTAGCTAAGTAGACGCCCGACTAATCTTGCGCCGCGTATAACAATCACGCCGAGGAGAGTCACGGCCGCTCCGATAGTGAACGATAGACCGGATAGCGCTAAAGCCGGTATTTCGATGGTGGCAATGGCCAACGAAATAACCGCCCCAACAACAATTCCGGTGAGTACGGCATGCCCAAGATGCACCCCAAAAATCATGGGCACCGGAGGGCGTTTGCGTAAACGCACACCGACGTAATCTGTCCCGACGTTGACATTCGGTAGTTGGCCAGATGGTGGTCCTTCAACGACCAGCGTGATTGATATCTTTGCGTCACGATTCATAACAGGAATGAGAAAATCTCGACGTCTGGTAAGGCTGGATAACAGGTCGGCGTATCCCGGGTCTTCAGGCTTCATCCCAAGGAGCCTTTCAAGCGCGGCGTCAAACTCCTTGGTGAATCTGAGCTCGTTGGCGCTACCCCAAACAGCCCCTACTGCCATACGGATGTTCGCTCCGTCGTTGAAATAGACGTTGATGGGTAGGTCATTGAGGTCCTTATTGCTGCCGTTCTCAATGGTAATGGTCGTGATTCCAACGTTTCTCACAAGAGCGCCGTTGTAAAGCACCTCGATTTTGCCGAATCGACGATTGTCGCCCGCTTGTGCGACGCGGTGATTCGCGACTTGCCAATTAAGAGAAATTAGCCGATCGCGGTAGCGGCGCCACATGTGAGATGCAATGGCCGCAACGATTGCCCCCGAAAGCAGGGGTACAGGCTGCAGCAGATTGTTGATGAAATCCATCATGGTCATCGACCGCTATCTCCCCAGCGTTTAACGTCCGGCATCAGGCGCGGGTAGCTTCTTGCCCGTCGCCTGCATGCCGTTGTTAGCCGCCAACACGTAGGGCCTCCACCGATCTGATAGCCAGTTTCAGCTCGTCATCGGGCGTATCACCTGGTCCGGAGGCATGGAAGAACAGCGCTCTGGACCCAAGAATAATGCAATACATTACGCCGTTCGTGGACACCCCTTGAAGTACACCCTTCCAGCTTGCGCGTACGCCAAGCACGCCGCCAAGTCGAGCTTGTTCTGGCGCGATCTGTGAATATGACGATCGCCGACGCTCGACGCCCTGCAGCATTTGCAAGAGCAAGCGCGAGGCTATCTGCGCGAGAGTCGCCTCATTCGTATCGGGAGGTGCCGTTCCGAAGTCGTAGCGAGTCAACTGAAGAACATTAGTTGGGACGCCAGCCCCGCGAAGAACAGAGAAGGCGAACGTTTCAGAGGCCGCATCTGGTGCCGCTCGTGTTGGACCCACGAAGCCCTCTGGCACTGAGAGCGTCACTTGATCGAAGCGAAACTCTCCCGCGGCCGCACTAGCGGCAAAGCACAAGAAGAGCGACAAAGCCAAGGCAAGGCGGGTCAATGTCATGACGGCTAACGTAATGTGGGCCCCATATGTGGGGCGTTGTAAGACCCCAGTATTGGGGCCTAGCTTGGTCAGACTACGCTCAAGCCTTTGATCTCTCAACCCGGGCGACTGAGATAGCTACCTGCAGACGCACACGGTATCGGCACCACCGGGGGATGTGCCCTTGCTTGGTGCCCGGCCGATGGGGCCGCTTGCCTTTCGCGCGCTGGTGGACCTGAAGAGCCAGACGCTGGCCGTCGACAAGGGGAGCTACCGCGTCTCCTCAGGCATGCAGGTCGCCGGCGAAATCCATCTCGGCACGCGCAGCATCCTCGAGTACGTGCTTTCGCCGGTGCAGAAGGCGTGGCACGAGGCTGGGCGGGAGCGCTAGCGGTTGTTACTTCTTCGCGAGCGCGCGAAGTGCGGCCGCGGCTTCGGGATGTTCGGCTTCCAGGGTCTTCGCGGCAAGCTGCGCCGCCCGCCTGGCCGCGGTGCGTCCCGCGGACGGCAGCGCCTTCCACGCATCCTTGAGCCTTCCGGGAAACGCTTCTTCGAGCGCGGCGGCGAGTACCGTCGCCTGCGCCAGGTCCTTTTTTCCCTTGCCGGGATGGGCGCGCCGCATCTGCGAGGCGTAGAGCTTGTGCAGAACGAACCGCTCGGGCGCGGGAACGCGCACCGGCACGATCTGGTTGGGGCTGAGGACGACGCTCTCCAGCGGCGCCTCGACGAGGAACTCCAGCAGCGGAATGCTCTGGCCGTGCGTCGCGAGTTCTTTCACCGCAACCACCTTGCCGGCCTCGCGCCCCGGCACCAGCAGATCGATGAGCAGCCCTTCGGCGCCGGGCAGCTTGAAGGAGGCCGATGGCCGGCTCGAGGGCAGGCCCGGCACCGGCACGAAACCCAGGCCGCTTTCGTTCAGCACCGCGCCGAAGGATTCGTCCGCCGGCAGTGCGAGCGCCAGCGGCTGCGTGCGGGCCACGTCCAGGTCCTGGGTGCGGTAGGCGGGCGCGATCACGCCCAGTTCGTTCAGCAGCACGCCATAGGCATGCGAGCCGACGAGCGTGAGCCCGGCCGCGTGCAGGCCGCGATTGAAGAAAACGGCGAGAACGGCCGCCGGCTTGCGCTCGATGCGCTGGAACCCGGCAAGCCTGAGCGCGGCCGAGGCCGCGGCGAGCGAGCGCGCCAGTTCGACCTCGGCGCGCAGCTCCGCCACGCGGCCGGCCCCGAGCGCGGCCGCCGGGCCGAGGTATTCGTCGATCTTGGCGCCGTCGATCCGGATGTGCTCGCGTACCCAGTAGCGCCTGCCGCTCTGGGTGCGCTGCTTGAGCGTGCCGGGCGTCCCGCTCAGCACCCGCGCCTGCGCGCGCGCGCGCTGGGCCGCGTCCTGGAAGCGGACCTGGCTAGATGGGTCATGCCGCCGGAAGAGCGCTCGCACGTCTTTACCTCCAATTTGTGGATTAGAGGTAAAGATGCGCTTTTTACCTCCAAAATGCAAATTTGAGGCAAAGCCGTGCCTGCCCCGGTTTGCGGCGCGGCATTTTTACGCTATATTGCGGCACATGACCTCCGCGATCGCGCTCCACGCAGTTATTACTGCGGCGACCGTTACCAGCCTGCTTCTGCTGGCTGGCCTGCTGCTGCGCCCAGCGCGCACACACTAGATTCCCCAATTCGGCAGTACCCCTGACCCGCCTACCCGGCGGGAAGGACTTTTCGCATCCCCATCAAGGAGCGGCACATGAGTACCGAAAAATTGATCATATTCGACACCACCATGCGCGACGGCGAGCAGAGCCCGGGCGCCTTGATGACCCAGGACGAGAAGCTGCGCATCGCGCGGCAGCTGGAGCGCATGCGCGTGGACGTGATCGAGGCGGGTTTTCCGGCGTCATCGAACGGCGATTTCGAGGCGGTCAAGGCGGTCGGCAAGGCGATCAAGGACTCGATCGTCTGCGGCCTGTGCCGCGCCAACGACAAGGACATCCAGCGCGGCATCGACGCGCTCACCGGCGCGAAGGCCTGGCGCATCCACGTCTTCATCGCCACCAGCGCGCTGCACATGGCAAAGAAGCTGCGCATGACGCCCGACCAGGTGTTCGAGCAGGCGAAGCTCTCGGTGCGCTACGCGAAGAACGCCTGCCCCGACGTGGAATTCTCGCCCGAGGACGGCAGCCGCTCCGATCCGGACTTCCTCTGCCGCGTGCTGGAGGCGGTGATCAAGGAAGGCGCTACCACCATCAATATCCCTGATACCGTGGGTTATGCAGTACCGGAACAGTTTGGTGAATTAATTCTAAAACTCAGAGAAAAAGTTCCCAATTCCGATAAGGCGATCTGGAGTGTGCATTGCCACAACGACCTTGGCATGGCGGTGGCGAATTCGCTCGCCGCGGTGCGCATCGGCGGCGTGCGCCAGATCGAGTGCACGATCAACGGCCTCGGTGAGCGCGCCGGCAACACCTCGCTCGAAGAGGTGGTGATGGCACTTCGTACCCGGAAAGATTTTTTTAAACTGGAAACCAGAATAGATACGACGCAAATCGTTCCCGCATCCCGTTTGGTGTCGCAGATCACCGGCTTCGTGGTGCAGCCGAACAAGGCGGTGGTCGGGGCGAATGCCTTCGCGCACGCCTCGGGCATCCACCAGGACGGCGTGCTCAAGGCGCGCGAGACCTACGAGATCATGACCGCCGAGGACGTGGGCTGGAGCGCCAACAAGATCGTGCTCGGCAAGCTCTCGGGCCGTACCGCCTTCAAGCAGCGTCTCAAGGAACTCGGCATCGAGCTGGACAACGAGGAGGGCTACAACAAGGCCTTCCAGCGCTTCAAGGACCTGGCCGACAAGAAAGCCGATATTTTCGACGAGGACCTGCTGGCGCTGGTGGCGCAGGAGGCGGGTACTTCCCGCAACGAGGTCTGGGGCCTGGTCAGCATGAGCCAGGCAAGCGGCACCAATGACAAGCCGCACGCTTCGGTCGTGCTGAAGCAGGACGGCGCCGAGGTAAAGGCCGAATCGAAAGGCGACGGCCCGGTGGACGCGACCTTCAAGGCGATCGAGACCCTCGCGAAGAGCGGCGCCGAATTGCTGCTCTATTCGGTGAACGCGGTGACGCAGGGCACCGAGAGCCAGGGCGAAGTCACGGTGCGGCTGTCGAAGGGCGGGCGCATCGTCAACGGCGTCGGCGCCGACACCGACATCGTGGTCGCCTCGGCCAAGGCCTACATCAGCGCGCTGAACAAGCTGGCGAGCAAGATCGAGCGGGTCAATCCCCAGCACCAGCATTGAGCATGGCCGCACCGCGCCCGCGCCGTTCGTGGCTCTTCGTTCCGGGCGCCGATCCGGCGGCGCACGCGGCGGCGGCGCGTTCGGGCGCGGACGTAATCATTCTGGAACTCGAAGACTTCACGCCGCCCGAGCTTCGGCCGAGGGCAAGGGCTCTTTCAATTGAAGTTTTCGATCGGTGGCGGAAAGCCGGAGCGATCGCCGCGGTGCGCGTGAATCCGCTCGAAACCTGCGGCCGCGAGGATCTGGCAGCGGTGCTCAAGGGCCGGCCCGACATCGTCCTGATGTCGAAGGTCGATTGTCCGGAGCAAATCAGGGCCTTGGGTGAGTTAACAGGCGATGAAGAACTGGTCCCGAATATAGAGACCGCGGCAGGATTGGTCCGCGCTTTGGAAATAGCCAGATCACACCCTCGCGTAACTGCCATGCTGGTCGCGAGCGAGGACATGGTGGCGGACCTCGGCACCAACCGCAGCCGCGGCGGCGAGGAGCTCGCTTACGTGCGCCAGCGCTTCCTCGTCGAATGCCGCGCCGCGGGCGTGGAAGCCATCGACTGTCCGTACACCTTCAGCGACGTGAAGGGCGCGGCGGCGGATGCGCGCTATGCGAAGCGGCTCGGCTACCGGATGAAAAGCCTGGTCGCGACCGGACACACCGCCGCCATCAACCGGGTTTTTTCCGTTTCTGAAGCCGAAAGGAAAAAAGCAGGGCGGATCGTTCAAGCCTTTGAGCAGGCGCGAAAGCAGGGCAAGGGCCGCGTCAAGGTGGACGGCAAGCTGGTGGAAGTGCCGATCTACGCCGCCGCGAAGCGGCTGCTGGCGGCGCTCGACACGGCGTGAGGTCGCCCGGGCGCTACTCGGGAAGCGTTTCTCCGGAGCCGCCCATCTCCTTGGGCATATCCTTCATCTTCGGCAGGCCGTCGCGGATGCGCAGCACGGACTCCTGATAATTCACGTGCAGGGCGGGCTTGAACGCCAGTTCCGGGATCGTCGCCGCGTACACATCCGTGACGTTCCACCCGGGATGTTCGGTGAACAGGTGGCCTCCGCAAACCTTGCACCATTTGCGGTCGCTCTTTTCCGTCTTGTGATAAGTGCCGATCTGCTGCGCACCCCTCGAGACCTTGACCGAGTCGGGCTTCCACAACGTAAACGCATTGACGGGCCCGGCCGACCATTGCCGGCATGAAGCGCAATGGCAATAGCCCATCGCGGCCGGCTCGCCGGTGACCTTGATCTCGACTGCGCCGCAAAAGCACGTTCCGCGATACTGCTTGGTGTCTGCCATGGCTCCTCCTGTTACGGTGTCCGCATCCGTCCGGTCACAAGGGCAATCCCGCCTTTTGGATGCCGTCGCGATGATGCGCGAGATCGCTGTCGCGCTTGTAGTAAAGGACGGGCACGAGCGTGGTGCTCCAGCTGAAGCCCGGATTCCGGCTCAGGACCTCCCTGACGTGATTGCCCGCGGCCGTGGTGTCGCCGAGCTGCGCGTAGCAGGCGGCGAGGAAGGCGTGGTGGAACTGGTCGGGCGCCGTGATGCGCTTGAAGGCTTCCACCGCCTCGGCGTAGCGGCGGGCCACGAAGTAGGCGCGGCCCAGATGGCTCCAGAAGCGCGGCGGGTGGAAGGGATTGAGCCGCATCGCCTTCTGGATCCAGGGAACGCCCTCTTCGGGCTGTCCGAGCCAGGTCAGGGTCTCGCCCTGCTGGACCACGATCAGGTCGTCGTTCGGGTTGAGGCTGAGCGCGCGGCCCTGGTGGTGGACCGCCTTGTCGTGGTTGTTGCGGATCAGGTGCATCGCCGCGAGCACCCGCTGCACGTCGCTGTCGTTCTCGTCGAGGGCGAGGGCGATTTCGAGCTCGCGCTCGGCGATCTCCTGGGCCGCCTTGGGGTCCTCGCACCAATCGTAGGTCCAGGCCTGGCCGAGGATGCAGGCCTTCCAGGCGTGCGCGTGCGCATACTTTGGGTCGAGTTCGATCGCGCGCCCGATGAGGAACTGGGCCTTGGCGTTGTCCTCCCGTTTCGAGCGGTGGTGCAAAACCTTGGCCTCGAGCGCGCACTCGTACGCCACCATGTTTCCGGGCGGCTTGCGCTCGGCCCTGTCGTGTGCCGCGGCCGCGACCCGCCCCGGGAGGATGGCGACGATCGCCGAGGTAATCTCGTCCTGGATCGCGAAGATGTCCTCCAGGTCGCGGTCGTAGCGCTCGGCCCAGAGGTGCGTGTCGGTTTCGCCGTCGATCAGCTGCACCGTAACGCGCACGCGGTTGCCGGCGCGGCGCACGCTGCCTTCGATCACGTACTGCACGCCGAGGTCGCGTGCGATCTTGCGCACGTCCACGGCCTGCCCCTTGAACTTGAACGAGGTATTGCGCGAGATGACGAACAGGTCGCGAAAGCGCGACAGGTCGGTCAGGATGTCCTCGGTCAGGCCGTCGACGAAGAATTCCTGCTCGGCCGCGCCGCTCATGTTGGTGAAGGGCAGCACGATAATCGACGGCTTCGCCTGACGCTCGGCCGCGCCGCTCTTCGGGCGCTCGACGCGCCCCGCATCGGACCTGTCTTCGAGCACGATGCGATACACCCGCACCTTTGCCGAAATGTTGTGCAGCTCGTGCTCACCGAGGTCGTCGAACTCGAGATCAAGCTTGCGGCGCACTTCCTCGTGCACCTTTCCGGAGACGCAGATGCCGCCGGGGTCGGCGAGTTTCTCGACGCGCGCGGCGACATTGATGCCGTCGCCGTAGATCCTGCCCTCCTCGACGATGATGTCACCGAGGTTGACGCCGATGCGAAACTCCATGCGGCGCTGCTCGGAAAGCTCGCTGTTGCATGCAGCCAGCTTGTGCTGGATCGCCACGGCGGCCTCGACGGCATCCACGGCGCTGCCGAATTCGGCGAGGATATTGTCGCCCGGCATGTCGACGACACGGCCGTGCCGCGCCTGGACCAGCTGCGTCACCGTCTCGCGGCACGCGGCCAGCATGCGCACAGTGGCGGCATCATCCTCGCTCATCAGGCGGCTGTAGCCCTGCGCGTCGGCGCTCAGGATGGCGGCCAGTCGGCGTTGTACCGTGCGCTCGCTCATTGTCGGAAACCGGTCAGGCACCGGGGTTGCCTGTCCCCGCAATAATAGCGCCTCACTGCACGATCGGCCTGCTCAACCGTGCGTAACCGACGGCGGCGACAAAATACGCCAGGCTCAAGCCGATCTCGGCGCCGGCGAGCCATTGCGAGGCTCCGCGCTCGCTCCAGGCGCGCACCACGCCCTCGGCGAAGTAGGCGAGCACGAACATCGAGGACCACTGGTAGGTGTAGCGTCGGCCCAGCAGGATGCCGAGCAGCGGTACCGCCAGCGGCGCTGCTTTCAGGGCGAGATAGGAGCCGCCGGGCCGGAGCGGCGCGAGCCACAGTTCCCACGCCAGGCACAGAACAATGAGCGCAATCAGCGTCGCGGACGCGGCGAGCCGGAGGACTGTCGGCTCCAGCTTCAAGAGTATTCGCCGCGGCCCGCGGGGTACTGCTTTTCCCAGTTCTTGCCGTCGGTTTTCTTCACCGTCATGCCGGTGACAGTGCCTTCGTCGAGGCAACGCGCATTGACGCTGTAGCCGTCCGGGTGCGAGCGCGGCACATAGAAGGACTTGATGCCGCAGTGCGAGCAGAAGAGGTGCTTCGCGGTATTGGTGTTGAACTGGTATGCCGTCAGCGCATCCTCGCCCGAGAGCAGCTTGAAGCGCGATTTCGGCACGATGAGGTGCAGGTAGCCGGTCCGGCTGCAAATCGAGCAGTCGCAATCCGATACCTTGATGTGCATCGGAGCCTGGACTTCGAAGCGCACGCGCCCGCAGTGGCAACCGCCCGTGTGCTTGATCATCTTCATTTTTTCAATTTAAGCGCGATTTCGGCCAGCCGACGGCCCTGCGCCACGCAAAGCGCGCGTTCGGCGTCGGTGATCGGCTGGTCGTCGGCGATGCCGGCGAAGTGGCTCGCGCCGTAGGGCGTGCCGCCGGTGCGCGTGGCGTTGAGTTCGGCCTGGGAGTAGGGCAGGCCGACGATCAGCATCCCATGGTGCAGGAGCGGCAGCATCATCGAGACGAGCGTCGTTTCCTGGCCGCCATGCATGCTCGCCGTGGAGGTGAAGACGCAGGCCGGCTTGCCGACGAGGGCGCCCTTCAGCCAGAGCGGGCCGGTGCCGTCGAGGAAGGCCTGGAGCGGCGCCGCCATGTTGCCGAAGCGCGTCGGACTGCCGAGGGCGAGGCCGGCGCAATCCTCGAGGTCCTTCAGTTCACAGTAGGGCGGGCCGTCCTCAGCGGCCGAAGTTTCCACCTTTCCATCGCTGATTTTCGCCACCGTCCGGATGCAGGCCTGCGCGCCCGGCACGCGCTCCACGCCCTCGGCGATCAACTCGGCCATGCGCCGCACCGAGCCGCCTGCGCTGTAGTAGAGAACGAGAATCTCGGCCATGCCTGTATCATAGCGCCCCACAATGGGTGAAATTCTCCGCGCCATTCCTCGACGCGACCGCCTGATCGTAGCGCTAGACGTGCCCACTGCCGCGGACGCCCGCGCCCTTGCCGAGACACTCGGCGAGTCAGTGCGCTTCTACAAGATCGGCCTCGAACTCTCCACCTCGGGCGGCTACCACGAGCTGCTCGACTGGCTGGTGAAGCGCGGCAACCGGGTGTTCTGCGACCTCAAGCTCTACGACATTCCGGAAACCGTGCGGCGCGCGGTCGCCAACCTGCGCGGCCGCGGCGTCACCTTCCTCACCGTGCACGGCAACCGCGCCATCATGGCAGCCGCGGCGAAGGAGAAGGGCGACGTGAAGATCCTCGCCGTCACCGTCCTGACGAGCCTCGACAAACGCGACCTGGAGGAAATGGGCTACCGCGGCGAGCTCGGGCAACTGGTACTCGAACGCGCGGGCGGCGCACTCGCCGCCGGCTGCGACGGGGTGATTGCGTCGGGCCTGGAAGCTTCCGGCATCAAGTCAAAATATGGCGCAAAGCTTCTTGTCGTCGCGCCCGGCATCCGCTCCGCGGGCGGCGATCCTGCCGACCAGAAGCGCACCGTGGACGTGGCGCAGGCATTCAGGAACGGCGCCGACTACATCGTCGTCGGACGGCCGATCCGCGACGCGAAGGATCCTGCCGCGGCGGCGGAAGCGATCCAGGCAACGATTGCGGGGGTTTTTTCTTCGTGATTCAGGGTCTGGCGGGGATTGCCGGACTCCTCCTGCTGGCCTGGGTTTTCAGTGAGAACCGCAAAGCAATTCCCTGGCGCGCCATCTGGGCGGGCCTGCTGCTGCAACTCGTGCTTGCCCTGCTGCTCCTCAAGCTGCCGTTCGCCAAGGAGGCCTTCCTTGCGCTCAATGATGTTTTGACTCTATTCGAAAAAGCAACCCAGGCAGGAACCGCGCTCGTGTTCGGCTATCTGGGCGGTGGACCGACGCCCTTCATCGTTTCTCACGAGAATTCAAATTTCATCCTGGCGTTCCGGGCTCTGCCGATCGTGCTGGTGATGAGCGCGCTCTCGGCGCTGCTGTTCCACTGGGGCGTGCTGCGATGGATCGTGCGCGGCATTTCCTGGCTGCTCGAGCGCGCGATGCGCGTCGGCGGCGTGGTCGGCTTGTCGACGGCCGCCAACGTTTTCGTCGGCATGGTCGAGGCGCCGCTGTTCATCCGGCCCTGGCTGCCGCGCGTGTCGCGCGGCGAGCTGTTCGCGATCATGGTGGGCGGCATGGCCTCGATCGCCGGCACCGTCCTCTTCCTCTACGCGAGCATCCTCGGCAAGATCCTTCCGGACGCCGTGGCGCACCTGTTGATCGCCTCCATCGTCTCGGCGCCCGCGGCGCTGGTGATCGCCTTCCTCATGGTGCCGCCGGCGGGCGAGGCGACCGGCGGCCACCTTGAGCTCAAGTCCGAAGCCTCGAGCAGCATGGATGCGCTGACGCAGGGAACGCTCGGCGGCGCGCAGTTGCTGCTCAACATCATCGCGATGCTGGTTGTGTTTGTGGCCCTGGTTACGCTTTTGAATCTGATCATTGCCCCCTATACCCTGCAGGGCCTGCTCGGCTGGGCGCTCGCGCCGCTCGCCTGGCTCGCAGGGATTCCGTGGTCCGAGGCGCAAGCGGCGGGGATGCTCCTGGGCACCAAGACCGTGCTGAACGAGCTGGTCGCTTACATCGACATGGCGAACATGACTACGCTCTCCGAGCGCAGCCGCCTGCTCATGACCTACGCCCTCTGCGGCTTCGCCAATTTCGGCAGCCTCGGCATCATGATCGGCGGCATGAGCACCATGTGCCCCGAGCGCCGCCCGGAGATCGTCTCGCTGGGCCTGAAATCCATCGTTGCGGGGACGCTCGCAACCTGCCTCACCGCCGCGACCGTGGGGTTGATCGTTTAGTCCTGCACCAAGCCGGTCCGCCGCCACTGCCTTGCGTTGATGTCGCAATTTGCGTCTTTGAGGCCAATCGCGAGCTCTACCGGCACCTCTGATAGGTGCGCTACCTCGCGATCGAAGTCGGCGGCAGTCGCCAGTTTGGGTTAGAAAACAGGTCAGCGACTGACTGCCGACTGGAAGTAGAAGTCGAGCATGGTGGTCAGCGGCGCGGCATTCCCCCGCAGCCGGCTACGAAGCGCTGCGCCCTCCCAGCAGTCCACCAGCAGGCTTGCCATGCGCCGTGTATTGGACTTGGCTGGGATGTCGCCTCTCTTTCGAGCCTCCTCCAGGCAAACGGCGATCCGCTTG
>JBBPIU010000093.1:0-12001 GCA_038040245.1 Pseudomonadota bacterium | reverse complement strand
CTTGTCGTAGCCCGCGGCCAGCATCTGCGGCAAAGCGATCACCGACAGCGTGATCACTGCCGCGCCGACGACGCCGATCGGCGCGGCCAGGATGGTGCCCATCACCATCACGGAGACCGCCAGCGCGCCTGGGCACCGCTTCAGCAGTACCACTGTTGCGTCCAGCATGTCCTTGGCGGAGCCGGAGCGCTCCAATATCGCGCCCATGAAAATGAACATCGGGATCGATGCCAGCACCGGGTCATTGGCGACGCCGCCCCACATGCGCAGCACGATATCGGACAGGCCGATCATGTTGAACACGCCGAGCCACGCGCCGAAGACCGCAAAGGCGAGCGACAGCCCGCCCATGATGAAGGCCACCGGGTAGCCCACGAAGATGAAGAAAAACATCGACACGAACATGATCAGGGCCAGGTTGTCGGCCAGAAATCTAAGCACGATGACTACTCCCGGTTCGCACTAGACGTCCGATTCCACATGGCCGATCTGCAAATTGACTTCTTCCACCGACTTGTTTCCGAACAGGAAGACGATCACGCGCAGCAGCACGCTGAGGATGCCGAGCACCACCAGCCAGAGCCCGGCGGCGTAAACGCCCTTGATAACCCAGCGGTGGGTCAGGCCGACGGTACTGTCGGACTGTTCGTTCAGCGCGTAGGATTTCTCCACGAATTCCAGGCTGTAGTACGAGACCAGCGCGATGTAGGGCAGCGCCAGCAGTAGGCAACCGGCGAGCTCGACCCAGGCCCTGCCGCGATGGGTCATCCGCTCGGTGAAGGAATCGACGCGCGGATGCGCGTTGATGGTGTAACAGTACCCCATCCACAGCGAGAAGATCGCGGCGTGGAAGTGCCACTCCAGCTCTTGCAGCTTGGTGAATGGCAGCTGCATGCCGAACTTGCGCGCGACCACATCGAAGGTGGTCACGCAGGCCATGACGACCAGCAGCCACCCGCCCGTCAGGGCGATCACTTCCAGCAGCCGGCGCAGAACCTCAGACAACTTCAACAAGGCGTTCATGGTGCCCGGCCCGCCGCCCCACACCGCTTCCGCGGCATTCCCCCCTGCCGCGCCGGAGTGCGTCGGCGCAGCATTGCGCTGCGCCGACGTCCACTCACTTGAGGTAGGTCGGCTTCAACACCTGCGAGGTGCCCCAGATGGCGTATTTCTTGCGGAAGTCGAGGTAGTGGTCGGCGATCTTCTTGAACACCGGGTCCTTGGCCGACTCCTCCTTGAGCACATCGAGCCACGCCTGCTCGTAGGCGGCCAATGCCTTGTCGTCCCAGCGCTTGATCTGAACCTTATGCTTGTCGCGCATCTCGGCCATGACGGGAAACTGCATGGCCTCAGATTCGGCAAAGGTGTGAATCACCTGCGCCTTGGCAGCCACCTGGATCATCGCCTTGTAGGCTTCGGGCAGCTTGTCGTAAGCCGTCTTGTTTGCCATGAAATCGGTGCACGAAGTCTGCTGGTGCCAGCCCGGGAAGTAGTTGAACTTGGCGATCTGGTGGAAGCCGAGCTTGATGTCCATCGCCGGCATCGAGAACTCGGTGGCGTCGATCACGCCGCGCTCTAGCGCCGGATAGATGTCGGCCGCGGCCAGCAGTTGCGTGGAGACGCCGAGCTTTTGCATCACCTGGGCGCCGAGGCCGAAGAAGCGCATCTTCATGCCCTTCAGCTCGTTGAGCGATTTGACCTCCTTGCGGAACCAGCCGGAAGTCTCGGGGCCGATGCACAAGGCATCGAAGGAAACCAGATTGTGCTTGGCGTAGATCTCTGCCTGCAACTCGCTGCCGCCGCCGAACCACTTCCAGGCCATGAACTCGCCGATATTCGGGCCGAACGGCACCGCGGTGAAGAATGCGAGCGCGGGATATTTGCCGGTGAAATAGCCGGCTGGCGTCCAGCACGACTCGACCGATCCTTTGGAGACCGCATCGAAGCACTCGAGGGCGGGAACGAGCGCACCGGGCTCGAAGAACTTGACCGCGAAATTGCCTCCGGACATGCGCTCGAGGTCCTTGGTGAAGCGCACACCGGAAGGGCCAAGGTGCGTGAGCGAACTGGGGAAGGTGCTCTGCATCTTCCAGCTGACCTTCTCCTGGGCACCGGCTTGCGTGGTCAGCAACGTGAAGGTCAAGGCCGATGCGCCCAAGACCCCTAACTTCAGCAGGT
This sequence comes from Pseudomonadota bacterium, assembly GCA_038040245.1. Lineage (GTDB taxonomy): Bacteria > Pseudomonadota > Gammaproteobacteria > Burkholderiales > SG8-39 > RBG-16-66-20. Next base: position 9,823 of record JBBPIU010000093.1, on the reverse strand, counting down.
TTCGCGACATTTTGTACTCCTCCCGTTTGAGAAATCAATCATCGCGATTCGTGCGATATCCGTCAAGCAGCTTTGCCATTCCGGGCCGCCGTCGCTCGATCCTCGCCGTCCTCCCGTCGATTTCTTGCTGCTATGCAGCAGTCACTTCCCCGCAAGCTGCGGGGTTCGTGCAATCGTAGCGCCTGAAATGAGTCAGAGGGCATGGTGAACGACCGGCACTTCGTGCACCTGGGCAAGTTCGCCCAGGGCGGCGCGTTGTTCCGCGTTGTTGCGGCATTGCTATTCGCTGGCGCAGCCGGCTCGCAGCATGCGAACGCGGATTGCGGCCCGGCGAAAGCGCGCGGCGCCACGCAGCCCAACGCCGCCGAAATGCATGAAGCCGAGGTGGCGTACCTCCCAACCCCGCACCACGTGGTCGAGGCGATGCTGCGGCTAGCGGCTGTGTCGCGGACCGACGTCGTCTACGACCTTGGTTCCGGCGATGGCCGGATCCCCATCGCCGCCGCGCAGGCCTACGGCGCGCGCGGGGTCGGGATCGAGCTCGATGGGCGCATGATCGAGCGCGCCCGCTGCAACGCCCGCGAGGCCGGGATGGAGCGCCTCGTCGAATTTCGCCAGGAGGACCTGTTTCGCGCCGATCTGCGCGAAGCCACGGTGGTGACCCTGTTTCTGTTTCCCGAAATGAACCAGCGGCTGATACCGAAGCTGCTCTCGGAACTGCGTCCCGGCACTCGCATCGTGTCGCACCGATTCGGCCTCGGAAACTGGCCGCCCGAGCGCACCATCGAGGCCAGCGGGCATCCGCTCCTGCTCTGGACAGTGCCTTAGACTATTGGATATGCATTCTCCGGCGAACTCCGATACGACACCGCGGCGCGAGCCGCTGCCCAGGCGCTTGTGCGACATCGATCGCCTGCTTCACGCCATGGCGGCGCGCAATCTGGACGCGATCGTCGCCACCTCGCCGCAGAACGTCCTCTACCTGACCGGATTCAATGCGATCGCGCACAAGTCCGACGAGCCGCGGCCTTATGCCGTGATGCTCTCGCGCCACGCGCCCGAGCACCCGGTCATGGTGGTCGCCGACTACTACCTCGCGACGTTCCTCGCGCAACCGACCTGGGTCGAGGATCTGCGGCCGTTCCGCGCCGTGATGATGCCGCTCGATCTGCCGCCCGCACGCACCGATATCGACCGATTCATTCCCGCTAGCGGCGCCGGGGTCGCCTGGCTTGAGCGCGCCCGCCAGAACTACGCTTTTGACATGAGCACAGCACTGCGCGGCGCATTCAAGGATCTCAAGTTCGAACACGGCCGCGTCGCCTTCGACGATCCCGGTTTCGGCATGCGGCTTGGGATCGACACGGTCGAGGTCGCAGACGGCTATGACGCACTCATGTTCGCGCGCGCGGTGAAGACCGATGCGGAGCTGCGGTTGCTCGAACGCGCCACGCGGCTGAACGAAGCGGCGATCCGGCGCACGATCGCGGCGTGGCAGCGCGGCATGACCTGGCGCGATCTGGGCCATGCCTACGCGCGCGCCGCCGTCGATCTCGGCGGGTTCGTGCGCGATCCGGGCGCGATGGTCTGGAATCATCCTCAGGGAGCCGACGCGACGATCTCGCTGCAGACCGGGCTCGAGAATGGCGAAATCGAGCGCGGCAGCCACGTGATGTTCGACTGCCACGGAACCCTCGACCTTTACTGCTGGGATGGCGGCAAGACGTGGGTAGTCGACGGCGAACCCGAGGGCAGCGGAAAACGCAACGCCGAAGCCACGGCGCGGGTCGCCGAATCCCTGCTCGAGACCATGCGCCCGGGCGCGCGCGTGAGCGCTCTGCAGTCGCTCGCGCGCGAGGTCTACGGCAAGGCGGGATTGCCGAATCCGGCCGACGCAGTGATTTTTTTTCACGGCCTCGGGCTTTCCCACATGGACATCGAACAGCGCACCGCGGACGGCAAGGCCAACAGCGACTGGACACTGGAGAAGGGAATGGTGGTGCCGCTGCACCTGCTGGTTCCCGGCGGCGAGCGCGAGCGCTACTGGCTCGAGGAGGTCGTCGTCGTCACGGAGAACGGCGGCCGCCCGCTCTTTTCCTGGGGCTTTCGACCCCTCAACGCAGGCTGAAGGAGCAGCGCGCGCTTATCGTCAAGCGTAGGCGCCCGCTTCGAGCTGGCGCCGGTACCACCCCTGCTCGATCTCATGGAAAAGATCGGCGCCTGCGGGCTTCCAGCCGAGCATTTTGCGCGCCTTCTCGGCGCTGACGCGGCTGTTTCCGCCAAGGGAGAACCAAGCCGCCTGCGGCCCCCACTCCGCGACCGCCTCGTCGATGCTCCAGCTCTCCGGGGATCGTTTTGCGCCGATCAGGCGCGCAATCGATTCGACAATCGACTTCAGGCTCGCTTCTCCGTTTTCGATGAAATAGAACGATCCGGCGCGCGCGGCTTCGAGCACGAGCAGGTAGGCGCCGGCAACGTCTTCGATGTGTACCGTGGACCAGATATTCTCGCCGTCACCGATGTAACGGGGAACGCCGCTCTTGACCGCCTGGCGGATCAGGTTCGGCACCTGAATGCTGTCGGGGTTCGCTCCCCGTCCACGACCGTAGATGAGGCAGGGACACAGCACCACCGAGCGCACTCCCTGGCTGGACGAGGCAAGTACCGCACGCTGCACCGCAAAGCGTTGGATCTTCTCGGGGAGCGGCTCCAAAGGCGTGTCTTCGTGATGGACATTAGGCGAGAATTTTCCCGCGGCCTTGTCGCCGACCACGCTCGAGCCGCTGGTGTGCAGAAACGCCTTGCCCGATCCTGCCAGTCCTTCGACGATCGCCGCGACCACGAACGGGTCATCGGCGTTGGCGCAATTGATCACTGCATCCGCAATTCGCGCCGCGTTCCTGACCACGCTGTGACTGCTCAAGTCGCCGTGCACGGCTTCGATGCCGTGGGCGCGCATCTTGGCCGCGGCTGCCTCCGTGCGGGCGAGCGCGGCCACCGAGTGGCCGGACTTGATCAGTGAATCGGCCACGGTTCCGCCGATGTACCCGGAAGCGCCTGTCATGAAGATTTTCATGTTCTGTCTGCTCCTTGCGAGTGCTGATTGATTCCAGTTGAGAGCAACGGAAATTCTAGCGTCCGCCGGTCTCACCCAGCGCGCGATTGATGCGCGGCAGGACCTCTTCGGCCATCAGCTGCATCGAGCGGCGCATGGCGACCGGGTCGGCCCAGTCGTGGCCGCAGTAGAGCAGCGTGCCGAACGGGCCGACAGCCTCGCGAAAGGCGAGGAGCTTATCCACCACCTCGTTCACGGTGCCGCTGGTCAGCATGGTATCGACCAGGTACTCGTCGGTGAGCGCCTCGTCGGGCAGCGCGGGATCATGCTTGAAGACCGCGTTGCCCCGGCCCGCCGCCGACTTGCGCTGCAGGTTGCGGAAATACTGCGCAAAGGTATTGCCCGGCGCGCGTGTCATGCGCCGCAGTGTGGCGTCGTCATCGGCGACGAAGATGCTGCGCGCCACGCGCCAGTCCTCGCCGCGCGCCTCGCGGCCGCCCCGGGCGCAGCCCTCGACATACTTCGGCCAATGGGTGGCGACCACCCAGGACTGCACGAAGTTGGCCGAGATAGGCGTCCAGCCGCGGGCCGCAGCCGCGGCAATGCCGTTGGAATGCGGCAGGATGGCGGTGACGACGATGGGCGGGTGCGGGCGCTGGAAAGGTTTCAGCATGGCCCCTTGCCCGAGATCCGGGATCCAGGTGCGCTCGGTGGTCAGGTTCCAGAGCTTGCCGCGCAGGCGATACGGCGGCTCCTGTGTCCAAAGCGCGATCATGTGCTCAAGCGATTCCACGAACATCGCGTTTCGGTCGGCGTCGAAATTGCCCATCATCTCGGCATCCGAGCGCAGGCCGCCCGGCCCGACTCCGAGGATGAAGCGGCCTTCGAGCAGCGTGTCGACCATGGCGATCTCCGCCGCGGTCGCGGCCGGATGGCGGTTGGCCAGGTTCACGGTGCCACTGCCCAGCCGGATGCGGCTCGTGTCGCGCGCCAGCGTGGCGATGAAAATCAGGCAGGAGGTAATGGTCTCGGCGAGATCGGTGACATGCTCGCCGATGAAGGCCTCCTCGAACCCGAGGCGCTCGGCGAGCAGGACGGCCTCCCGGTCCTCGGCCAGCGTCTGGCGCCAGTCCCTGCCCACCGGGTGCAGCGGCATGGTGAAATAACCGAGCTTCATTTTGCCCCGCTTTTTTTGTCCTTCACGTAATGCGATGGCGGTCCTTGCACACCCGTAGTACTTCGTCCGGCTCGCGCTGCCACCAGTCGCGCTCGGAAAAGATCTCGACTTCGTGGAACCCTGAGTAGCCCGCGGCCTCGACCCAAGCGCGAATGCGCGGCAGGTCGATGACGCCGTCGCCCATCATGCCGCGGTCGTTCAGCAGGTCGCGCGTCGGCACCAGCCAATCGCAGATGTGGTACGCGAGGATGCGCTGCTTCCCTGCCCGCCGGATCTGCTGTTCGAGCTTCGGGTCCCACCACACGTGATACAGGTCAACGGCGACACCGATGCCGTCACCCAATGCATCGCAGATATCCAGCGCCTGCTCCAGCGTGTTGATGCACGCGCGCTCGGCGGCCTGCATCGGGTGGAGCGGTTCGATGGCCAGCGGTACACCGGCTTTCCTGGCCTCGGGAAGAATGATTGAAATGGATTCTTTCACCCTCTCCCGCGCTCTGCCCAGATCTTTCGAGCCCTCGGGAAGGCCGCCGACCACCAGGACCAGGCACTGCGCGCCGAGCGTGTGCGCTTCCTCAATGGCACGCCGGTTGTCGTCCAGCCAGTCCTTCGCGGTGAAGAAGCCGCCGCGGCAAAGACCCGTGACGGTGAGCCCGTTGGCCTTGATCGCCATCGCCGCCTCCTTGAGCCCCATTTGCGCGACCTGGTCGCGCCAGGGCGCGATGCCGCGGATGCCGTGGCGCGCGCAGCCCTCGATCGCCTGAGCGAGACCCCACTGCTGCCGCGTGGTCGCGGTGTTGAGCGAGAGCTTGGAAGGATCGGGCGCGCTAGGCACGGTAGCGCTCCAGGGCGCCGCGGTCGACCTCGATGCCGAGGCCGGGCGCATCGGGCAACTCCAGCCAGCCGTCGCGGTGCCTGAGCGGCTTGTCCACCAGTTGCTCGCGGAACGGATGCGCGGAGCAGTCGTACTCCAACACCGGCTCATCCGCATGCAGCGACGGGTTGGCGAGCGGCACCGCGCAGATCAGGTGCAGCGACGCCGCCTGGCCCACCGATGAGCCCCAGACGTGCGGATTGACCTGCACGCCGTGGGCAAGTGCGAGCGAGGCGATGTGCCGGCACGCGGTGAAGCCCCCCGCCGCGCAGACGTCGGGCTGCGCGATGTCCACCGCGCGAGCGTCCAGGAGGTTCTTAAAACCGAACACGGTGAACTCGTTCTCGCCACCTGCAATCGGCACATCAAGCTTGGCGCGCAGCTCGCGGTAGCCCGCGAGGTCCTCGGCAGCGACCGGTTCCTCGTACCAGCGCAGGTCGAGTGGCGCGAGCGCGCGCCCGAGGCGCGCCGCGTCGGCCACACCGTAAGCGTGGTTGGTGTCGATCATCATGCGAAGGCCCCGACCCTCGACCGCTCGCGTCACTGCCTGCATCACGGCGAAGTCGTCGGCGATGCCGAACCCCAGTTTGATCTTGAGCAAGCGAAAACCCTCGGCCGCGCGTTGCCGCGCCTCATCGGCCAGGCGCGGCGCCTCGCCCTGACCCGCGATGCGGTAAAAGCCGGTCGCGTAGACCTGCACGCGGTTGCGGTGCGCGCCGCCGAGCAGACGCCAGACCGGCTGGCCGAGGCTTTTCCCCGCGAGGTCCCACAAGGCGATGTCGATGCCGCTGATCGCCGCGATCACCACGCCCTTCATGCCGTAGTCGCGCGTGTGCATGTACATCCGGTGCCAGAGCGGCTCGATCTGCAGGGGATCGGCACCGATCAGCAGCGGCGCGAGCGCGGATTCGACCGCCGCCGCGGCAATCTGCGGCGGCTGCAATCCCTGGCATAGCGCCTCGCCCCAGCCGGTAAGGCCGGCATCGGTCTCCACCTCGACGATGCAGGCGCCGCGGCGCTTGACCCAGCCCTGCGAGAACGCGAACGGCGTCTCCAGCTCGCTCGCGAGGCAGTGGGTCCTGACGGCGGTGATCTTCATGTCACAGCGTCTGCACGTGCAGCCCGCCATCCACGTGGATGGCTTCGCCGGTGGAAAACCCCAGTTCGCCCGAGGCGAGCATCGCCACGCAGCGTCCGACGTCCTCCGGCTCGCCCCAGCGCCTGATCGGCACAAAGCCGTCGGCGATTTTCCGGTCGTACTGCTCCCTCACCGAACTGGTCATGTCGGTGCGCATGATGCCGGGCCGCACCTCGTAGCAACGGATGCCCGCGTCGGCCAAGCGGATGGCATAAAGCTTCACCAGCATGGTCAGTGCGGACTTTGACAGCGAGTAATCGGCCCGCGTGCCACCCGCCATGAACGCATTGACCGACGATATGGTGACGATCGAGCGAAAGTGCGGCGATGGTGCGGCGATCATGCGCTTCGCCACGCGCTGGGTAAGGAAGAAGGTGCCGCGCAGGTTGACGCCCAGCACGCGGTCGAAGCTTTGCTCGGTGAGTTCCAGCAGATCGCCACGTACCGAAGTCATGACACCGGCATTGTTCACCAGGCAATCGAGCCGGCCGAAGGCGCTCCAGGCCTCCTCCACCATGCGCGCGTGCTGGCGCGTGTCGGCAACGTCGCCCTGCACGAAGGCGGCGCCAGCCAGCGGCTCGGAAGGCCGTTCGAGATCGTTGGCCACCACGTCGAAGCCGCGTGCCTGCAGCGCAAGCGCGATGCCACGGCCCAGGCCGCGGCCCGCACCCGTCACCAGCGCCGCGGGCTTCGCCATTACAGTGTTCCGGGCGGGAACAGGCGTGGCAGAAACAGGGGCACCTGCGGGAACACAATGATCAGCGCCAACACCAGAAGCATTGGTATCAGCATGATCATGGTGTCCTTCATCGCGTCGATCATGCGGATCTTGGCCACCGCGCAGGAGATCATCAGGCACAGGCCGTAAGGCGGCGTCACCAGACCGAAGGCGAGTGACACGATGCCGACGATGGCGAAGTGCACCGGGTCCAGGCCGGCCGTCTTGGCGAGCGGCTCGAGGATGGTGCCGACAATGATGATCGCCGGGATGGCGTCGAGGAAGCAGCCCACCACGAGGAAGCAAAAGGCGATGAAGAACCCTGTGGTGGTCGGCCCCATGTTCCAAGCCGAAACGCCTTCGAGGATCGCCTTCGGGATCTGGTAATAGGCGAGCAGCCAGCCGAACGCGCTCGCGGTGCCGACGCAGAACAGCGCCACCGCGGCGAGCCTGCCGGTATCGAGCAGCGCTTCGTTCGCCCCCTTGAGGCCCATTTCGCGATACACCAGCATGGACAGCGCACCCGCGTAGAGCACCGCGATGCAGGCCGACTCGGTGGCGGTGAACCAGCCGAAGATCTTGCCACCGACGATGATGAACGGCGTCATCAGCGCCGGGATCGAAACGGCGGCCGATCTCATCATTTCACCGAAGCTCGCACGCTCGTATTTCGGGTAGTTGCGCCGCACCGCGTAGGCGTGCACGGTCGCCATCTGCGCGAGGCCGATGAGCAGCCCGGGGATGATCCCGGCGAGCATCAGCGCGCCGATCGACACCTGGAGCACCCCGCCCCAGACGATCATCAGGATCGATGGCGGGATGATCACCGCCATCACCGCCGACACCGCCGTAATCGCCACCGAGAAGCTGACGTCGTAGCCTTCCTTGACCTGCGCCTCGATGAAGATCTTCGACTGGCTGGCGGCGTCCGCGGTGGACGAGCCCGAGATGCCGGCGAAGAAGATCGACAGCACGACGTTGACCTGCGCGAGCGCGCCGGGGAAATGGCCGACCAGCGCGCGCGAGAGGCGCACCAGCCGGTCGGTGATGCCGCCGACGTTCATCAGGTTGGCGGTGAGCAGGAAGAACGGCACCGCGAGCAGGATGAACGAGTTGTAGGCGTTGAAGGTCTCCTGCACCAGGTTCATCGGCGTCAGGTGCGGCTCGATCACCATGATCGGCAGGCAGGCGAGGCCGAGCGCGAACGCCACCGGCACTCGGATGGCGAGGAGCGTGAAAAACACGCCGAACAGCATCAGCGCCGCGATCCCCGGCGTAAGGACGGTGGCGGCGGTCATGCGGTCCGGCCCGTGAGGATGCGCGCGTTATCGACCATGCGCTCGCCGCCGAAGACGAGCCAAGTGATCCCGGTGAGCGGCCAGGGCAGATGGATCAGCCACAGCGGCAAGTCCGCAAGCTCGGAGTGGCGGTTCCAGGCGAAGCGCGTGAACTCCATTCCCCACCATGCGAACACCAGCGCGAACACCAGCACGAATACGCCGGAAACGATATTGAGCAGCGCCGTGGCGCGCGGCCCCATCTGCGGCCAGAGGTCGACCTCGAAGTGCGTACCTTCGCGCACGCCGAGCATGGCGCCGATCATGATCATCCATATGAACATGAAGCGCGCCATCTCCTCGGTCCAGATGTAGGAGGGGATCAGATCGGTGTAGCGCGAAAAGATCTGCAGGCTGACCGGGATGATGAGGATGGCGACGGAGAAGGCGAGCAGCCCGGTGAGCAGCTTGCCGTACCAGTAGGTCATTTTTCTGAACATAAAAAAACGGCGACGCGCCCGGCGCCGCCGCTTTCCTCTCGCAAAAATCTATTTGATCGCGTTGATCTTCGCCAGCAGCTGATCGGCGCCGATCTCCTTGGCGTAGTCCGCCATCACCGGATCGACCAGCTTCTTCATCTGCGCCCGGTCGGCGAACGGAACGCGCTTCAACTTGCCCGATTTTTCCATCGCCTCGAGCTTTGCCGCGTCCTCGCTCGACTCGATGTCGCGCCCGTACTTGCCCGCCTCCTTGCCGGCCCTCAGGACGGCGGCCTGGAGCTGCGGGTCGAGCTTGTTGAAGGTCTTGGTCGAGAAGCACAGTGGGCGGATGGTGATCGCGTGCTGCGTCATCGACAGGTGCGGCGCGACTTCGTAGAACTTCATCTGCTCCACGCCCGCGGCCTCGTTCTCGCCGGCGGCGATGACGTTGTTCTGGATCGCGTTGTACACCTCGTTGTACGCGATCACCGTAGGCGCCATCCCGGCGGCGGTGAAGGTGCGGCTCCAGATCGGTGCCCCCTGCACTCGGACCTTGAGGCCCTTGATCTCAGCCAGGTTCTTCACCGGCTTGTTGACGAAGATGTTGCGCGTGCCGCCGCCGGCGTAGCCGATCAGCATCACCTCGGCCTTCTGGTTGATCTCTTCGGCGACCGGATTGAGCAGGTCGGCCTCGAGCACCTTGTTCCAGTGGGCGAGATCGCGGAACAGGAACGGCGCGTCGATGAACGGCGCCGCGCGCGAGAACGTGGACATGTGCGCTGGCGAGACGATCGCGTAATCGACCGCCTTGCCCTGCGCCATGTACTCGAAATACTGCTTCTCCAGGCCGAGCGAGCTGTTCTTGTGCAGCACGAAGTTGACCGGCTTGCCGTAGTACTGCTTCACAAGCTCCTCGAACTTGATCATCGCCTTGGTGAAAGCGTGCTCGTCGCTGAACTGCGACGCGCCGTTGAGCGTGACGGTCTGCGCCGAAGCCGGCATTGCGAGCGCGGCCGCGACCGCGCCGGCCGCGAGTGTGCTTACAAAGGTTCTGCGTTTCATGGTTTCCTCTCCTCTTTGACGGTAATGCGCCACAGGGTGCGCG